>DKDD01000006.1:1206-8790 GCA_002451715.1 Ruminococcaceae bacterium UBA6857 | reverse complement strand
TAGCGCAGAACAAAGAGTAAAAAGTCAAAATTAAAAATATAATTTACGGATGCCGTCAAAAAGAAAGTATACCGTAAATTACAGCTTCATTTTTAAATCCAAATGGAAATTATTTTTACTCTTTTAAGCGTTTTTTTACCCGCTCGCAGTATCAATATACAGCTTCGTGGTAAAGAAAACGCTTTCTGCATCTAAATCCGACAGCCCCGTTTTAAAGTTTATTAAATTCGCTTATTATGAAAGTATTTTTAAAGAAGGAGCCGCAAAATGGAAAAAAACGAGATTGTTTTACCTCAGCATATTGCCGTAATCATGGACGGCAACGGCCGCTGGGCAAAGAAAAGGGGACTTGAACGCACCGAGGGACACAAGGTCGGAGCGGAAGTTTTTCGAAAAATCTGTCAGTACGGCTCCGATATCGGCATAAAATACATGACCTTTTATGCCTTTTCAACCGAAAACTGGAAACGCTCCGCTTCTGAAGTCGGAACAATTATGGATCTTTTCCGCTCATACCTCGGCGAAATGGAGGAGCGCGAAGAAGAAAACGAGGAAGCCGGCTACAACGTTCATTTTATCGGCTCGCGCGAGGGTATGCCTCAGGACATAGTCGAGCTTATGGACATTGTTGAAACGCGCTCAAACGATAAAGACAAAATTCATATCAACATTGCCGTGAATTACGGCGGAAGAGACGAGATTGTTCACGCAGTCAAACGTCTTGCAAAAAAAGTTGAAAAGGGCGAACTTTCGCCCGACGATATCACGGAAGACATGATTTCCGATAATATTTACACAGCCGGTCAGCCCGACCCGGATCTTGTTATCCGCCCGAGCGGCGAAGAACGGCTTTCAAATTTCCTCATCTGGCAGCTTGCCTATGCCGAGTTTTATTCAAGCGATGTGCTTTGGCCCGATTTTACGAGTGCTGACCTTGACAAGGCAATTGAGGTATATTCAAAACGCAACCGTCGTTTCGGCGGCGTATAACCGTGAAAGAAAGGACAGAAAAAAATTTCTGTTTTGGTATAGATAAATGAAAAAAATAAAATTCAAAGGCGAAAGAACCCGTTCAACGCTGATAATTTCGGCAGGATTGATTCTTTTTCTGCTTTCAATCTGCTTTGATTTCAGACCGGGCTACACGCTTATGGTTGCCGCAATTTCACCGATGGCAACGTTTGAACTTCTTCGTGCGTGCGGCGCAAAAAGCAAACTGCTTTTTGTTGTTTCCTGCGTTGTGAGCGCGTTTTCCGCGTTTTATGTAAGTTATGACATTCCGATTAAACCGATCGGTGTTTTTGTCAGCTTTTATGCGCTTTTGCTTCTTTTTCTTGCTGTCATTTTCAACAAGGAAATCAAGTATGTCGATTCGGTTGCGGCGCTGTTTTCTTCAGTTGCAATTCCGTATTCGTTCACTTGCTTCATAAGGCTCAACGATATTGCAAAGCTTGCGCCGGATAAACTGACGCACCATGAGGGTGTGTTCCTTGTTATGTTTGCGTTTTCCTGTTCGTGGGTCACGGACGTTTTTGCGTTCCTTGTCGGAAGAAAAATCGGAAAGCACAAAATGACACCGCACATCAGCCCGAAAAAATCGTTTGAAGGCGCAATTTTCGGAACGCTCATCACTGCGGCGGTCAACGTTCTTTTGCTTTTCCTTTTCTCTTTCGGAACGGGCAAACTCGGCTATCATGCATTTTTCGGCGAAAGCGCAATGAAATATCTTTACATAATTCCGATTTCGTGTGTTCTTTCCGTTGTTAGCATGTTCGGCGACCTTGCCGCTTCGGTGCTCAAACGCAATGTCGGAATCAAAGATTACAGCAATCTTCTTCCCGGTCACGGCGGAATAATGGATCGCTTTGACAGCAGCCTTTTTGTTCTTCCCGTGCTTTACGGAATTTACGCTTTGATATACGCTTGACAGGTGAAATAAAATGACAGAAAAACTTTCGATTCTCGGCTCGACCGGTTCAATCGGTACGCAGGCTATTGATGTCTGCAAGAAAGCGAACATAAAAATTACCGCTCTCACAGCGAACAGCAACGCCGAACTTCTTGAAAAACAGGCGAGGGAGCTTTGCCCCGAAAAGGTTGCCCTTGCCGACGAAAACGCGGCAAAAGACCTTAAAGAAAGACTTCGCGATACAAACATAAAAGTTCTTTCCGGTCAAAGCGGCGTTTGCGAATGTGCGGCGGAAGAAACGTGCGACACGGTGCTCAACGGTATTGTCGGCATGGCTGGTCTTGAACCTACCCTTTGCGCACTGAACGCAAAAAAAGGTCTTGCCCTCGCGAACAAGGAAACGCTTGTTGTCGGCGGCAGTCTTGTTACAAAAACCGCAAAAGAAAACGGAATAAAAATTCTTCCAGTAGACAGTGAACACAGCGCGATTTTTCAGTGCCTTCAAGGCATGAATAAAAAGGAAGAACTTAAATCAATAATATTAACGGCTTCGGGCGGTCCGTTCTTCGGAAAAACAAGAGATGAGCTCAAAAACGTGACCGTTGCCCAAGCGCTCAAACACCCGAACTGGAGCATGGGCGCAAAAATTACCGTTGACAGCGCAACAATGATGAACAAGGGACTTGAACTTATCGAAGCGGTTTGGCTTTTTGATGTTCCGCCGTCGGAAGTTCAAATTGTTGTTCACCGCGAAAGCGTTGTTCATTCGCTGATTGAGTATGTTGACAATTCCGTAATTGCTCAGCTCGGCGTTCCCGACATGAGAATCCCGATTCAATATGCGCTGACCTATCCGAACAGAATCGAATCTCCGGTCAAGCGTCTTTCGCTTTCCGATTACGGCAATCTCACTTTCAGAAAGCCGGATTACGAAACGTTCCGCTGCATAAATCTTTGCCGCGGTGCGATTGAAAAAGGCGGTCTTTACCCGGCAATTGCAAACGGCGCAAACGAAAAGGCGAACGAACTTTTCAGACAGGGCAAAGTCGGTTTTCTTTCTGTTGCCGAACTTGTTGAAGCTGCGCTTGAAAACGGCGTTTCGAAAGATAATTATACGCTTTCCGATGTTCTTGAAGCGGACAGAGCCGCAAGAGAATTTGTTGAAAGCCATGTAAGGTGATAGAATGAAACTTAATTTACTTTTAACATTTTCCGAGGTGTGGACAAAGGCATGGCCGATTTTGGTTGCAATACTTTTCTTCGGTTTCATCATCTTTATACATGAATTCGGACACTTTATCTTTGCAAAAATTTTCAAAGTAAAGGTCAATGAGTTTGCTCTCGGAATGGGGCCGACAATCCTCAAAAAACAGGGCAAGGAAACAAAATATGCGCTTCGTCTTTTTCCGATCGGCGGCTTTGTCAGCATGGAGGGCGAAGAAGAAGACAGCGAAGATGAGGGCGCGTTTTGCAACAAAAAGGTTTGGAAACGAATGATTATTACCGCTGCAGGAGCAACGAACAACATCATTCTTGGCGTTTTGATTTGTATTCTCATCGTTGCCGGAGTCGGCTCAAGCCAAAAGGAGCCGCTTGTCGGAACAAACACAATTTCTCAGTTTTATCAAGGTGCGGTCAGCAATGCCGAAGGCGGACTCAAAGCCGGAGACAAAATTCTTGAGATTGACGGAAAACACGTTTTCTCCGATTACGACATAAGCTTTCTTATGCAGCGCAACAACACCGGAAAATATTCTTTTGTTGTTGAGCGAGACGGCGAAAAAGTTGAACTTCCGGAAGTTAACTTTGCAATCCGCACCGGCGGAAACTTCTCATATGACGAAAATTGCGTAATTTCTTCCGTCAGCTCAAAGCTCAAACGTGCCGGACTCAAAGACGGCGACAAAATTCTTGCCGTAAACAAAGTTAAAGTTGAAACCAACACCGCACTTATGGAAGAAATCGGAAAAGACACCGATTACTCAATCGACTTCACGGTTCTTCGTGACGGCGAGGAAAAAACTTTTGAAAGCGTAAAAATGGCAACGGTCACCGTTTTTGATTTTTCGATTCTCGGCGAAGAAAGGAATTTCTTCAACGTTGTCGGCGGTGCGTTCAGATATACCGCAACAATGTCAAGAATGGTTTATCTCAGCCTTTTTGATATGCTCACCGGAAAATACGGAATCAATGACCTTGCAGGCCCCATAGGAACGGTTTCGGTCATTGCGAACGTTGCCGAGCAGAGCGCACAAAACACCGATTGGAGTTCCATGCTCATGATTATGGCGCTCATCACGGTTAACATCGGCGTGTTCAATCTTCTTCCCGTTCCCGCTCTTGACGGCGGAAGGCTGTTCTTCATGTTTGTTGAACTGTTTTTCAGAAAGAAAGTTCCGCCGAAGTATGAAAACTGGATTCACGCCGCAGGACTTGTTTTGCTGCTTGTTTTCATGGCGGTTATTTCCGCAAGCGACCTTTGGAAGTGGATTTCGGGAATAGGGTTTATGTAAGATGACAGTTGCAGCGCTGTCGGCGTTTGTGTAAAAACGTTGCAAAATTGTATGGTTTAATTCGTACAGGTCGGACTCGCGCCGTCCCATGAAACCCTGCCGTTAAAACGCAACTTAGAAATACACTCGTAGGGGCGTCTCGCGAGGCGCCCGTAAGATTTGACCTCTTGCACCGCGTAAATTTATATGCAAATCGTTCGGTTTAATCCGGCCTCCCTCACAGGAGGGAGCCAAGAAAAGTTTTGCAAAATTCAAATAAATCGTAGGGGCGGATTCTGTTCCTCCCTAAAAGTAGTCAAACACATCTTCAAAAGTTCCGTAACGGTAACTTTTTTTGGAGGAATATCTGTGATTGAAAGAAGAAAAACAAAAAAAGTAAAGGTCGGCAACATTTTTATCGGCGGAGACAGTCCCGTCTCGGTTCAGTCAATGCTCAATGCCGAAGCGCACGACATTGACAAAAACGTTTGCCAGGCAAAAGCACTTGAAAAGGCCGGCTGCGAAATTATCCGCGCCGCCGTGCCTGATCTTGAAGCGGTCAAAACAATTGCCGCACTCAAAGAAAACGTCTCTGTTCCGATTGTTTCGGACATACATTTCAATTATAAAATTGCGCTTGAATGTGTTGCCGCCGGCGTTGACAAGGTTCGAATCAATCCCGGCAATATCGGCGACGATGCAAATGTCAAAGCCGTTGCCGACGCCTGCAGAAAAAACGGCGTACCGATAAGAATCGGCGTAAATTCCGGCTCGGTTGAAAAACATATTCTTGCAAAATACGGCGCTCCGACCGCGCAGGCAATGGCGGAAAGCGCGATGTATCACGTTCGTCTCCTTGAAAAGTTCGACTTTGACGACATCGTGATTTCAATCAAATCCTCAAACGTGCAAACGATGATTGAAGCGTATAAAAAAGTTGCTTCAATGTGTGATTATCCGCTTCACCTCGGTGTTACCGAGGCGGGAACAAGAAGAATGGGTATGCTCAAATCCGCCGTCGGAATCGGTACTCTTCTCATGAACGGAATCGGCGACACGATCCGCGTTTCGCTCACTGCCGACCCTGTTGAAGAAGTCTATGCAGGACTTGACATTCTCAAAGCCGCCGGACTTCGAAACGATACGCCGACACTTATTTCCTGCCCGACCTGCGGAAGAACAAAAATCGACCTTATTTCGCTTGCAACCGAAGTTGAAGAAAAACTCAGAAACGTCAAAAAGCCGATTAAGGTTGCCGTAATGGGCTGCGTTGTTAACGGACCCGGCGAAGCAAGAGAAGCCGATGTCGGAATTGCGGGCGGCGACGGCTGCGGACTTGTTTTCAGCCACGGCGAAATTCTTCGCAAGGTTCCCGAAAACGAACTTGTGAGTGAACTTATGAAAGAAATCGAAAAATTATAAAATGAGTGATCGCCGATCGGTTGCGTTTTCAATCAATCGGCGGTTACCGAAAACTTGGGAGAATAAATGGAAAGTAAAAGCTTTATTTCGATTTTCGGCGAAATTCCGGAAAACGAACAAGCCGCCGCAGCTTTTTCGAACTGCGGCATTGACAACATTAAAATATATATGGAGAGCAGGAAAATGGAACTTTACCTTTCGTTTTCCGCTCTTGTTTTGGATAGGGAAATCTCGTTTGTCGAAGAACTTTTGAAAAAAAGGCTCGACCTTGAATCGGCTGTGATTTATCCCAAAATGCCGTCCGCTGTTTTTTCCGAAGAATACTTTTCCTCGCTTGTGAAAGCGGTCAATGCAAATATTGCGGCAAGCAACGGCTTTTTTGTTGGGGCAAGCGCAGCTTTTGACGGAACGACCCTTTCGGTGAATCTTACCCACGGCGGAAAAAACATTCTTGAATCCTGCGGCTGCAAGGAATTTATGGAGCGGCTTATTATGGAACGCTTTTCAAGAAAAGTAAGCGTTGCTTTTTCGGGCGAAGAGATTTCGCTTGAAGACGAAGCATATTCACAAATGATTCGTGAAGCCGAAGACAACAACATGCGCGCAAAGGGAATTGACCCCGAAGAAGTTCGCGCCGCTGCAGAAAAGCCGAAAGAGCACAAGGTTATTGAGGGTATTCCGCTTTACTTTGAAACCGCGCATCCGGTGCTCGGCAACAAAATCACCAAAAAGCCGCGTCCGCTTTCGGAAATCAGCATTGAAGACGGTTCCTGCGTTGTTTGGGGCGATGTTTTCGGGCTTGAAGTGCGCGAAACGCGCGACGGCCGAAGCAACATCGTCACATTCAATATCACCGACCGTACATATGCCTATACATGCAAAATTTTTGAAAAGAAAGATTACTGCGCCCATATTCTTGAAAAGGTTAAAGACGGTGCAACGATTCTTCTTCGCGGCGATTTGACGTTTGACAAGTACTCAGGCGAAACCGTAATCAGCCCGAAAGCAATTTCAACAATTCAAAAAATTCCGCCGATTGACGACGCACAAGAAAAGCGCGTTGAACTTCATCTGCACACAAAAATGTCAATGATGGACGGACTCACAGACGCAAAGGACCTTGTCAAACGTGCAATCGCGTGGGGACACAAGGCAATTGCAATCACCGACCACGGTGTTGTTCAGGCATTTCCGGAAGCTATTGCCGCCGCAGGCGGAAAAATCAAAGTTATCCTTGGAATGGAGGGTTACTTTGTTAACGACGACGAGCAAAGCTTTGATAACTGGAAAAAGGAAAAGAAAGCAAAGTACTTTCACCAAATCCTGCTTGCAAAAAACAGCACCGGACTCAAAAACCTTTATAAACTTATCTCGCTTTCAAACGTCAAATATTTTCACCGTAAACCGATTATCCCGAAGAGCGAACTGATGAAGTACCGCGAGGGTATCATCGTCGGAAGCGCGTGCGAAGCCGGCGAACTTTACCGCGCAATCGCAACGGGACAAAGCGACGAAACGATTCTCAAAATCGCGTCGTTTTACGACTACCTTGAAATTCAGCCTTGCGGAAACAACCGCTATATGATTGACAGTGAACGTTTTCCGAATGTCAACAGCATTGAGGACATCCAAAACATGAACCGAAAGGTTGTTCATGTTGCGGACGAGCTTGGAAAAATGACGGTCGCAACCTGTGATGTTCATTTTATTGACCCGGAAGATAGCATTTTCCGTGCCATTCTCATGGCAGGACAGGGATTC
>DKDD01000006.1:594-1163 GCA_002451715.1 Ruminococcaceae bacterium UBA6857 | reverse complement strand
CAAACAAGCGCCGCTCTTTTTCAGAAACACAAAAGATATGCTTGCCGAATTTGATTACCTCGGCGAAGAAACCGCAAAAGAGGTTGTTATTGACAACCCCGGAAAAATTGCGGATATGATTGAAGAACTCACCCCGATTCCGAGCGGTAACTATCCGCCGTCACTCGAGGGTGCGGACGATGAGCTTAAAAAGCTCTGTTGGGAAAAAACAAAACGTCTTTACGGCGATCCCGTTCCCGAATATGTTGCTTCAAGACTGACAAGAGAACTCGATTCGATAATTCACCACGGATTCGGTGTTTTGTATATGATTGCACAGAAGCTTGTTAAAAACTCCGAGGACCACGGCTACCACGTCGGCTCGCGTGGTTCGGTCGGTTCGTCATATGTTGCAAATGCGTCGGGAATTTCCGAAGTTAATCCTCTTGCGCCGCATTACCGCTGTCCGAAGTGTAAACACTCCGAATTTTTCCTTGACGGCTCGGTCGGTTCGGGCTATGACCTTCCGAAAAAGGATTGCCCCGAATGCGGAACACCGATGGAACGCGACGGACACGACATTCCGTTTG
>DKDD01000006.1:0-528 GCA_002451715.1 Ruminococcaceae bacterium UBA6857 | reverse complement strand
CCGATATCGACCTCAACTTCTCCGGCGATTATCAGTCGCGCGCACATAAATATACCGAAGAGCTTTTTGGTTCTTCCCACGTTTTCAAAGCGGGTACAATTGCGACCGTTGCGGACAAAACCGCGTTCGGTTTTGTCAAAAAGTACCTTGACGAAAGGGGAAGAAAAGTCTCCCGCGCGGAGGAATCGCGCCTTACAATCGGCTGTACCGGCGTAAAACGAACGACCGGTCAGCACCCGGGCGGAATGGTTGTTGTTCCGAATGCGTTTGAGGCGGAGGACTTCACTCCGGTTCAGTATCCGTCCGACGACGCAACAAAGGGACAGACCACGACTCACTTCGACTTCCATGCGCTTCATGACACAATTTTGAAGCTTGATAACCTCGGTCACGATGTTCCGACTCTTTATAAACACCTTGAAGACCTCACAGGTATTCCCGTTATGGAGACGGACATCTGCGACCCGAAAATTTATGAAATGCTGACAAGTCCGGCGCCGCTCGGCGTAACCGCGGAGGACATCGACT
>DKDD01000047.1 GCA_002451715.1 Ruminococcaceae bacterium UBA6857 | reverse complement strand
ACATGGCTCGTATCGCATTCGTTCTTGACCGTATCTTCCGTAAGTTCGGCCTTTCCGGTAAGTCATTCATTCCGATGCTCATCGGTACCGGTTGCGGTATTCCGGGCATCATGGCTTCGCGTACAATCGAAAACGAACGCGACAGACGTATGACAATCATGACAACAACATTCATTCCCTGCGGTGCAAAGGTTCCGTTCATCGCAATGATCGCAGGCGCAATCTTCGGCGGTTCGGCTCTTGTTTCAACAAGTGCATACTTCATCGGTATGGCAGCAATCATCTGCTCCGGTATCATGCTTAAGAAAACAAAGATGTTCTCCGGCGATCCCGCACCGTTCGTTATGGAGCTTCCCGCATACCACCTTCCGACAGTCGGCAACGTTCTTCGTTCAACATGGGAGCGCGGTTGGTCGTTCATCAAAAAGGCGGGCACAATCATTCTTCTTTCAACAATCTTTGTTTGGTTCGCAACCTACTTCGGAGTTGTTGACGGAAAGTTCGGAATGCTCACCGAAGATCAGATCGACTCTTCGATCCTTGCAACAATCGGCGGCGCAATCGCATGGATCTTCAAACCGCTCGGCTGGGGTAACTGGCAGGCAGCCGTTGCTTCAATCACCGGTCTTGTTGCAAAAGAAAACATCGTCGGTACTCTCGGTATCCTCTACGGCGGCGGAGAAGGCACAGTATATCAGACAATCGCACAGGCCTTCACCGGAATCACCGCATATTCGTTCCTTGTCTTCAACCTTCTTTGCGCTCCGTGCTTCGCAGCAATCGGTGCAATCAAGCGTGAAATGAACAGTGCAAAATGGACATGGTTCGCCATTTGCTATCAGTGCGGCTTCGCATATTGCGTTGCTCTCATGATCAACCAGTTCGGTAATGCATTCACCGGCAACCTCAACGTAATCGGTCTCATCGCCGCTCTTGCAGTTCTCGGCTTCATGATTTATATGCTTGTTCGTCCTTACAAGGAAGCAACAAAGCTTACAAAGAACGTTAAGGTCGGCAAATAAATTAAAACTCAAAATTCAATCGGTGGGGTTCTTTCAAAGTACCCCACCGAACAACTAAACGAAAGGAGTCAGTCTTTTATGTTCGCTTGGCTTTCGGCAAATTTGTCAACAATTATTATTTGTCTTGTGCTTATTCTTATCGTGGCCTTGATTATTGCGGGGCTTGTCAAAGATAAGAAAAAAGGAAAATCCACTTGCGGCAATAATTGCGCCCATTGCGCTATGGCAGGCTCCTGTCACAACGCTCAGGCAAATCATAAAAAATGAATAATAACGGGGAGGCGCTTTCGTTCGTCTCCCCAATAATAAAAGCATAAGGTTAGCCTTTGCTAACCAAATTAACGAAAAGGAGACGGATAAGATGGCGATTGTTGAATTCAAAAATGTCAGCCGTGTTTATACCAGCGGCGACCATGAACTTAAAGCGCTTGATAACGTTGACATGAGTCTTGACGAGGGAAAATTCGTTGTCATTCTCGGACCGAGCGGAGCCGGAAAAAGTACGCTTCTTAACCTGCTCGGCGGTCTTGACAGCCCGACAAGCGGAAAAATCATTGTTGAGGGAAAAGATATTTCAACCCTTTCAAACAACGAACTTGCCGAATACAGGGCGGCAACGGTCGGTTTTGTTTTTCAGTTTTATAACCTTGTTCCGACCCTCACCGTTCACGAAAACGTTGCGCTCGTAAAAGAGATTGCTCCGAACGCGCTTTCGGCAACAAAAATGCTTGAAGAGGTCGGACTTTCCGACCACCTCAAAAACTTTCCGTCAGAGCTTTCCGGCGGCGAACAGCAGCGCGTTTCAATCGCAAGGGCGCTTGCAAAGAACCCGAAAATCCTCCTTTGCGATGAACCGACGGGTGCGCTCGATTCCGAAACCGGCGTTCTTGTTCTCAAACTGCTTTTGAAAATGGCGCGCGAATACGGCAAAACGATCGTCATTGTTACCCATAACCAGAACATTGCAAAAATGGCGGACGAAGTTATACGAGTCAAAAACGGAAAAATCGTTTCTGCCGAAATTCAGGAAAACCCGGCGTCTGCCGATGAAATCGAATGGTAAAGAGGTGAGGGCAGATGTTATTAAAAAAACTGTGGAGAACAATGGGTCTTTATAAGGCTCAGTTCATCTCAATGGTTATCATGATTGCCCTCGGCGTCGGAATGTTCGTCGGCTTCAACATGGAATGGATATCATTGAGGGCGACACAATGCCGTTTTTTGAAGAAACGGGCTTTGCCGATTTCCGCGTAATTTCGCAAAGCGGTTTTTCAAAAGATGACGCCGAAAACATCGCTTCGATTGACGGCGTTCAAAAGGCGGCGCGTTTTGTTTCGGTCAATGCCGACGTGAAAGAGCGCGACGGCGACAGCGTTGCACTCACCGTTACGGAAAAAGAAAACGTTTCCGGCGTCTATCTCGTTAGCGGCGAAAAGTATGACGCGCAAAGCGAAAGCGGCGTTTGGCTTTCGGATAAGTATGCCGTGGCGAACGATTTTTCGCTCGGCGATAAAATCACAATTGTTTATAACGGTATTGAATTTTCCGGCACCGTCAAAGGTCTTGTAAAAAGCGGCGAGCATATAATCTGCGTCCGCGACGAAAGCCAGCTTATGCCGGATTACACGACCCACGGCTTTGCCTATATTTCGCCGAAGATGTATGAAAATAAGCTCGGCATGGCTTTCTATCCGCAAATTAACGTTGTTTCGTCAATGACAAAAAAGGATTTTACCGAAGCCGCCGATAAAAAGCTTGAAAAAACCTCGCTCATTCTTTCAAAGGATGAAAGCGGCGTGTATTCTTCCGTTCACGGCGAAGTTGAAGAGGGTCAGACAATGGGTTCGATTCTTCCCGTAATCTTTCTTCTCATTGCCGTTTTAACAATGGTCACAACAATGCACCGCCTTGCCGCAAAGGAAAAGCAGCAAATCGGAACGCTCAAAGCGCTCGGCTTTAAAGACAGGCGCATTTTGGTTCATTATACCTCTTATGCGTTCATGATCGGTCTTATAGGTTCCGCGCTCGGAATCGGACTCGGCTACGGCATTGCATGGTTTTTGATGAACCCGAACGGCTCAATGGCAACATACATCGACATTCCCGAATGGAAGCTTTACTTCCCCGGTTTTTGCTGGGTTGTGCTTGCGTTGATGCTTTTGGCGCTCACCGTTATCGGCTTGTTCTCCGTCAAAAAGATGCTCAAAGGAACGGCACTGGACGCACTTCGTCCGTACACTCCGAAAAAGGTTAAGCCGCTTCTTGTTGAAAGAACAAAGTGGTTCCATTCGCTCTCTTTCGGAACAAGGTGGAATCTTCGCGACATAATGCGCCATAAATCGCGCACGGCAATGAGCCTTGTCGGAACGCTTTGCTGCACGATGATAATCATTTGCGCTTTCGGAATGAAAGACACGATGGCTTCGTTCCTTTCCGTCTATTATGACGGCGCAACAAACTATGCCTCAAGAATTTATCTTTCCGATTCCGCAACCGAAGCCGAACGCGAAAAGGTCGCCGAAAAATATAACGGTGACAAAAGCGCAAGCGTCAGCGTTCAAATCGGCGAAAAAGCCGTTTCGCTTGATGTTTATGATGTGCAGAACGATAAAGTCCGCTTTGTTGACGAAGACGAAAACTTCATCAAGCTTGAAAATGACGGCGCCTATGTTTGCAAAAGAATTGCAAAAGAATTTTCGCTTTCCGCAGGAGACACCTTTACGGTAAGTCCCTACGGCTCGGATAAAGAGTATAAGCTGACCGTTGCCGGAATAATGCGAAGCGTTTCGGAAAATATTGCAATAACTCCCGAATATGCAAAAGAAATCGGTCTGCCGTTCAGCTTTGATTCTGTTTATACCGACACCGAAAAAAGCGAAATTGCAACCGACAAAACAATTAAAACGGTTCAGTCGAAACAGATGATTATGGACTCGTTCGATACTTTCCTTGAAATCATGAACCTGATGATTTATGTTCTCATTCTCGGTGCGGTAATTCTCGGCGTTGTTGTTCTTTATAACCTCGGCGTAATGAGCTATACCGAACGCTACCGCGAAATGGCAACGCTTAAGGTTGTCGGCTTCAAGGATTCAAAAATCGCAAAACTCCTTGTCGGCCAAAACCTTTGGGTCAGCGTTCTCGGCGTTGTTGTCGGAATTCCGGTCGGTGCGGCGCTTCTCGATTACCTTTTGACGGCGCTTGCATCCGAATATGAAATGAAGCTTGCAATCACACCGCTTACCTATATTTTGAGCGCACTTTTAACTTTCGGCGTTTCTGTCCCGGTCAGCCTTATGGTTGCAAAGAAAAACAAAAAGATCGACATGGTTGAAGCGCTCAAGTGCGCCGAATAATCAGCCGAAATAACGGTCAAGGCTTTCCGAAATTCTGACCGAACGGTCGTATTTTACAATTACGTCAGAAAAACGGTGGAGTTCGTCCGCCGAATGAATAAGACTGTCGCAGTCGTGAAGCCGCATTTGCTTTTCGACAGGAAGCGACAAAAAGTATCGGCGCGAGCTCATACTGTTGTTGATCAGTTCATGAAGATTGTTGTATTTCATAAAAAATTCTCCTTATAAACCGAACAGGGGGTAATATTATGGTTAAAGAAACATTGAAAATTGAAGGAATGGCGTGCTCAATGTGCGAATCGCATATCAACGACTGCATAAGACAAAACTTTTCGGTCAAAAAGGTCACTTCCTCCCACGCCAAAGGCGAAACCGTTGTGCTTTGCGAAAACACTCTTGACGAAGAAAAGCTCAAAAGCGTAATTTCGGCAACGGGATACGAACTCAAAGACGTGAAAAGCGAGCCTTATGAAAAGAAGGGCGGACTTTTCGGCTTTTTGAAAAAATGAGCGTTCAAAAAATGACCTGCGAAAAAGGCTGCTGCCTTTTCGGTGAAGAGGCGCAGCTTGTTTCAAAAAACGAAGACTGCGAAATTTATCGCCTTGCCGACGAAAGCGGCGAAGCAAAATTCACCGTCTACTACGTTTTTCCCGGAATCAGCCTTATTTATAAGGACATCCATGCCTTTCGGTTTAATCCCGAACTTTTCAAAAACCAAAAACTTCTTGAAATCAACCATTGCCGCGAAGGACGTGCGGAGTTTTCTTTCGGAGAAAAGCTTTGCTATCTTTCGCCGGGTGATATAAGCGTAATTTTTGAAAAGGAAAGAGGCCGCGAGGTGAGCTATCCGCTGAAACATTACCACGGTCTTTGCGTCGTTATTGACGGAAAAAAAGCACCGCGGT
Source organism: Ruminococcaceae bacterium UBA6857 (assembly GCA_002451715.1). Classification (GTDB taxonomy): domain Bacteria; phylum Bacillota; class Clostridia; order Oscillospirales; family Acutalibacteraceae; genus UBA6857. Next base: position 3,978 of record DKDD01000047.1, on the reverse strand, counting down.
GCCTTTCGTGTTTTCTTGACGACGTTAACGTTCGGCCGGAAAAACTGATTGAAAAGTTTTCTTCTTTTGAAAGCGGAACAATTGCGCGTTCAAGTTCGGCAATCGAGCATGTCTTTTCGGAGCTTTATAACGTTCCGGACGAGATTAAAAAAGGCTATTTCAAAGTCAAGGTACTTGAACTTCTTCTCTTTTTGAGTACCCTTGAAATCACTCCGGGCGAAACAAAAAAGCACCTTGTTTCGCGTTCGCAGGCAGAACTTGCAAAAGATATATGCGAATACTTAAGCGAACGGATGAACGAAAAAATCACGATCGAAAAGCTGTGCGAAGTCTTTCACGTTTGCTCAACAAGCATTAAAAACAGCTTTAAAGCCGTATACGGCGAAGCGGTCTATTCATATATAAGGAACCAAAAAATGAAAGCCGCGGCAAAAATGCTTCTTGAAACCGACCGCAGCGTGCTTGAAATTGCAGGACTTTTCGGTTATGACAACGGTTCAAAATTCGCAAAGGCATTTCGCGATACCATGGGCAGAACGCCGCTCGATTACCGAAACTCAAACAAATGATGTCCGAACGGAGCTTTTTCCTTTCTTTTCGGAGCGGAAAAAGCTCTCTCAATCGGGTATCATAGCTTATGTAATCGTGATGATTTATTTTTTTTGACGCACGGTTAGCGTATGCTAACTGAATCAAAATTATTCACGAGTGCATTCTCCGTAAGGTAACCGCCCGTATAACGGGTGACGGGCGGTTACAATATAATATGTAACATGAAAGGACGGTGACAAAAATGAGCGAAAAAATGTTGGTTGAAAACTGTTCGCCGACAATGGCGGGCCTTAAAACGGGCAGCCTTTTTTCCTGCGAGTTCAAAAGCAAAAAGGAACTTTTGGAAAGTATTCGCCGCTTGAACACGCGCCTTGTTCCGCGCGGAGTGAGAATGATTCCGGTAAAATTCACCGGAAACCGTGCGCTGATTTATATGTACCGTCCGAAAAAGCTTTCAACCGATCTTTGCGATTCAACCGCACTTTCGATTCTTTCAAAAAAGCTTTATCCGACCGAAAGCGCGCAAAGCTGCGTTGCGGAACTTATCAAAAGGCTCAACACGCAGGAAGAGTTTCCGCATGAAATTGGTCTTTTCCTCGGTTATCCGTCGGCAGATGTCGAAGGATTCATCAAAAACAAAGCAAAGGGCGCAAAATGCGTCGGAACGTGGAAAGTTTATTCCAACGAAGAGAACGCAAAAAAGAAGTTTGCACTTTATAAAAAATGCAAAAAAGTTTACGAAGCGGCCTATGAAAAACATAATTCGTTTGACAGGCTCGTCGTAAACTGCAAATAAAAAAATATTCAAAGAGGTGTTCATTATGAGCAAAATTGCTGTTGTATATTGGAGCGGCACAGGAAACACACAGGAGATGGCGCTTGCCGTTTCCGACGGTGCAAAGGAAAAGGGAGCGGAAGTTTCGCTTTTCTCCGCTTCGGATTTTAAAGATTCAATGGTAAACGATTTTGACGCATTCGCTTTCGGCTGCCCGGCAATGGGTGCCGAAGTTCTTGAAGAGGACGAATTTGAGCCGATGTTTGAAAGCTGCAAAGCTTCGCTTGCCGGCAAAAAGGTTGCCCTTTTCGGTTCTTACGGCTGGGGCGACGGCGAATGGATGAGAAACTGGGAAGAACAGTGTATCGCTGACGGCGCAGTTATGGCAGGCGAATGCGTTATCTGCAACGAAGCTCCCGATGATACAGCAACCGAGCAGTGCGTTGAACTCGGTAAGGCACTTGCTTCCTGAATTCCGGCAAACGACTTAAAGATAAACAAACATACTCCGTAAAAAACACCGCAGAGGGTAAAAGCTCTGCGGTGTTTTAATATTTATATGAATTTATCGGGATTGTGTATGCTGGAAATAAGCACATCAAGACTGCTTTTGATATTATGCGGAAGTGTACGCCACTGTCGCAGATGAGTAAGCTCCTGTTCGGAAAGATTATCGGGTGACCGGATAATAAGCGGTTCACGGATATTGGTATTTCCGATAAGATAATCAACCGACACATCGAAAATTTCAGCTAAGCGTATAAGGGTGGAGATGTCAGGTTCATTATCTGTCTTTTCGTACTTGAATATTGCCTGCTGTGTGATATTGAGCATTTCGGCAAGCTTTTGCTGAGAATATCCTTTTTCTTCTCTTAACAACCGTAAGTTTTTAACCATAACAACCTCCTGCATTTATTTTACCTTTATTGTACCAAAATAAAAGGAAAATTTAAAAAACTATTTTGTTGTTGACAACAACGTTAGGTTGTGATATAATGAAGTCGAAAAAAGTAAATGCGGTGATGATTATGTTGAAAGAATCATATATCCGTGTTTGGAAATGTTGGAGGGTTTTTAAATGAAGAAAATGTTAAAAAGCTTAGCTGCTATCTGTGTTATGGCAATTTTGACAGCATGTGCAAATACAGCGGATAATTCAAATACTAACCTTAACTCATCTGAAATCAATTCAGAAAGTTCATCAGCATACAGTTCCTATGCAGAAAACAGTTCATCATACAGCTATGCATACAGTTCTGAAGATGATTACTATAATGATGACAGTTGGGATGATGATTACTACAATGATGACAATTGGGATGATGATTATAGTGATGATACATATTATATCAGTAACCGTAATGTTCAGTATGATGAAGCAACGGGTAAAAATCAGGTTTTATGGTCTATAAGCAAAGGAACAACAGAAGGTGATTATATAGCAATTGATGCAACTGTTCATATCCGAGTAGTCAATAACAGCGGAGATACAGTACTGGATAAAGATTATGCAGTTACTTCAGATGAATATCACACCGGAACAAACACATTCGATCATACACCGATACTTTATGGTTGGCTTAATATAGATGAAGAAGATTATATCAAAGGTAACACCGATGAAGGTACACTATATTTAAGTGCTACGCTTGATAACGGTTCATCCTTCAGCGAAGCCGCATACTCAATTACCCATCTGCCACTAAAAAGCTTAAATATCAAACTTCCTGATTTGCCATTAACTATAAATAATTACTATTATGAAGAAACACCTCAGAGGATTATTCAAGTCATTAACGCAGATATCGAATATGTTAGTAATGATGACGCAAGTATCACAGCTGAACTTATTGTCAAGGCAACTATGACATACAATGCTGAAGGTGAGGGGCACAGCGATAGCACTTCAATAGGATATAAGCTCAAAGATTCAGAAGGAACAGTGGTAGATAGCGGAGAAATGTTTATTGATCCTATGTGCGTAGGTGAAACAGTTAAGGATAGTATGTCATTCTATGAACTGGACTTGAACGAATCTTATACGTTGGAATTTATCGATACTGATTGATCGGGAATTAACAAAGGAGTTGTAGCAAATTATGTACTGTTATAATCCGAGAACAAATAAATTACATTTAAGCAATTGTCGGTATGTCAAGAATAATGGCATAAATTTCAAGCAATACAAGACTGAAAACGACATGAATAACGACATCGGTCAAGATTATGTTTGGTGTAAAATTTGCAAAGAAGAAAGAGAAAAAATAATAAGTAAGGCAACAAAATAATTTTCGATATAAAAAGGAGAAGTGCTGATATGATGCTCATTATCGTAATTTTGGCGTTAGCGTCAATTATAGGAGTCGGATATTTTATTACTACTCTTGTCTTTTATTTAAAAAAAGACGAAAACGGAAACCGACTGGGAATCATGAAGTTTTTTGAGAACATGGTAGGCTTTCAAGGACTTTTATTATATTTAGGTATGTTCAGTATACCCGTACTGATTACGCTGATAGTCTTTGCCTGCTTGGGCATAGAAATATAACAAAAATAAATTAAACTTTATTGAAGGAGTTGATATTATGAAAGGCGGAAACGGACTAACTATAGGCGGTCTTATTGTTGCTATAGTTGCTGCACTGCTTATT
>DKDD01000004.1 GCA_002451715.1 Ruminococcaceae bacterium UBA6857 | reverse complement strand
CACAAGATCTAAAGAAGTCTCGAAAAAATCCAAGTAACCGTTAAAACGTAAAAAATCCCGTCTGCGAAAAACAGACGGGATTTTTGTATAATTTGCTTTTGTTTACCAAATAGTTTTGTCGGCTATGTCTTTTTTAATCATGGTTTCAAAATCTTCAATTGAGTAAGAACCTATATCGCCGACACTGCGCTTGCGTACAGATACCGAACCTGTTTCGGCTTCTTTATCTCCGATAACGAGTGTATAGGGAACTTTTGCAAGCTGACTTTCACGAAGTTTATAACCGAGTTTTTCGCTTCTAACGTCGACCTCAACGCGTTCGATTCCTGCTTCTTCAAGTTTTTTCTTGAGTTCAAATGCGGCTTGCTGATGTCTGTCGGCAATCGGAGCAATTCGAACCTGTTCGGGTGCAAGCCAAACGGGGAATGCACCTGCAAAATGCTCGGTGATTACGCCGATGAAACGTTCGATTGAACCGAGAACAACGCGGTGAATCATGACCGGACGATGCTTTTCGTTGTCAGCGCCGGTATATTCAAGCTCAAATCTTTCGGGAAGCTGCATATCAAGCTGAATTGTGCCGCACTGCCATGTTCTTCCGAGACAGTCGGAAAGGTGGAAGTCGAGCTTCGGACCGTAGAAAGCACCGTCGCCCTCATTGATGACGTAATCCTTACCCATTTCTTCAATTGCTTTTTTGAGCGTTTCGGTTGCAAATTCCCAATCCTTGATGTCGCCCATGTGGTCTTCCGGCATGGTTGAAACTTCAATCTGATAGGTGAGACCGAAAACGCTGTATACTTCGTCAAAAAGTTTAACAACGTTTTTGATTTCGTCTTTCATTTGTTCCCATGTCATGAAGATGTGCGCGTCGTCCTGAGTGAAGCAGCGTACGCGGAAAAGACCGTGAAGCGCACCGGAAAGTTCATGGCGGTGAACAAGACCGAGCTCGCCCATACGAAGCGGAAGATCGCGGTATGAATGCGGCTGTGATTTATAGACAAGCATTCCGCCCGGGCAGTTCATCGGCTTGATTGCAAAGTCGGTGTCATCAATAACAGTGGTATACATATTCTCTTTGTAGTGATCCCAGTGACCCGAACGTTCCCAAAGTGAACGGTTGAGCATCATCGGTGTGCTGATTTCAACATAACCGTACTTTTTGTGAACCTGACGCCAGTAATCAATAAGAGTGTTGCGAAGAAGCATACCCTTGGGGAGGAAGAACGGAAAACCGGGGCCTTCATCAAGAAGCATGAAGAGTCCGAGCTCTTTGCCGAGTTTTCTGTGGTCACGCTTTTTTGCTTCTTCAATCATCTGAAGATATGCTTCAAGGTCTGAAGCCTTTGTGAAAGCAGTTCCGTAAATTCTTTGAAGCATTTTGTTTTTTGAATCGCCGCGCCAATAAGCACCTGTGCAGCTTGTAAGTTTAAACGCTTTGATTCTTCCTGTGTCAGGAATGTGCGGACCTGCGCAAAGTTCTTCAAATTCGCCTTGACGATAGAACGAAATTTTTTCGCCTTTTTCGGCGTGTTCTTTGATAAGTTCAACCTTATAAGGTTCGTTCTTACTTTCCATGAGAGCGATTGCTTCATCCGGATCAAGCTCAAATTTTTCAAGAGGAAGAGCTTCTTTGACGATTTTCTTCATCTCTTTTTCAATCTGTTCAAGAACTTCGGGAGTAAAGGTTACATCGGAGTCAAAATCATAGTAAAAGCCGTTTTCGATTGCAGGACCGATTGCAAGCTTTGTTTCCGGGAAAAGGCGTTTAACTGCCTGTGCAAGAACGTGTGAGCAAGTGTGGCGGAAATTTTCTTTTCCTTCGGCGTTATCAAAGGTAAGAATTTCAACTTCGCAGTCTTCGTTGAGGGGAGTGCGAAGGTCTTTTTGTTCGCCGTTAATTTTGCAGCCGCAGGTAGCCTTGTAAAGACCGGCGCCGAGGCTTTTTGCAATTTCAAGGACGGTCGTTCCGTTTTCAAATTCCTTAACGACGCCGCCTTTGAGTGTAACGTTAATCATCGTTAATACTTCCTTTCATTTGGAAATTGATAAAATAAAAAAGCTTCACCCATTGCAAATAATTGCACAGGGATGAAGCTGAAAAATCAGTTCCACGGTTCCACCCGTACTCCGCAAAAAAGCGGCACTCTGAAAAACCTTAACGCGGTTTATACGGCAAGTCTTATCATAAAAGCTTCGGCTTGCAGCTCAGGAGTGGTAAGCTTTTTTCGTTCTTCAAAGCTCCGCTACGAGCCGCGGCGGCGCATCTCTTTTTGAAAAACACAGCGAAAAAAGCATTCTCCGTCAACGCTTTGTTCATGGGTTCAACTTTAATAAAGCTATTTTATCAAATGAAAGCGGATATGTCAAGGAAAAGAAAACAACAATACTTGATTTTTTTACTGATTATGTTATAATAAGACAGTATTTTAATTTTTTCCACGCACCGCGTGGGCAGTTTGGGGGAATCATTAATGAAGCGAACCGAAATCGCAGAAATTTACAAAAACGCCGCCGCTTTCACCAAAGCGCCGGTCACTGTTTGCGGCTGGATTCGAACCAACCGCGATTCAAAGAACCTCGGTTTTATGGAAGTTAACGACGGAAGTTGCTTTAAAGGCGTTCAAGTCGTTTTTGAAAGAGAAAAGCTTGAAAATTTTGCCGATACCGCAAAGCTCAATGTCGGCACGGCAGTAATTGTGACCGGTAACGTTATTCTTACACCGGAAGCCAAGCAGCCGTTTGAAATCAACGCAATCAAAGTAGAAGTTGAGGGTGCATCAACTCCGGATTACCCGCTTCAGAAAAAGCGTCATTCGCTTGAATATCTTCGCACGATTGCTCATCTTCGTCCGAGAACGAATATTTATTCAGCGGCTTTCCGCGTTCGCTCGGCGGCTGCTTTTGCAATTCACAGCTTTTTCAGAGAAAGAAACTTTGTTTATGCACATACGCCGCTCATTTCATGCAGTGACTGCGAAGGCGCCGGCGAAATGTTCCGTGTAACAACGCTTGATATGGAAAATCCGCCGAGAAAAGAAGACGGAACCGTTGATTTCTCGCAGGACTTCTTCGGAAAAAGCGCGTATCTGACTGTTTCCGGCCAGCTTCAGGGCGAAATTATGGCTCAGGCTTTCGGGAAAATTTATACTTTCGGTCCGACTTTCCGCGCGGAAAAATCTTATACTCAGCGCCATGCCGCAGAGTTTTGGATGATTGAGCCGGAAATCGCTTTTGCCGACCTCAACGATGATATGGAACTTGCCGAGGCGATGATCAAGTACGTTATCAATTACGTTCTTGAAGCGTGCAAACAGGATCTTGAGTTTCTCAATCAATTTGTTGACAAGGGTCTTATCGAAAGACTTAAGGCCGTTGCTTCTTCGGAATTCGGCAGAATTACATATACCGACGCTGTTGAAATTCTTAAGAAAAATAACGATAGATTCGAATATAAAGTTGAGTGGGGTTGCGATCTTCAAACAGAGCATGAACGCTTCCTCACTGAAGAAATCTTCAAAAAGCCTGTCTTTGTTACCGATTATCCGAAAGAAATCAAGGCTTTTTATATGCGCCTTAACGACGACG
>DKDD01000210.1 GCA_002451715.1 Ruminococcaceae bacterium UBA6857 | reverse complement strand
GTACCGACATCATGCTCGGCGGTAACGCGGAATACCTTGCAAAAAGCGAAATGAGAAAACGCGAATATCCCGAAGAACTGATTGCGGAGGCAACCGGATTCGGCGAAACCCAAGACGAAAGCATTCTTGAAGCAAGAGAAACTTTCAAAAAGCTTGAAAAAATGTATAAAGATGAAATTTCCGAAGAAGCCGATCAAGTAAGAGAAGCCGGCGGTCTTTACATCATCGGTACCGAACGCCACGAATCAAGACGAATCGACAACCAGCTTCGCGGTCGTTCCGGACGTCAGGGTGACCCCGGCGAAAGCAGATTCTATCTTTCAATGCAGGACGACCTTCTTCGTCTTTTCGGCGGCGACAGAATGATGAGCATTATGAAGAGCCTTCCCGTTGACGACGACATGCCGATTGAAGTCGGCCTTCTTTCAAAGCAGGTTGAAGCCGCACAGCGCAAGGTTGAGGGCAACAACTTTGCCGTTCGCCGCCACGTTCTTGCGTTCGACGACGTTATGAACCGTCAGCGTACCGTTATCTATGCTCAGCGCGACATGGTTCTCAAGGGTGAAGACATGAAACCCGTAATTTCAAAAATGATTGACGAATCCATTGCGGATTCCGTTGCGTTCTTCTGCCCGGCAAACATTCCGAGCAAGGAATGGCACATCGCTTCGCTTCGCGAAAAATATCTCGGCTGGCTCACAACCGAAGATGATTTTGTTGACGGCGACCTCTCTTCGGAAGAGATTGAAGCAACGCTTTGCGAAAGGGCTCACGCTCTTCACGAAGAACGCGAAAAAGAATTCGGACCGGAGTTCATGCGCGAAATCGAACGTGCAATGCTTCTTCGCTGCGTTGACCTCAAGTGGATGGATCACATCGACGCGGTTGACGAGCTCAAGCAGGGAATCGGCCTTGTTGCATACGGTCAAAAAGACCCGATCGTTGCTTTCCGCGAAGAAACGGCGGATATGTTTGACGCAATGGTTGCTTCGATTCGCGAAGACACGGTGAAAATCGTTCTTTCCGCAAAGTTCAGAACCGACGAAGAAGTTAAGCGCGAACAGGTTGCAAAAGTGACCGGTGCTTCGGGTTCGGGCGACGGAAGCGAAAAGGCAAGACCCGTCAAAAAATCGAAGAGTGAAAAAATCGGTGTTAACGACCCCTGCCCCTGCGGAAGCGGCAAAAAGTATAAAAAGTGCTGCGGCAGACCGGGAGTAAAAAACAATCAAAACTGATAAAGCCATAAAAAACGCATTGCCGCACGGGAGAAAACCTGTGCGGCAGTTTTGTTGTGCTTAATAAATGTGCAGCATATATTTATGCATTAAAAAAACAACCGCCGTGCAGAAGAAACCACACGGCGACAGCTTTAATTTTTTATTTTCCGATGAGCTTAATAAATTCGGCATTAATGTCAACATTCCCGTCCGCAAAACCGGGAATTTCTTTATATGCCCTGCAAAGCGCAAGACTGAAAAGCGGTCCGATTTTTTGAACTTCGTTTTTGGCGTAAGGACAGCAGTTTGAAATTGTTGTTGAAAGAAAACCGTTGCTGACTATCATCATATTTTTAAGATAGCTTTCCGCCGTTTTTTCGTCCATTTTATAAATTCGCATGACCGAATCAATAACTTTTGAGTGAAGCGGTTCATAAAAGCTTTGCCATGTTCCCTCGCCGTTTTTGTTCCTTGACATGAAAAGAAGTTTATAAAGATTCGGGTTTTCACCGGCAAAACTTTGATATCTTTTGAAAAAACCGTAGAGCGGAACTTCTTCGGAAAGTCCCTCTTCGGTATAGGCGCGGTATCTTTCGGCGGCAGTTTTTCGAACTTCGTTTTTGAGCTCGTCCATCGTTTTGAAATATGTGAAAATCGGTCGTGTCGAAACGCCGAGATATGCCGCAACTTCGCGCGCGGTCAGCGCTTCTTCGCCGCTTTTGCGCACAATTTCAAACGCGGCTTCAACAATCTCTTCTTTTGAAAACTTCGCTTTCGGCGGCATTTGCAACTCTCCTTTTTGTTTTGTTTTTTAGATAACAGATGATGCGCAACACTTGTTATTATAAAATAAAGTTTCATCTTTGTCAAGGCAAACCAAGGCTTACCAAACAAAAAACACCTGCCGCTTTTTAACGACAGGTGAAATTTTCAAATCAGCCGAGAAGTCCTGCGCCGTTATTGATGAGAACAAAAAGCGGAGCAAAAACAAGGGCAACAATTGTCATAAGCTTGATGAGAATGTTGATTGACGGACCGGAAGTATCTTTAAACGGGTCGCCGACGGTATCGCCGACAACGGCCGCTTTGTGTGCGTCGCTGCCTTTTCCGCCGTGGTTGCCGCCTTCGATATACTTCTTTGCGTTGTCCCATGCGCCGCCGGCGTTGGACATGAAGATTGCAACAAGAACACCCGTCACAAGCGAGCCGGCAAGAAGACCGCCGAGAGCGTCAACACCGAGAACACAGCCCACAAGAAGCGGTGCCGCAATTGCAAGAAGACCGGGAACGATCATTTCGCGAAGCGAAGCTTTTGTTGAAATTGCAACGCAGGTTTTGTAATCTGGCTTTGCTTTGCCCTCAAGAATACCGGGAATGGTTCTGAACTGGCGGCGAACCTCTTCAATCATCTGATAGGCCGCCTTGCTGACCGATTCCATTGTGAAAGCAGAGAAAACGAACGGAAGCATTCCGCCAATGAAAAGTCCGATAACAACGTTGCTGTTGAGAATATCAATCGAGCTGAGTCCGACGGCTTCTTTATATGAGAAAAACAGTGCAAGAGCCGTGAGTGCCGCGGAACCGATTGCAAAGCCTTTGCCCATTGCCGCAGTGGTGTTGCCGACCGAATCAAGCTTATCGGTAATGTCGCGAACCGATTCGTCAAGTCCGCTCATTTCCGCAATACCGCCCGCATTGTCTGCAATCGGGCCGTATGCGTCAACGGCAACTGTGATTCCCGTTGTTGAAAGCATTCCGACGGCGGCAAGCGCAATTCCGTAGATTCCGCCGCCTTCGCCGCACTTGCTTCCGAAGAAGAACGCAACAAAAATTCCGACACAGATGAAGATGATCGAAACGGCGGTTGACTGAAAACCGGTTGCAATGCCGGAAATGATGTTTGTTGCCGAACCGGTTTCGGACTGTTTTGCAATCTTTTTAACAAAACGATAGGAATCGGAAGTATAAACTTCCGTAAAGAATCCGATAAGTACGCCGACAATAAGACCGGCAACGATCGTGATTCCGTAATAAAGCGAGCCAAAGAAAACCCGGCTCAAAACGAGTGAACCGACAAGAACAATACCGGAAGCTACATATGTTCCGGTTTTGAGTGCCTTTGCCGGATCCTTGTCTCCGCGGACAAAGAACGTTCCGAGAACGGAAGAAACAAGACCGAGCGCCGCAACGATAAGCGGATATACCGCGCCGTAAGTGAGTTTGTCGGGCATTACATTCTTGCAGAAAATGAGACCGAGCGTGATTGCGGAAACAACCGCGCCGCCGTAGCTTTCAAAAAGGTCTGCACCCATTCCGGCAACGTCACCGACATTATCGCCGACGTTATCGGCAATAACGGCCGGGTTACGCGGATCGTCTTCGGGGATTCCCGCTTCAACTTTTCCGACAAGGTCTGCGCCGACATCCGCCGCTTTGGTATAAATTCCTCCGCCGACACGGGCAAAAAGAGCGATTGACGAAGCACCGAGGCTGAAACCGAAAAGAATGTTATCGTCTTTTGTGAGTATGTAAATTACCGAAATTCCGAGAAGACCGAGTCCCGCAACGCAAAGACCCATTACCGCACCGCCGGAAAACGCAACGGAAAGAGCTTTTGCCATTCCTTTTTCTTTTGCGGCGTTGGCGGTTCTGACGTTGGCGAGTGTTGCAACTCTCATTCCGAAATAGCCGGCGGCAACGGAAAACAGTGCGCCGACAACAAAGCACACGGCTTCAAGCCAGTTTTTGAGCAGCAATCCGATTGCAAGAAAGATTACCGCAACAAAAATTACAATGATTTTATACTCGGAAAAAAGAAAAGCCGTTGCGCCCTCATGGATTGAAGAAGCGATTTCTTTCATTCTTTCCGTTCCGGCGGGTTGCTTTTTAACCCTGAGAGCGAGAAAGAGAGCGAACAGCAGGCCTAGTACACTGACAACGGGGACTACATAGAGAAGTTTGTCCATTTTTAAAAACTCCTTTTGCGGCATTAGGACAGGCCGCGTCAATATTTTCTCCATAGCTCTTCTCTCCAAAATCACTTCACTATGAGGTAACTTATATATTATTACAATTTTTGGTAATTGTCAAGGTATTTGTCAAAATCAGTCTTAAAATTTTGTTAAACTTTAACAAAATTTTTCATATCGCTAAAATTCACGGTATTCGGCACTGAATTCTGCCTGGATTTTTCGACAAAAAACGCCGCATTGCAATATATGCAAAACGGCAACTTTTAATTATAATCACTGCAAGGAATTATTCTTCTTCGTCTGCGGCCTTGATTCGCTTATACATATCCTGCATTTGGCGATCGATATCGGCAATTTTGTCTGCGCAGTCATACATTTCTTCATTGATTCCTTTCGGAAGTTTTGATTTGTCTGCCTTATAGCGGATATCGTGTTCCAAACTTGCCCAAAAATCCATCGCAATTGTGCGAATCTGAATTTCGGCAATGACATACTCTGTTCGGTCGGAAAGATATACCGGAACTTTTATATCAAGATGAAGCGAACGATAGCCGTTATAATTCGGCGTTTTAATATAGTCCTGGCGTTTGATTATTTCGATGTCTTTTTGGCGTTCAAGCATTTCAGCAACGCTGTAAACATCGTCGATATAGTTGCAGACAACTCTGACTCCGGCAATATCGTTAACGTTTTTTCTTGCGGATTCGATAGTCACGGGAAGTCCCTTTTTTCTAAGCTTCGCCGCAATGCTTGCAGGAGACTTCACGCGGTTTTCAATGTGGTGAATAGGATTACGCTTATAAAGAACGCTGAACTCATTATTGAGAATTTCAAACTTAAGCGCAAGCTGTTTTACGGCGGAGTCATAAAGATTCATAATCACAAGAAAATCCGCCGGGTCGGCAAAAATCGCTTCGTTGTTCAGGTTTCTTTCCATCTGAATCACCGTCCGTCTTTTATAATCTTCGATAATAATACACTTTGAAAAGCCTTCTGTCAACCGAATAAAGAATCTTTTTCGGCAGATTGAAAATTGCTTTGAACAATGGTATAATGAATTTTACGGAGGTGATTTTTTGAAAGAGGAACACATCACCCACCCTATTGCACCGGTTTGGGACAAAAACAGCAAAGTGCTTATTCTCGGTTCGTTTCCGTCGGTGAAATCAAGAGAAAACGGATTCTTTTACGGTCACAAGCAAAACCGATTTTGGAAAGTGCTTGCCGCCGTTTTTGACTGCCCTGTTCCGGAGACAATCGAAGAAAAGAAGCGGCTTCTGCTTCAAAACGGCGCCGCGCTGTGGGACGTTATCGCTTCATGCGATATTACGGGTTCGGCAGACAGTTCGATAAAAAACGCAAAACCCAACGATATTCTCCCTATTATAATGAAAAGCAAAATCACCGCCGTCTTTGTCAACGGGAACACCGCCGCAAAGCTTTATGAAAAGTATCTTTTTCCCGTAACAAAAATCAAAGCGGCCGTTCTTCCGTCAACAAGTCCGGCAAACGCAAGGTTTACGCTTGAAATGCTGGTCGAAAGGTGGAAAGTTATACAAATACAGTAGTCCCGAATTGTTGATTTCGGCAATTGGAAAGAAAGCGTTTTCGTATACAATATATATAGTTAGTTTTAAGCTGCAAAAGAAAAGGAGTTCTTGCAATGGATAAAATACCCAAAAGAATATTCGTCGGCATATATTTTCTTCTTGTCGCAATCTTTCTTGCTGTCATCGGAAGCCACGAAGATTACGGAGCTTTCCTTATTGCGGGAATCGCTGTCGCAGTAATCGGCTCTGTGGTCTTTTTCCGCGGACTTTTCAGAAAGTCTTGACGCAGGCGGAAAATCTTTCATTTTGCCCTTGACAAACTAAAATTTATGGCTATAATAGTTTTAGCACTCGGAAGTATAGAGTGCTAAAACTATTTTTTATTACATTTCTGTCTTTATAACTTTTAGGCAGATACAACATAAAACAGGAGTGATTTCAATGGCAAAAAAACAGTTTAAAGCTGAATCAAAAAAACTTCTTGATATGATGATCAATTCCATCTATACCAACAAGGACATTTTTCTTCGCGAGCTTATTTCAAACGCAAGCGACGCGCTTGATAAGCTTTATTACAACTCGCTTTCAGAAGACGCTTCGGGTCTTTCAAGAGCGGATTACAAAATTCAAATTGAGCTTGACAAGGAAAGCAGAACGCTCAAAATTTCCGATAACGGCTGCGGTATGGACGCAAAGGAGCTTGAAAGCAACCTCGGCACAATTGCAAAAAGCGGTTCACTCGATTTCAAGAGCAATGCCGACAAAGACAAGGACGTTGAAATTATCGGTCAGTTCGGCGTAGGCTTTTACTCGGCGTTCATGGTCAGCGATGAGGTTACCGTTGAAAGCCGTCCCCACGGTTCAAGTGAAGCTTACTGCTGGAAATCAAGCGGCGTTGACGGATACACGGTTACCCCTTGCGAAAAAGAGTCTGCCGGAACAACCGTAACGCTCAAAATCAAGGAAAACACCGAAAACGAAAACTACGATAAATATCTTGATCCCTATACTATTAAAGATATCGTTTCAAAGTACTCCGATTACATCCGCTATCCCATCATGATGGATATGGAAACGTCAAAGCTCAAGGAAGGTACCGAGGACGAATACGAAACCGTTACCGAGCCGACCCAGCTTAACAGCATGGTTCCCCTTTGGAGAAAAAATAAGAACGAGATCAAGAAAGAAGATTACGACAACTTCTATAAATCAAAGTTCTACGACTACGAAGATCCGCTTCTTACGATTCATTCAAAAACCGAAGGTCAGATCTCATATGACGCGCTTCTCTATATTCCGCAGCACGCTTCGTATGACTACTACTCAAAGGAATTTGAAAAGGGCTTGCAGCTTTATTCAAACGGCGTTTTGATTATGGACAAATGCGCCGACCTTCTTCCGGACTACTTCAGCTTTGTCAAAGGCCTTGTTGATTCGGCAGACCTCACGCTGAATATCTCGCGTGAAACGCTTCAACAGGATCACCTTCTCAAAGTTATTGCAAAGAACCTTGAAAAGAAGATAAAATCAGAGCTTGAAAAGATGCTCAAGAACAAGCGCGAGGACTATGAAAAGTTCTATAAAGCTTTCGGACTTCAACTTAAGTTCGGAATTTACAACGGTTTCGGCGTACACAAGGACGTTCTCAAGGACCTTGTTATGTTCTATTCTTCAAGCGAAAAGAAGCTTGTCACTCTCGGCGAATATGTTTCGAGAATGAAAGAAGAGCAAAAGACGATTTACTATGCCTGTGGCGAAACGACCGACAAGATTGATATGCTTCCCCAGGCGGACGCAGTCAAGGCAAAGGGCTTTGAAATTCTTTACTGCACCGACGACGTTGACGAATTTGCAATTCAAATGCTTCGCGAATACAACGACAAAACCTTCACCAACATCTGCGCCGACAAGCTTGACCTTGACACCGAAGAGGAAAAGAAAGCGCTTGAAGACGAAAACAAGGATTCAACCGAACTTCTTGACGCAATCAAGGCTGACCTTGACGGAAAGGTTTCCGTTGTACGCTTCACGAACAATCTTCACGAGCACCCGGTTTGCCTGACGAGTGAGGGTATGCTTTCGCTTGAGATGGAAAAGGTTCTCAACTCAATGCCGAACGGAAATTCAATGAAAGCCGAACTTGCGCTTGAAATCAACCGAAATCACCCGATTGCCGAAAAGCTTAAAACGCTCTTTAAAACAGACAAGGAAAAGCTTTCAAAGTATGCAAAGATTCTTTATGCAGAGGCTTGCCTCATCAGCGGAAAGAGCATTGAAAACCCCGCAGAGTTCAGCGAACTTGTTTGCGAATTGATGTAAAATAAAAAATCCGACCGCTTGACAAACGTCTGGCGGTCGGGTATAATATGAATAAAGAGGGTGCCGCAGTAAGCGGTTGCTTCACTTGCTAGTTATTTCAAAGAAACATCGCCAAGTGGAAGAGGGCGGTGTTTCTTACGTTTTATGTAAGATTACTTCTTGTTAACGAAAATCGTATAACAAAGAGAGATAACTTCGACAAGCAGCGAAAGAATCGCCACAACCAAGCTGATAAAAGCCAAGTCTGTCATGCTATCACCTCCTCTTTTCGAGGAGCAACCGCCTACCGTTTTATTACGGCACCGAAAGTATGGTAACATAAAGGTCGAATTTTGTCAATAAAAAACTAAACTTGACTTTTGTCTTTCTGTCGGGTATCATAAAAGAGCAATCGTTTGCGGTTGCTCTTTTATTTTTTATCATCGGAGAAAACTATGGATATCAAAAAGCTTGAAGTTTTTATAAATGCCGTTGACCTCGGCAGTCTCACAAAAGTTGCCGAAATCATGGGATACACCCAATCCGGAATCACCCACGTTATCAGTGCGCTTGAAAAAGAAATGGGCTTTCCCCTTTTGGTCAGAAGCCGCAACGGTGTTGCACCAACACCGGAGGGTGCGCGGCTCATTCCGTCAATTCGCGCAATTTTGGTTCATTCAGGTCAGCTTGAAAAGGAAATTTCGCTTGTTCGCCAACGCAAAAGCGGCGTCATCCGTGTTGCGGCGTATACAAGTATGCTCATGCACTGGCTGCCGCTCATCGTCAAACGTTTCCACGAGAAGTTCCCCGACATAGCCGTTGAATTGAGTTCGTCAAGCATTGACGGAACGTATCAAATGCTTGAAGCCGGCGACATTGACCTTGCGTTTGCAAGCAGACAAAAAAGCTATCCCGACTTTGACTATATCCACCTTTGGAACGATTCGCTTCTTGCGATACTTCCGAAAACCGAAGAAAACGAAAAGCTTAACTGTTTTCCAATAAGCCTTTACGAGGGCAAGGACTTCATCATGCCGTACTTCGGCTTTGACAAGGACATTCTTTGCGTTTTTGAACGCGAAAACGTTATGCCCAACATTGAACCTGCCTATGTTGACGACCAGACCGTTATTATAATGGTTGAGCACGGCATGGGAATCAGTATGCTTTCGGAACTTGTTATGCTTGGCAACACCAACAACGTTGTTGCACTCCCCGTTGTCCCCGAGGCGCACCGCGAACTTGTGATCGGTCTCAAGTCGCTCAAAAACGCCTCGCTCCCCGTCCGCGAGTTCATAAACTGCGCAAAAGATGTTCTTTCGGAACTTTATCCCGACCACAGATGACAAAACTTTCCGCTTTTTAGTGTTTACTATTCCGAGCAGTACGCTATGTATTACAAAGTGTAATACATGAACTTTAAAGTAAAAATTAGGAAACAAGGGCTTTCAAGTGTTTAGGAACGCAAAAAAGCCCTTAATTTTGTGCAATTTGCTACATTTTTAATTGCTATTTTGTCGTTTTTGCGCAAAAAATCCGAAAATGAGAAGCTTTTAAAAACTTTGTTGACAATTAAAAAGTGTAATGCTATAATTCTTTCAACATACCGAGAGAGGAGAAAGCGGGGTTACCCGT
>DKDD01000021.1:2434-2671 GCA_002451715.1 Ruminococcaceae bacterium UBA6857 | reverse complement strand
CATAAAAGAACCTCGCGGTTGATAGAAAGCTATCTTCCGTGAGGTTCTTGTTTTATACCCGAAAAGTCCTTCTATTAAGCGATATCTCGGATTTTATGCTATATGCAAAGAGATCAATCGTAGGAGCAAATATTTAATGTTTTGAAAAACTGTCGACCGCAAAGTTGCTACTTAAATGCGCAATCAGGGCATTTAAGCCGCCATACGGACTCACTCGCCCGGTTACCATTTAAAATT
>DKDD01000021.1:0-2364 GCA_002451715.1 Ruminococcaceae bacterium UBA6857 | reverse complement strand
CACAAAATTTGAAGGAGAACCAGATTTTCGAAATTATCACAATCTGAAAATACGTTCACCGGAAAACAGCAGTTGTTATGTTTGTGCTTGTCAGTGAATCGGTTTATATAAAGCTTTTATTCTTCAGCAGGCAATACAACAACAAAAGTTGTGCCTTCGCCGACTTTGCTGCTGAATTTGATTTCGCCTCCGATTATTGTTATAACTCTTTTTACAAGCGCAAGACCTAGACCGTTTCCTTTCGTCGCATGAGAAGTGTCGCCCTGATAGAACTTATCGAAAATATGGCTTCCGACTTCTTCGCTTATTCCGGGACCGGTATCGGAAATTCCGACGGTTATATTGTTCTGATTCTTTTTCAGCTTTATTTTCACGGTTCCGTTTTCTTCTGTGAATTTAAAAGCATTTGAAAAAAGATTGCTCCAAATAATTTCAAGCAGTTCTCTGTCCGAATTAATCATTACATTATCCGGAATGTCAATATTTAAATCTATATTCTTTTCTTTCCACTCGTTTTCAAATCGAAGAAGGCATTCGATAAGACTTCCGCTTAAATCAAACTTTTCGGTTTTCGGCGAAAGTTTTTGGTTTTCAAGTTTGTTGAGCCGAAGAATGTTTGTTATAAGTTCGCTCATTCTGTCGGACGATCGGATTATCTCTTCGGCGTACTCAATTCTGCTTTCTTCGCCGATATCGGGAAGTCTCAAAAGTTGCCCGTAGCTTTTCATGTTTGCAAGCGGAGTTTTAAGCTCGTGCGAAAGATTCGAAATAAAATCGGTTTTGAGTGTTTCAACACTTTTCAGCTCTTCCGTTGCAATGTTAATGCTTTTTGCAATAGAAGAAAAGTTACCAAAAACCTCATCGGTATTGAGCTTAACTTTAAAGTTTCCGGACGTGATTTCCTCAAGAGCAAATCGAATTTTTTTTGAGGGTTTAATAACGGTATAATATCTCCAAACAGTATGTCCTATCGTAAAGAGAACAGTAATAAAAATTATATTAAATAAGGTTCTTGGCGCATTATCACGCATCATTATTTCGTCAGTCTTGTCTTTTTCAAGAGAAAGCAAAAAGCTAACTGTTACCGAAAAAACAGCAGCAACAAATGTAATTAAAAAGTTAAAGACAAATATTCGTATTTCACGGTATGTTTCTTTTTTCATTTGATCACCGCCTTATATCCGAGACCGTGAACGGTTACAATTTCAAAATCATTACACGACGAAAACTTTGCTCTCAACCTTGTCATATAAACATCGACGGTTCTTGTTCCGGAATTGGTATCGGCAGACCAAAATTCTTCCATAAGCTGCTGACGCGAAAAAGTTCTGTTCGGATATGACAAAAGCTTATAAAGTATATTAAATTCGCGCACGGTGAGCCCGATTTCTTCACCGCCGAGACTTGCGGTATGTGCGGAAATATCCATTGAAAAGTTTCCTACGTTCAGACGCCGGTTTTGCGCAATTCCGGCACGGCGCAAAAGCGCTCCAAGGTGTAAAATCAGCTCATCAAAGTTAATCGGCTTAACCATATAATCATCAATACCTATACGATAACCGCGCTTTTTTGAAAAGATGTCGTCTCTTGCGGTCATGAAAAGGATCGGGATATCTCTGTTTGTTTTTCTTACTGTTTCCGCAAATTCAAAGCCGTCGATTTTCGGCAGCATGATATCGGAAATTATTGCATCAAAAACATTGTTATACATTTTTTCATACGCATCCTCAACTTTAAGGCTGCCGAAAGCGTTATATCCGTTAACATTCAAATACTTGCACAGCGCCTTATTAAGCTCTTTATCATCTTCAACAACCAATACTTTAAACATCTTTCTTCACCTTGCTTTAACATTCTTAAACCAATCGTCTTCGGCAGTATTTATTATAACTCGGTTTTGTTTGTGAAATGATAAAAATTTATTTAAGTTTTGTTAAAAAGCTGCATACTATATATATTATATTATTTTTATTGATTTCTTTTTGATAAATCTTACAAAACATATTGACTTTTTCGTCCGTTGTTGTGTATAATGGGCGATGATAGAGGCGCAGGACTTATCAGTATTCCGCTTTTGGCATTTGCCGGTTGCCCGAAAGACTTTTGAAGCGGAAGAAAGGCAGTCTTGCCGAAGCGGGGGCTTTTTTCGGGGAGTTCTTTTGTGAGTACTGCAAGGCAGTTCTTGCTTAGCTGGGCGTCGGGACAACATCCCGGCGACTGTCGCTTTTGCGGAGAGCTGTCACAAAAAGATCAATTTGCTTTTTTGAGACTGCTTCTTTGCGGTCTCTTATTTTTTTTTCTTAAAAAGGAGAAAAACAAAACAAACGAAGTTTATTCAGGAGGACAAAAAATGAAACAGAAAAA
>DKDD01000179.1:7042-15786 GCA_002451715.1 Ruminococcaceae bacterium UBA6857 | reverse complement strand
AGGTGATGAACGGCGGAGCGGGATTCTTTCTTCTTGTTCCTTTTTTGAGTGAGCTGATGTTATACTGCGCACCCTCAAGGCGCGAAAGAACGGCATTTGCCTGTTCTTCGTTCGAAAGTTTGAGTTTTCCGCTTTCGTCGCCGTAAAACTGTGCGTTAACAACCTTTCTTCCGGCAAGAAACTTGCCTTCGATTGTCCAGTATTCTTCCGGAACAAAGGCACGTATTTCGTCTTCGCGGTCAACAATCATTCGAAGCGCAACGCTTTGAACGCGTCCGGCGGACNNGAAGTCCGCGGCGAATTTTTTGCGAAACAAAGGGACTGAGCTTATAACCGACAAGGCGGTCAAGGATTCTTCTTGCCTGCTGTGCGTTAACAAGGTCAATGTCAACCTTTCGCGGCGCGGCCATGCCGTTTTTGACACCGGTTTTTGTGATTTCATTGAACGTTACGCGGTTTTTTTCGTTAAGATCAAGTCCGAGAAGCGTTGCAAGGTGCCATGAAATTGCCTCTCCCTCACGGTCGGGGTCGGTTGCAAGATAAACCTTGTCGCTTTGGGCAACGGCTTCTTTAAGCTCCTTGACAAGTTTTTCCTTTCCTTTTACTACGCTGTATTTCGGGGCGAAATCATGTTTGATATCAACACTCAGCCTGGCGGCGGGAAGATCCCTTACATGGCCTTTTGAAGCCACGATATTATAGCCTTTTCCGAGATAGTTTTTAAGTGTCTTGGCCTTTGAGGGCGACTCGACGATGATTAAATCTGACATAGAGTCTCACCTTTCGTTTTATTTTGACCGGGAGCAAAAAATTGCTCCTTGATACTCTCGGTATATGAAATTTTTAAAAAGTATAAAACTTTCGATTGCGCTTTATGCTAAATTAAACACAAACGATTTTGCAACCGAATGTAAAATTTCGGATATCAAAAGTATTACGGATTGATTACATAGTTATTTCCGCCGGCGCAGGAGACCGCACCGACAATTTCAAGTTCCGTCAGCGCAATGAGTACCGCGCGGACGGAAAGGGCACTTTCCCGAACGATTGAATCAAGGGACAGGCTGCCGTTTATCATTACATTATACACCAAAGAAGCGTTTTTAGAAACACTTTCGGGTGCGGTTTTGAAAATTTTCGGTTTCTCTTCATTTTGAGACAGGTGTGAGTCTTCTTTTTGTGCTTTTTCAACAATCTGTTTGATTTCGGGCATTTTGTTTTCGCCGTTTTTGAAGACGTCGATTCCGTCGAACGGCGTTTTCGGCTCTTTTTCGGAAAACTCGTCTCTTGCGCTCATTTCGAATTTATAGCGTTCAAAAATGTCTGCCGCGGAAAAAATCGCGTGTGCGCCGTCGATGATGAGTTTGTTCGAACCGGCATATGAAACGCTTGAAACGTCGCCGGGAACGGCAAAAATGTCGCGCTGCTGCTTTTTTGCGTGCGCGGCAGTGTTGAGCGTTCCGCTTTTGAGATTTGCTTCAACAACCACAATTCCGTTCGAAACGCCGGAAATTATTCGGTTTCGAAGCGGAAAAGAGTTCCGTTCAAACCTTGAAAACGGCGGATATTCCGTTACGGTTGCGCCGTGTCTTGTCACTTCTTCGCGAAGCGCCGCGTTTTCCGAAAGATAGTTTGAATCGTGGCCGCAGCCCATTACAAGAACGGTTTTTCCGTTTTCTTCAATCGCACAATTGTGAGCAACGCTGTCGATTCCGAGTGCGCCGCCGCTGACGATTACCGCACCGTTTTTTGCAAGTCCGCGCGCAATTTGCTTTGCCGCCTTGATTCCGTATTCCGAGGGTTTTCTTGTTCCGACAACACCGAAAGCAAGTTTTTCAGAATTGAGGCAGGAAATGTCGCCCTTTACAAAAAGGACAAGCGGATAGTTTTGAATCAGCAAAAGCCTTTTCGGATAGCGCGAGTCATCGGGCGTAATTATGTTTATGTAGTTTTTTTCGCAATATTCGATTATGCGTTTTCCCTTTTCGATGTCGGCGTTTTCGAGCTTTTTAAAGGCGTTGTCGGTAAAGCCGAAAAAGCCTTTTGAAAAAACGCCGGAAAGCCGAAGCTCGTCTTCGCTTGCTTCATAAACGTTTTGCGCCGAGCCGAAAGAAGAAAGAAGTGTGCTTACATTCGCGCCGAAGCCGAGCCCCTGCTGAAGCCAGAGCCAATATAATCTTTTATCCAAATTTTTCCCCTCCGGTTTTATTTTCGCATGAGTTCCCACATTGTGAGTGCGGCGGCAACCGAAGCGTTGAGCGATTCGGCGCGGCCTTTCATAGGAATCGTAACCTTTTCGCAAACGGCAAAAACGTCTTCGCTCACTCCGTTGCCCTCGTTGCCGACAACGGCAATGACCGAACCGCTCATGTCACATTCCGTGATTGGTTTTGCATCTTCCGCCGGAGTTGTGGCATAAACTTTGAAGCCATTTTTTTTGCATTCTTCGAGAAAAGAGCAAAGGTTTTTTGTTTTGATTACCGGAAGACGAAGCAGCGAACCCATTGCCGCCCGCTGCGCTTTCGGGTTATAGATATCGCAGCCGTTTTCGGCAACAAGAGCGCCGATTCCGAGCGCTTCCGCAGTGCGGCTGATTGCGCCGAGGTTCGACGGATCCTGAACATTTTGAAGCGCAATGAACTTTCCGCCGAAGAAAAGCGATTCTTCCCCTTTTTCGGGCAAAAACGGGCAAACGCAGAAAAAGCCCTGCGGATTTTGGGTATCGCTCATTTTTTGCGCCGCGGCTTTTGAAATCATGAAAGTTTCCTTTGCTTTTGAAGAAATAAATTCAACGTCGGCGCCGTGCTTTTCAAGGGCATTTTCGGTATAAAAAAAGCTTTTGACCGGAACGCCGCATTCGGCGGCATCGCGGCAAAGGCGAAGTCCTTCAAGAAAAAATTCGCGTTTTTCTTTTCGCTCTTTTGAAGAAGCGGAAAGCTTTGCGGCGCTTTTGATTTTTTCGTTCGAAACGCTTTCAATAACGGTCATTCACCCGTTCCTCCTTTCGCGAAAAAAAAGACAAATACGCCCGAGAGATTTTCTCGGACGCATAAAAGTCAATTAAAGAGCAGCCTTTGCTTTTTCAACAAGAGCGGTGAAAGCGGCGGGATCTGCGATTGCGATCTCTGAAAGCATCTTTCTGTTGAGGGGGATGCCGGCTTTCTTGAGTCCGTTGATGAAGGTTGAATAGTTGGTTCCGTTAGCTTTGCATGCAGCGGAAATTCTTGTGATCCAAAGGCGGCGGAAGTCGCGCTTTTTCTGCTTTCTTCCGATGTATGCATAGTTACCGCTCTTCATAACGGCCTGTTTTGCCGTTTTGAAGAGGCTGTGCTTTGAGCCGTAATAGCCCTTAGCGAGTTTTAAAACTTTATTTCTTCTCTTGCGAGTCATCATTGCGCCTTTAATACGTGCCATGATAAAGTACCTCCGTTATAATCTTTGTAATTCTCTGAAATCAGAAGTTGTAAAAATTTTCCGTTCAAACCGAGAACGGTTTCATCTTATTTATAAGGAACGAGACGTTTGATCTGCTTCTGATTTGTAACGTCGGCAACTTCTGTTTTGCGAAGATTTCTCTTGCGCTTTGTGCTCTTTTTGGTAAGGATGTGTGATTTGTAAGCGTGTCCGCGCATGGGCTTTCCGTTCTTAGAGAGCTTGAAACGCTTTTTTGCTCCGCTGTGAGTTTTAATCTTAGGCATGATTCTTCCTCCTGTAATTACTTTTTTGATTTCGGTGCAAGGAACATCTGCATTGAACGTCCTTCGAGTTTTGCCGGTTTTTCAATCGAGCTGAACTCCGAGCAGGCATCGGCAAAATTGCTCATTGTAACAAGTCCGTTTTCGGGGTGAGCCATTTCACGGCCGCGGAAGCGGATTGAAACTTTGACCTTGTTGCCGCTTTCAAGAAAACGTTTTGCGTGGTTGACTTTTGTTTCAAAGTCATGCTTGTCGATATTAAGAGAAAGTCTGATTTCTTTAATTTCGATTACGCGCTGATTTTTTCTTGCTTCTTTTTCGCGTTTGGTCTGTTCAAAACGATACTTGCCGTAGTCCATGATTTTGCAAACCGGCGGCTTTGCCTGAGGAGCGATTTTGACGAGATCAAGATTTTTTTCCTCAGCGATTTTCAATGCCTCTGCGGCAGACATGATGCCGATAAGCTCGCCGTCTGCGGCGACGACGCGAAGTTCGCGGTCGCGGATTTCTTCATTGATCTGCATTTCTTTGATAGCGATGTTCATACACCTCCAAAAAATTCTGTGCTAAGCGCTGTTAATCAACAGCCGCTTAAATAAAACAAAAGCGTGAACAGAGTTTTTCCGTTCACGCGCAATAAGACTTAAAAAATAAAGTTTATTGACCTTCAAAAACGAAATTCGGAAGGTGAGAACGAAACAATGCTCTGCTTTGTTGCTTGAATATAATACTACCGTTGTCTTTTTTTGTCAAGGGTTTTTGAAAAAAATATTCACATTGCGTGTTCGGTCAGAACAATTTCATTATTATCCGTGAACGTTGCGATTATTCCGTCGCGGTTCACGCAGGAATAAATCGGAACTTTTGCCGTTACGGTGAGGTTCCATTTGACGTTGGGATAGATTTTTCCGAGATAGTTCGTTACGATTGCGATTTTCGGTTTAAGCTTTTTAAGGAAGCTTCGCGAAGAGGAGCCGAAATAGCCGTGGTGACCGATTTTTAAAAGGTCAACCTGTCCGATAGAATCGCCGTAGTACTGCTCCAAGCCTGAGTTTGCGGTGAAATCCGCGGCAAGAAAAGCGGTGCGCTCCCCTTTTGTGAGTTTGACTCCGACGCTTGAAGCGTTTTCGCCGTTGCCTTTGAGCTCTTCGGGCGTTACGGTATTGACAAAGAGAACTTTGAAATCGCCGAACATGAATTCTTTGTCGGGAAGATTTTGAATCGTTTCGATATTCTTTTCCTTGAGCGCCGCCATGATTTTGTTATAGGTTTCGGCATTACCCCAACCCTCGCTTTCAAGGTCGGTTCCGACACTTTGGTCGAAAACCTTGAAATACGCCTTATCAATTATAATATCGCTGTCTTTGATTATATCTTCAAAGTTTCCGTAATGGTCATAGTGGCAGTGGGTTCCGAGAATGAAATCAAGATGAACCTTTCCGTCGTTCTTTGTTGCAACCTTTTTAAGATAGTTTATCACGTCATCGCGAAAACCATGGTATTCGGTTTTTTTGCGCGGATTATTGTTGCCCTCGCCGGAATCGACAAGTGCAAAGTGTCCGTTGCTTTCAATGAGGATACAATCGGAATTTGCGGTGTTGAGAAAATGAATACGGTCGTCGCCGTTTTTGAGGTCGAAATTTTCATCGGTAAAAGTATATTCTTTTTCGTATTTGTTGCAAAGAACAAGAGTATAGATATCAAGCAAAAAGACCGACGCCATAACGAACGTGATTATTACGGTTGCGATTTTTCGTGCAAGCTTTTTTTTATTCATGGGTTCTTTCGGCGTTTTTTTACTCATTTTTTAATCCTCCCGAATGCGACGGAAATCAATACGCAGACAAGCGACGCCGTGAAAACGTCTGCCAGAACAAAGCCGAGTACGCAGACAAAAAACGAAAAGATTGAAAAAATGTCCCTCTTTTTGAACGCCGGCGAAACTTCTTTCAGTGAAACTTCTTTCCACGCCGAAACAATGAAAACAACCGCAAGCGAATGAAGCGGTATTCTTGCAATAAGAGCCGGACAAAAAACGGCAAACAGCACCGACGCACCGAGAGCGGTTACGGCGGAAACGGGGGTATAATTCAAAATTTCGCTCGTTTGAGCCGGCAAACCGCCGAGAAGCGAAGAAACGCCGCTTGCCGAAGCGGAAACAACGGAACTTCTTTTTTCCGCGGGCTTATAAAGCGCAAAAACGGCGGCAAGCGCAAACGCGCCTTTAAGTACGTTCACAAGGTTTTCGCTTTCTTTAAACGCGGAAAAATCGGCGATCGGAAGAAACGCTTTGACACCCGAAAGGACTTTCATATCGGAAAGTGCGCCGACTTCAAGAATCGGCGTTGTTTCTCCGTTCGGATTGAGAAAAAGGTTGAGCGCAAGCGGAATCAGTACCGAAACAACCTCTGCCGGAAGATATTTTGAAAGTTTTTTGAACTTGAACGGATAGGTAATCATTGCGAAAAGGGTTATAGTGCCGTAGAAAACGCCGCGCCAGTTCGGGTGAAAACCGAGGTAGCGGTAGTTTTTGAGAATTTCAAGCGTATATGCCCCGGTTGCACCGATCCCGAAATAATAGGTCGTTAAAAGTGCGGTTACCGAAAACGCAAGACCGATTGCCGCCCCGGCTTTCACCGCAGGGGAAAATTCAAGCGCTTTCGGCGAAAGAGAAAGCAGAAGAAAAAGAACCGAGCCGCAAAGAACGGCAAGCGGCAAGCCGCCCGTTCCGACCGTTCCGGCAACAAAAATCACGGGAACGAGCAAAAACGCGCTTGGGGCAAGAATTTGATTTTTGAGCGAAACGGACGCCGTAATAAAAACAATCGACGCCGCAAGCGCAAAATATACATTCATCGAAAGGCAGGAACAAGCCGCAAGCGAAAGAAAAAAGATTTTTCCCGCGGCGGTGAGACCAAAGCCGGTTTCGGCAAGAATTTTTCTTTGTTGTTCTTTCATCAGTTACACCTTATATCTTCAAAATCAGCTTTTACTATACACGATTTATACAAAAATAGCAAGTCTTTTTTGTATAAATTTACAGAATTTTCTTTTCTCTGTCAAAGCGAAAAACGGCGTTTTCTTTTTTGTTGACAATTGCCGAAAGCGGTGATAAAATGATTAAAAAACAAAGAGCCTGCGCAGGGAAATCCCGGTGAAAATCCGGAGCAACCGCCATTGCCGTTATCGGCCTTTTGTGCCGTCAGTCGGAATGCCTGCCCCGCTTTATAAAACGTATTCACTTTTGGGCAAGAGGAAAGGTGAGCGACCTTAGGATTGCTGCGCTCTTTTCAAAAGTGAAAAGGGTTTTTCTTTTTGCCGAAAACTTATATAAAGGACGTGTCCGATTTTGAAAAAATGTCTTTCGTTTTTGCTTTGTGTTTTGCTTTTGATTTCCGCTTTTTCGGCGCTTTCTTTTGCCGCGGTCAAAGCGGAAAACCGAACAACTTCCGCCGCAACGCCGACAACTTCGGCTTCGCTCAAATTTTCAAAAAAGCTCGGCGCGGGTTTCATGGCGTCGCCCACAACGCCCGTTGTTGTCGGCGATACACTGATTACGGCTTCGGCAAAAAAGCTTTACAAGCTTGACGCGCAGACGGGCGAAGAAATTCAAAGCGTTCCCCTTTCGGGTTCGGTTGGTTTCGGCGTTGTTTCGCCGCTTTATGCCGACGGAAAAATTTTTGTTCAGCTTGACGGCGCAAAGATTCAGGCATTCGATTACAAAACGATGAAGTCGCTTTGGCTTTACAGCGATCCGCTCGGCGGACAGGCGCTTTCGCCGATTACTTATGACGGCGGATACATCTATACAGGCTTTTGGAACGCCGAAGACGAGAACGCAAACTTTGTTTGCATGAGTACAAAAGACGAACAGCCGAAAAAGGAAACCGAAAGCAAAAAAGCCCGCTGGAAATACACCGTCAAAGGCGGTTTTTACTGGGCAGGCGCAGCGGTGACGGAAAATTACGTCATTGTCGGAACAGACGACGGCACAAAGGGCGAAAACGGAAATTCAAGGCTGCTCGCGCTCAAAAAAAGCGACGGAAAGCTTGCGTCTTTTCTCAAAACCAAAGGAGACATGAGAACCTCCGTGACATATGACGAAAAAGAAAAGGCCTTTTTTGCCGCAAGCAAGGCCGGATTTGTCTATCGCTTTAAACTTCGCGAAAAAGACGGAAAGCTTTTTTCGCTTTCCTCGTTCAAAGCCTCCGGCAGTGTGACTTCTTCGCCGGTTTCTTATGACGGCCGGCTTTACTTTGCCTGCCGCGACGGTCAGAAAGGAAAATTTGTTGTTCTTGATTCGTCAAGCATGAAAAAGATTTATGACTGCGAAATGCTCGGCTATTCGCAATCGACCGCCCTTGTTTGCACAAAGTATGACCGCAAGGTTTATATCTACATGACATACAACGAAAAGCCCGGCGGCGTTACTGTTTTTGAAGATTCAAAAGACAGAAAAACGGCAAAAAAGACCGAACTTTTTAAGCCCTCGGGAAACATGAGTCAATATTGCATTTCTTCCGTGACCGCCGGAGACGACGGCACAATTTACTATAAAAACGATTCGGGATTCATTTTTGCGCTTTATCAGAATCCGTCGATTATTGTCAGAATGATCAACATGATTCTTCGTGCGCTTGCCGCCCTTGTTGCGGGAGGTATCGGTCAATGAAAACCGGAGCGCGGGGACTTCACCCCGTTTCATCGTTTGCGTTTTTTCTTGCCGCAATTTTTGTCACGCTTTTTAAGCTGAACCCCGCCGTTCTTCTGACAAGTCTTTTTTGCGCGGCGGCGCTTGATTTAAAACTGCGAAAGAAAAAGGCTGCAAAAGGAATTTTTGCGTTTCTTCTTCCGACGGCGGTTTTGATCACGCTTTTTAACCTTTTTTTTGCGCATTACGGCGTTACGGTTTTGTTCACGCTCAAAAGCGGAAACAATGTTACGCTTGAAGCGCTTGTTTGCGGCGCGGTTTATGCGCTCAGAACGGTTTGCGCAGTGATTTGGCTTTTTTGCTTCAACGAAATCGTTACGGAAGAAAAGTTCATCTTT
>DKDD01000179.1:0-7021 GCA_002451715.1 Ruminococcaceae bacterium UBA6857 | reverse complement strand
GTTGCGTGGATTTCGCCGCGTCTTGCGCTTGTTCTTTCAATGATACTTAGGTTTCTTCCGCTTTTTTCTTTTCACGCAGAAGAAATTCAAAGGGCACGAAAGGGACTAGGAATAGATTCAAAAAGCGGTTCGTTTTTTGAACGGTTCAAAAATTCGGCGCACGCTTTGTCGATTCTTGTTACACAGGCGCTTGAACACGCGATTGACACCGCAAATTCAATGACGGCGCGCGGCTACACGCTCAAAAAAAGAACAAATTGCAGAAGATATCCGCTTCGCGCGTTCGATGTTTTTCTTCTTGCTCTTTCGTTTGTTTCGCTTTTGTTTGCCGTTATTTTTCGCGAAAGCGTCTATGCTTCTTTTAACCCGGTTATTTTTGTTGAAGCGCCGTCTTTCAAAGGCGCGACGGTTTGCGTTTGCTTTTTTGCGCTTTGCGTTTCGCCTTTAATTTTTGAACTTTCGGAGGAAAAGCTATGGTCGATTTCAAACTGAAAAACTTATGCTTTGCTTTTCCCGGCAAGACGGAAGTTTTGAAAAACATCAACCTTGAAATTAATCACGGCGAATTTGTTGTTCTTTGCGGAAAAAGCGGAAGCGGAAAAACAACGCTGCTTCGCCTGCTCAAGCCGCAACTTAAACCCCACGGAAAACAAAGCGGAAAAATTGAAATTCTTGAAAAGGACGAAAGTGAACTTTCGCTTTTTGATTCCGCTTCGAAAATAGGATTTGTTATGCAGAATCCGGAGCTTCAATGTGTGACAAACACGGTTCGTTCTGAGCTTCTTTTCGGGCTTGAAAACCTTGGATTTGAAAAAGGAAACGCCGCGCTTCGCATTGCGGAAACGGCCGCGCTTTTTTCGCTTGATAAAATTATTGACAAAGACGTTTTCTCTCTTTCCGGCGGGCAAAAGCAGTTTTTGAACCTTGCCGCGGTTGCCGCAATGAATCCGCAGGTTTTGATTCTTGACGAACCGACGGCACAGCTTGACCCGGTTTCGGCAGAACGGCTTTTTGCTTTTCTTGTCATGCTTTGCCGCGATTACGGCGTGACGGTGATCGTTTCGGAACACCGACTTGAAAACCTTGTTCCGCTTTGCGACAGACTGATTTTGCTTGAAGACGGAGAAATTATAAGCGACTGCGCACCGGTAAAAATCAAAAAAGAACTTTTGAACAAAAACGAATTTCTTTTTTCCTGCGTTCCGCTTCCGATGCGTATTCATGCCGCGCTTTCGCTTTCCGGCGACGCGCCGACCGACATAAACGGCGGAAGAAAAATGCTTTCTTCGCTTTTTAAAAACGGCATTTCGCAAAAAAATGACGAACATGCCGCACCGAAAAAAACGGAAGCCGCGGTAAAAATCAAAAACCTTTTTTATTCCTATGACGGGAAAGAATATGTTCTTAAAGGACTTGATCTCAAAGTTTCGAAAAGTTCGTTTTTTGCGCTTCTCGGCGCGAACGGAGCGGGAAAAACAACGCTTTTGAGCCTCATCGGCGGACTTTTGAAAACAAAAAAAGGAAAGCTTGAATTGTTTGGAAAAGACATAGGGAAATACTCTTCCGCCGAGCTTTACAGGCAAAACGTTGCGGTTTTGCCGCAAAACTGCGAAGCTCTTTTTGCGGGTCCGACAATTTTTGACGACCTTGAAAACATCTTGAAATGCGACAAAACGCCGAAAGAAGAAATTCAAAAAAGAATTGACGAAGTGAGCGAATTTTGCAAAATCAAGCCGCTTCTTTCCTCTCATCCTTATGACGTCAGCGGCGGCGAACTTGAACGCGCGGCACTTGCGGCGGTACTGCTCAAAAAGCCGAAACTGCTTTTGCTTGACGAACCGACAAAGGGACTTGACAACCTTTTTAAACTAGAGCTTTCCAAAAAGCTTCGTTCGCTTTGCGAAAACGGAGTGACGGTTATCATGGTCTCGCACGATACGGAATTTTGCGCCGAATACTGCGACGAATGTGCGCTGATTTTTGACGGCGAATGTGTTTTGCAAAAAAGCGCACATGACTTTTTTGCCGACAACTGTTTTTACACAACGGCGGCAGGCAAAATGACGCGCGGAATTTTTGATTCTGCCGTTACGGAAAGCGAGGTGCTTTCGCTTTGCAAAAAAAATTTACGGCGCTGAACGCCGTTTCAATCCTTTGCCTTTTTGTTTTTGCGCCGCTTTTCGCCTTTTTCTCATATAAATATCTCGGTTCAAAATATTATTTTGCCTCGGCGCTCGGTTTGATTTTTCTTTCGATTCTTCCGTTTTTTGTGATGTTTGAAAAAAGGAAAATCAAAACAAGCGAAATTGTTACAATTGCAGTGATGAGTGCACTTTGCGCAATGTCCCGCATTGTTTTTGCGTTTGTTCCGCAGGTCAAGCCGCTTTGCGCGATTGTGATTATCACGGCAATTGCGTTCGGCGAAAACGTTGGTTTTGTTACGGGTGCGATTTCGATTTTTGTTTCTAACTTTGCGTTCGGGCAAGGCATTTTCACGCCGTTTCAAATGCTCGGCGCAGGACTTGTCGGCTTTCTTTGCGGCGCGGTTTTTCACGGCGGCAGGCAAAGCAAAAACCGTGTGCTTATAAGCATTGTCGGCGGAGTTTTGACCTTTGCGGTCTACGGCGGAATTGTTGATTGTTGTTCGGTGCTGATGATGGCAACGGATTTTTCAAAAAAAAGCGTGCTTTCGGTTTTTGCTTCGGGTGTGCCGTTCAACCTTGTTCACGGTGCGGCAACCGCGCTTGTGCTCTTTTTTTTGAACAAGCCTATGCAGGACAAGCTTTCGCGGCTCAACACAAAATACGGAATTTTTTCTTTGGAGGATGTCTGATTTGAAAAAAACAGTTTCGATTTTTCTTTCTATTTTATTTCTGTTTTCGTTTTTCGGCTGTGCGGCACAAAAAGACGAACCCGTTTCGTCGGGCACAGTTCAAAGCACAACGCACGAAACAACACAAAGCACCGTTTCGGCGTCTTCATCTGTTACAGAATCGCAAACGGTTACGACGGCGACAAAAGAGGCGACGGCAAAAGAAGCAACGGCCGAAAGTACCTTTTCAGCCCCGACCGAAACACAAGCCGAAAAAAGTACCGAAAAAAAGACGCAAACCGAAATTGCAACAAAAAAAGAAACAACGACCACTTCGCCCGAACCGAGCACGGAACAAAGCGGAATAACTTGTTTTGTTACGATTGATTGCAGA
The DNA here is from genome assembly GCA_002451715.1 of Ruminococcaceae bacterium UBA6857. Classification (GTDB taxonomy): domain Bacteria; phylum Bacillota; class Clostridia; order Oscillospirales; family Acutalibacteraceae; genus UBA6857. The sequence goes on along the minus strand of DKDD01000179.1, from coordinate 3,815 downwards.
AACATTCAAAACAATCTTTCTTCGCTCAAAAAAGGAAAGAAAAGTTTTGTTCCGAAAAACGGATATATTCTCAAAACCGCGGCGGTAACTTTACCGAAAGGCGCAACCGCTTTTGACGCGCTCAAAAAAGCGTGCAAAGAAAACGTTTGCACCGACAATTGCAAGTACTGCCAAAAAAGCGGTATTCAGCTTGAATTTTCTTTTACTCCCGCATATCAGTCATATTACGTTGAGGGAATCCACCAGCTTTATGAAAAGGACTGCGGAAGTCTTTCCGGCTGGATGTTCAACGTTAACGGAACATATCCCGACGTTTCCTCAAGTGTGTATGAAGTTAAAGACCGGGACACAATTACGTTCGCATACACCGCCTCAATGGGTGACGACCTCACCGAATGAGACAGTGTTCGAAAATATATCAACCGAAAGGAAGTACACAAAAATGAAAAACCTCAAAAAATCAATCGCTGTTCTTCTGACTGCGCTGATGCTTCTTTCCTGCTTTTCGGCATTCGCTTTTGCCGCAGGAAAAATCACCGTAACGCTCAGAATCGAAGGCATCAAAGAATGCATGTATTACAGCAAAGTTACCGTTGACGAGGGTGCAACGGTTCTTGACGTTCTTGCTCAGGCCGACAAGGACAGCACTGCACTCACCGTTACAACCGTTGACAGCAAATACGGTCCTTACATCAGCGACATCAACGGCGAAAGCGAAAAAACTTTCAAAGGTTTTGACGGCTGGCTTTACAGAGTCAATTCCGTTGAGCCTCAAGTCGGCGCTTCGGCATACACCGTTTCTGCTTCGGACAGCATTGTTGTTTACTACGGCGATCCCTACGGCGTAGGAATGCAGTATCCGACCGCGAACACAAGCGAACTTGAAAACGGAAAAATTTCGTTCACAAGCCTTGACACAGCATATGACGACAACTGGAACCCCATTCAGAAAGAAAACCCCGTCACCGGCTACACCCTCACCTGGGCATACGGCGACGGCAAAACCGTTACTCTCACTCCCGACGAAAACGGCGTTTGCACAATTCCCGAAGAATATCTCACCAAAGGCGCACACGGCGTTCAAATTGAACGTTACGCCGCAAACGGCTGCCCGACAGTTTTGAGATTTGCTCCCGATTACTTTGTCGGCGAAAAAACTTCAGACAACATTCTTGTTGACCTTATTGCAAGAATCAAAGATTTCTTCAACAAGATTGTTGAATTTTTCAAATCGCTTTTCACTAAATAATCAAGCAACAAAAACTCCGCCGCAATCGGTTTTACCCGAAAGCGGCGGAGTTATTTTTTAATGTTTTGAATGAGGGTTCAGCTTATGAATTATTTTTTGAGCTTGATTTCAAGCGGAAGAGAGATCGTGTCATCGGTTTCAATTGCGCCTTCGTCAAAGCAGATGTAATAATTCATTCCGCGTTCGTAATACATTTCGCGGTTGATATCAACAACGCAGGCAAGCACACTGTTTTCGTCACTGCTGTCATAGATACAGCTGAAATCGAACGCTTCGCGTGAAATTACGGTGTTTCCCACGGTTTCGATAAGATAAGCCTTTCCGGCGGCTTTCGGCGAAGAGCCGAGGGCATCCTTGACATTGACGATGACCTTTGTAATTTCATCGTTTTCGTCAATTTCAAGAGCCGCGGACGCGCTTTTGATTTCGGTATAGGTTCTTCCGTCGGCAGATTGTTCGCCGTCGGTTTTATCGGAATTAAAGAACTTTCCCGTTCCCGCCGGAGCAGTTGTGCTTTCAGTCGTACTTTCGGTTGTGGACTCCGTTGTGCTTTCGGTCGTACTTTCGGTTGTGGATTCCGTGGTACTCTCGGTTGTGCTTTCGGTGGTACTTTCCGTTGTGGATTCGGTTGTGGACTCCGTTGTACTTTCGGTCGTGCTGACCGTGGTACTCTCTGTTGTGCTTGCGGTTGTTGTTGTGTCGGGCGTTTTGAGCATTCTGACGATCAGAACGGTTGCGACAACGGCAACAACGGCAAGAACCGCAATGATGATATACATTTTTTTGTTTGCGGCTTTCTTTTCTTCTTCGCTTTCTTCCGTGTCGCTGAAAGCTTCTTTAAACTCTTCTTTCGCCGGGTCGGTTTTTGAAACGTTCGGCGGATTTTTTTCGTCATAGGTACTGAAAAAGACATCGCCGTCTTCCGCAATGCGGAAATTTTTAACGGTTTGAACTTTCGGAACGGCACCCTCTTTTGAATACGACGGGCTGTTCAGATATGCGATATAGCTTTCGATCTCGCCTTTGAACACGGCAGGGTCGGCAAATCTGTCCTGCGGTTTGAAAGAGGTTGCCTTGAAAATTATTCTTGAAAGCGGAACATCGGCTTCGGCAGGTTTTGAAAACAGTTCGCCGTTCATTCGTTTTTCAAAAGCGGTTTCGCGGTCCGAAAGCGAAATAGGCGCCGGGAAATTCGGCAAAAACGGCGTTCTGCTGTTGTTGAGAAGTTTATACATCACAAGGCCGAGCGAATAAATATCGCTGTTTGAATCGGCAAAGCCGCCTTTGATGATTTCGGGCGCAAGATAGGCCGCGTCGGTAAACTTTCCGCCCTCGTCGCGGATTCCGGAATAGATTCCGAAATCGCCGAGTTTATAGTTGCCGTACATATCGACAAAAATATTTTCGGGCATGATTTCGCGGTGAATTACGCCGACGCTTCGAAAACCTTCAAGTGCCGCGCAAAGATCCGAGCCGAGTTTTGCAACTTCGCCGCAGCTGCATTTTTCTTTTGTGAGATAGGTTGCAAGCGGGGTAAGAAGTTCCATAAGTATAAGAACATTCACCGCGCCTTCTTCGCGAACGATTTCATAATTATCAAAGCGGACAATATTTTTATTCGCACGAAGATACATCATTTTATCCATGTTTTCGCGCACTTCAGCCTCGATATTGTCGAGATAGCCGGCAACGCCGGTATACTTTCCGCTGTTTAACGCTTTTGTCAGTTCCTGTTCGCTTTTCGGAAACCGAACGACCTTGAGCGCAAGAAAATCAGTGTTTCCGCTTTGCTTTGAAACGCGATATACGACCGAGCTTTTTCCGCGGGACACGATATTATCAATATATCGTTCGCCGAACAGCGGCTCCATTTTTTTGAGGTCTTCAAAAGTCATATGTTCACTCTCCGTTTCGGAAGATATAATTGCAAAAGTAACCGCCGATCAACGAAATTACGAACATATCCAGTTGGAATTTATGTTTATCGGTTAATCGGTTGTTATTTGTTATAATATCATAGAAGTGTTGCGAAAGTCAATAAATTCAAGTTTAAAGTTCGTACGGTAATGGTAGGGACAGATTTTGTTCCGCCCGGAAATCTAACCTTTTGCACAGCAGAAATTTGTTGGTTAAATGTACGGTTTATTTCGTAGGGGAGTCTCGCGAGGCTCCCGTTTTTCTTTAATGTTTGCAGGATGTAAACCGAGTTTTGTAAATTTGGATTTTCGCAATTTATCGTAGAGGTCGGACCTGTGCCGACCCATGGAACCATTGCACGTTGCGCAACATAAAAACAAAATGCAAACGGCTGGGTTTCATGGGTCGGCTCGGGTCCGACCCCTACGAAATTAAGCTTAATTTTAATTTTGCGAAGACGCTCATTGGCTCACTCCTGTGAGGGAGCTGTCGGCTTTGACGACTGAGGGAGAGCAAGTAAAAGCCGAGCTTTTCTGCTTTTACGCCTTCTTTCGCTCACCTTCCTTTAAGCTATCTCCCTCGCACGTTCTACCCTTAAAACAACCGCTTCATTCGCTCCGCTGGGGTACTTTTGACGCTTGTCTCAAAA
>DKDD01000104.1 GCA_002451715.1 Ruminococcaceae bacterium UBA6857 | reverse complement strand
TCCCTCAGTCGGCAAGCCGACAGCTCCCTCACAGGAGTGAACCAAGGGAGGTTGTGCCGTTTAGGTTACGTTGTGCAATCAAAAAAAGTAGACGGGAGCCTCACGAGACTCCCCTACGGTTAAATCTTTCAATTGCGTTTCGAAGAAACGCCACCGCAATGTTGAACGTAAGTTCAACGCTTCATTCGCCGAAGGCATTCTTCATTTTTTCGCCGACGGGCAGAACAAAATCCGCTCTCTACCGTCTAATGAGAAACGCTTCGAAAAAAATATGCAACGCAAACAGCAAAGCACATGAACAAATTTCGGACGGGCATCCGAAATGAACAACGTTTATAAAAATAAAAAACGGACTGCCGAAACAGTCCGTTTTGTGTTTTTAAAAAGTTACTTACGCAAGTTCTGCAAAGTACTTGATGGTGCGAACCATCTGGCTGGTGTAGCTGTTTTCGTTGTCATACCACGAAACAACCTGAACTTCGTAAAGTCCTTCGCCGAGGTCGATAACCATTGTCTGAGTAGCGTCGAAGAGTGAACCGTACTTCATGCCGATAACGTCTGAAGAAACGATCGGATCTTCGTTGTAGCCGAAGGATTCGCTTGCAGCAGCCTTCATAGCGGCGTTGATGCCTTCCTTGGTTACGTTTTCGCCCTTAACAACAGCGGTAAGGATTGTTGTTGAACCTGTGGGAACGGGAACTCTCTGAGCCGAACCGATAAGTTTTCCGTTGAGTTCCGGAATAACAAGACCGATTGCCTTTGCAGCGCCGGTTGAGTTCGGAACGATGTTAGCTGCGCCTGCGCGTGCTCTTCTGAGGTCGCCCTTTCTGTGCGGACCGTCAAGAATCATCTGGTCGCCGGTGTAAGCGTGAATTGTTGACATGATGCCGCTCTGGATTGCTGCATAGTCGTTGAGAGCCTTAGCCATCGGAGCAAGGCAGTTGGTGGTGCAGGAAGCTGCGGAAATGATCTGGTCTTCAGCGGTAAGAGTGTCGTTGTTTACCGAGAAAACGATGGTCTTAAGATCGTTGCCTGCCGGAGCGGAAATAACAACTTTCTTTGCGCCTGCGTTGATGTGAGCCATGCTCTTTTCCTTTGAGCAATAGAAACCGGTGCATTCAAGAACAACGTCGATTCCGAGTTCACCCCAGGGAAGGTTGTTTGCGTCTGCTTCCTTATAGATGGTGAGGGTCTTTCCGTCAACGGTGATGGTGTTGTTTTCGTCATCGGCCGAAACAGTGTGAAGACCTTCGCCGATTCTTCCGCAGTAGCCGCCCTGTGCGGTATCATACTTGAGAAGATGAGCAAGCATTGAGGGCTTTGTGAGGTCGTTGATTGCAACAACATCATAGCCTTCTGCACCGAACATCTGGCGGAATGCAAGACGGCCGATACGACCGAATCCGTTAATAGCAACTTTAACTGACATAGTGATTACCTCCGATAATCATAATTTACAAACTTTTGCAGATATATATTACTCTAATTGGCAGATTTTTTCAACAGAAAAATCAAAAATTTCAGTTGTTTTCCAAATTTTGTCAAGCTGAACAAAATATTGTTTATCAAAACCAAAAAGGGCATAATACTGACGAAAAAAACTAAAAGGATTGAACGATATGTCCGTTTCTCTTTCAAAAAAAGTCTCGCGCCTTCTTTCTCTTGACGAAATAAAAGAAAACGAAAGCGAAATTCGCGAGCTTGTTTCCGAAATTTTTTCGCGTTCGTGCGAACTTTATGAAACTTTTGCAACCGAAACCGACCCAAAAAAGCCGCAACGGATTCTTTCCTCCTGCCTTCAAAAAATTCGTACCCTTTCAAACCGAAAAGAAAGCGAACTTCAAAACTGCGGTTTTCTTTTTGTTGAACTTGACAAGCTTTTGGAAAACATCTGCCTTTGCAGTGATATCATTCTTTCCGGCAAAAACGTGAAACTTTCTTTTGAACCGGAAAGAATTGCGGTTTCGTGCTGTCCTTCTCTAATTATTGACGCTTTTCTCAATCTTATTTCAAATGCCGTGAAATTTTCCGCCGGCGATATTCACGCGTCGCTTTCCTCCGGCGCAAGGCAATGTGTAATAACTGTTTCGGATGAAGCCGAAAACAAAGACCTTTCTTTGCTCAAACCGAAAGGCGGCCTTTTGAGCGTTCAGAACACGGCAAGGCTCCACGGCGGAAGACTGCTGTTTTCTTCCGGAAAAAACGCTTTTTCGGCAAGCATGGCGCTTTCGCTCGATCTTCCGCGCGGAAAAAGGTTTCACGCGCCGCCGTTCACGTCATATCTTGAAGACAAGTTTTCGCCCGTTCATATCGGGCTTTGCGATTGCACGGATTTCAGTTGACATAACCAGCAAAAAAGAAGTATAATACAACGAGATAAAAAAAGAAAAGGAGCACAAAAAATGAAAAAGAACATTTTAAAAAGACTTGTCTGCGCCGTGCTTTGCGTTCTTCTTTTGCTTTCTTTTTCGATTGTCGGCTTTGCCGCAAGCGACGGAAACAAAGCAAAAAGAATCGAAGCAGTTGCACACCGCGGCTACAGCGCCGCTGCGCCGGAAAACACCCTTGCAGCGTTCAAACTTGCCGGCGAAAAGGGATACTACGGCTGTGAATTTGACATTCACACAACAAAAGACAAGGTTTGGGTCATCAACCACGACGACACTGTTGACAAAATGACCGACGGTAAAGGAAAAATTGCCGACATGACTTATGAAGAAATTTCAAAGCTCAAAATCGACAACGGCAACAACCTTGAAACCTATCCGAACGAAAAAATTCCGACACTTGAAGAAGCGCTTGCCGTCTGCGCCGAATATTCGATTCGCCCGATTATCGAAGTCAAGGGCGGAGAAGTCAAAGACCTTGAAAGTCTTGCAAAAATTCTCGGCAGCACTGCTCTTCCCTGCGAATATACGCTCATTTCGTTCCAATGGGAATACCTTGCTCCGCTGAGAGAACTTTTGCCCGAAGCCGACTTGTGGATGCTTGCAAACGAAGTTATGGACACACATATTGAGTTTTGCAAGGAACATAACATCAACGGAATTTCTTTCAACTTCATGGAAAACACCGTTTTTTCAATGAACAAAATCAAAAAAGCCGGACTTAAAATGATCGCATGGACGGTTGACTATGTTACGCCGGCAAGATTCCTCTGCGCGTTCGGCGTCAGCGCAATCACAACAAACAAAATTCTTTCCGAAGACCTTGACATGGTTAACCTTACACCGGAAAAAGTTGTTCGCGACGCACTTGACGAAATCCCCGTCATACTCAAAGACCTTTTGAAAACCGCAAAGAATTACATTGAAAACCTTTTCGGCAAATGCTGAAAAACAAAGTTGACAAATCTTTTTCCTTGTGATATAATTCCGTGATATAAGTGAGCAAAGGCGTTCATTCACAGAAGAGTAACCCTCTTCGGGAATGGACGCCTTTGCTTTTTTCAAAACGAAGAATTTCGAAGGGATGATCAAAAATGAAATTGGAAGGCGAAATTAGAATCCCCTCCGGCTGTGCAATCGCCGCGGTCATTTCAAAAGACGGAAAGAAAATGACGGGAGAAACGGTTATGAAAGGCATTGAAGTTATGCACGACCGTTCAAACGGACTCGGCGGAGGCTTTGCCGGCTACGGAATCTATCCCGAATATAAAGAATTTTATGCGTTCCACATTTTTTATACCGACAACGACGCAAGGGTGGAATGCGAAAAATATCTCAAAGACAGCTTTGAAATTGTAAAATCCGAAAACATACCGATTCGTAAAATTCCCGAAATCACCGACGTTCCTCTGATTTGGCGGTATTTTGTTGCGCCGCTTGCCTCTGTGCTTTCAAGGCTTCAGCTTGACGAAAAAGAATATGTTGCGCGAACGGTTATGCACATCAATACCTGCCTTCGCGGCTGTTATGTTTTTTCAAACGGAAAGAACATGGGCGTTTTTAAAGCGGTCGGTTTTCCCGAAGACGTCGGAAAATTTTACCGCCTTGAAGAATACGAAGCCTACAGCTGGACGGCGCACGGAAGATATCCAACGAACACACCCGGCTGGTGGGGCGGTGCGCACCCGTTTGCTCTTCTTGATTATTCCGTTGTTCACAACGGTGAAATTTCGTCATACGACGCGAACCGCCGTTTTATTGAAATGTTCGGCTATAAATGCACTTTGCGTACCGACACCGAAGTCATAACATACATTGCCGATTATCTTCTTCGCCGCCAGGGATTGACGCTTGAAGAAACCGCTTCGGTTATTGCTGCGCCGTTTTGGAGTACGATTCAAAGCAAAGACGAAGAAACCGCAAAAAGACTTTCCTATCTTCGAACGATGTTCTCCTCGCTTCTCATAACGGGTCCGTTTTCTATTATTCTCGGTTTTGACGGCGGACTGATGGCGCTCAACGACAGGCTGAAACTTCGCTCCATGGTTGTCGGCGAAAAGGACGACAAAGTTTTTGTTGCAAGCGAAGAAGCCGCAATACGCGCAATGGAACCGAACGCCGAAAACATCTATGCTCCGATGGGCGGCGAACCGGTGATCGTTAAGGTAAAGGAGGGTATGTATTAATGAGCGTTTCATATATTTTTCCCGAATTTGAGGTAGTGCGAAACTATGACCGCTGCATTACCTGCCGCGTCTGCGAACGACAATGCGCAAACGAAGTTCATTTTTTTGACAAAGAAAGCGGCATTGTACGTGCCGACGAAGCAAAGTGCGTCGATTGCCAGCGCTGCGTTTCGTTCTGCCCGACCCACGCGCTCAAAATCGTTAAAAACAACTGCGCTTTCCGCGAAAACGCGAACTGGCAGGAAGACACAATAAAAGAAATCTATAAACAGGCAACGGGCGGCGGAGTTTTGCTTTCCTCAATGGGTAACCCGAAAAACTTTCCTGTTTATTGGGACAGAATACTCATAAATGCGTCGCAGGTCACAAACCCGCCGATTGATCCTCTTCGCGAACCGATGGAGACAAAAGTTTTTCTTGGCAAAAAGCCGGAAAAAATCGAGCGCGATGAAAACGGAAAACTCAAAACAGAACTTCCGCCCCAGCTTGAACTTTCAATGCCGGTAATGTTTTCCGCAATGAGTTACGGCTCAATCAGCTATAATGCCCACGAAAGCCTTGCACGGGCGGCAAAAAAACTCGGAATTCTTTATAACACAGGCGAGGGCGGACTGCACGAAGATTTTTACTGCTACGGCGAAAACACCGTTGTTCAGGTTGCGTCGGGTCGTTTCGGCGTTCACGAAGAATATCTCAACACCGGTGCGGCAATCGAAATCAAAATGGGCCAAGGCGCAAAACCCGGAATCGGCGGACATCTTCCCGGCGCAAAAATTGTCGGCGATGTTTCAAGAACACGAATGATTCCGGAAGGCTCGGACGCAATTTCTCCGGCTCCGCACCACGACATCTATTCGATTGAAGACCTGCGCCAGCTTGTCTATTCGCTAAAAGAAGCAACAAACTATAAAAAACCCGTAATCGTCAAAGTTGCCGCCGTACATAACATTGCGGCAATTGCAAGCGGAATTGCACGCAGCGGCGCAGACATCATTGCAATTGACGGTTTTCGCGGCGGAACGGGCGCGGCGCCGACAAGAATCCGCGACAATGTCGGAATCCCGATTGAGCTTGCGCTTGCGGCCGTTGACACGCGCCTTCGCGATGAAGGAATAAGGAACCACGTTTCGCTTGTTGTCGGCGGAAGTATCCGCTCTTCGGCAGACGTTGTCAAAGCGATCGCCCTCGGTGCGGACGCCTGCTATGTTGCAACGGCGGCGCTTCTCGCGCTCGGCTGTCATCTTTGCAGAAACTGCCAAAGCGGAACGTGCAATTGGGGAATTGCAACCCAACGTCCCGAACTTGTTGAACGCCTTGATCCCGACATCGGGGAAGAAAGGCTTGTCAACCTTATGACGGCGTGGAGACACGAGATTAAAGAACTGCTCGGCGGAATGGGAATCAACTCAATTGAAGCGTTGCGCGGAAACAGGCTTATGTTGCGCGGCATCGGATTGACCGAAAAAGAGCTTGAAATTCTCGGAATTTCGCACGCCGGAGAATAAAAGGAGGAAGCGAAGAATGACGGTTATTGACGCAAAAAACGTTCTTTTTTCGGCTCTTAACGAAAAAATCAGAGAAGCCGATACCGACTGCACGATTGAAAACTGCCTCGGACAGCGGTTCATCGCGTCGGGAATGAAAAACAAAAATATAACAATCAACGGTGTTCCGGGCAACGCTTTGGGAGCATATCTCGGCGGCTGCACGATAACCGTGAACGGAAATGCGCAGGACGCTGTCGGCGACACAATGAACAGCGGCAAAATCATTGTTCACGGAAACATCGGCGATGCCGCAGGCTATGCAATGCGCGGCGGCGAGATTTACATCAAAAAAAGTGCAGGTTACCGCGCCGGAATCCACATGAAAGAATATAAAGAAAAAAAGCCGGTAATCGTTATCGGCGAACGTGCGGGAAGTTTTCTCGGCGAATATCAGGCCGGCGGACTCATTATTGTTTTGGGACTGAACAAAGACAAAAAGCCCGCTGTCGGCAATTTCCCCTGCACGGGAATGCACGGCGGCAAGATGGTTTTCCGCGGTGACGTGAGCAGCATACGGTTTCCGGATCAGGTGACGCTCCACAGCGCCACAGCGGAGGATATGGCGGAGATCGCACCCTATGTGCGGGAGTACTGTCGTCTGTTTGACCGTGACGCGGAGGAGATGCTCCGCGACAACTATACCGTTATCACACCGGACAGCAAAAACCCCTATCAGCAGATGTATGTAGCCAACTGAGAAAGGCGGGAGCACGATGGAGTACACAGTGGATGAGATCAGGCAGTTTACGGCGGAGGAGGATGTGAAATTCCTGCGTCTGGCCTTCTGCGATATTTTCGGCAGCCAGAAAAATATATCTATTCTGCCGGATGAGCTGGACCGGGCCTTCAGCTATGGCATCGCTTTCGATGCCTCCGCTGTACCCGGCTTCGGCGACGAGGTCCACTCGGACCTGTTCCTGCATCCGGACAGCAGCACCCTGTGTATGCTGCCCTGGCGACCGGACCACGGACGGGTGGCGCGGATGTTCTGCCACGTGCTGCGGCCCGACGGCGCCGCCTTCGAGGCTGACTGCCGCGCGCTGCTGCGTCAGGCGGTGGCGGACGCGGAAGCGCTGGGCATCCGCTTCTCCTTCGGCACGGAGATGGAGTTCTATCTCTTCCGCCGGGACGAAAACGGTGAAGCGACCCGCATTCCCTACGACAACGCGGGGTACATGGATATCGCGCCGGAGGATAAGGGCGAGAATGTGCGGCGGGAGATCTGCCTGACGCTGGAGCAAATGGGGATACGGCCGGAGTGCTCTCACCATGAACAGGGGCCAGGACAAAACGAGATCGACTTCCGCTATT
>DKDD01000100.1:37477-55451 GCA_002451715.1 Ruminococcaceae bacterium UBA6857 | reverse complement strand
GTGAAAAAGGTTAGATTTTTCGAGCGGAGCGGATGAGGCGGTTGTTTTAAGAGTAGAGCGTGCGAGGGAGATGACCTAAAAGAAAGCAGGGCGAAAGAAGCGTAAAAATAAAAAGGCTGTTGCAGCGGAAAAAAACGAGCGCAACAGCCATAATTTTTTAAAGTTTAAATTCGTCTTCGTCAAAGTCGGTTTGAAGTTTTGCTCTTTTCGGGATTCTTTTGAGCGGATCATAGCGAAAACTCCGACAGCAAAAATCCGGTTCAACAACGCCGAACTTTTTGCAAAGGACAACGCTTCGGTCGGCCGGGAGCTTTCCGTTGAGGCAATGCTCACAGCGTTTTTCATAATTTTTTCCGTCAAAAAGCTTTTGTCTCATCAGATCGGCGCCTCCTTTTTTTGATATTGGTAATCGCTGAATATTTAAATTGAGTATAGCACAAAAATATTAACAATTCAACCGCTTTTGCGCTTTTTTGAAAGAACAAAATTGTTGCCGAGCAACAGCAAAACGCACATTGCAACAAGACAAAGCGAAAGCGGAAAACTTGCCGCGCAGGAATAGGAAAAACTTTCCGCGCGCTGAGAAAACACCGTTGCGGTCTGCGGAAAAAGTTTAAAAAGAAATGAACAAATAACAACCGAAAGCGCACCGTGCAAAAGTCTGAAAACAACAAAAACCGATGTTCGAAGTCCCGAAAGGTTGACCTCGTTCATCACCTGAAAATGGGTGCAAAGACCGCCCCACGCAACAATTCCTGCGATTATTTCGGTCGGCAAAAAACCGGCGCAACGTTTGCAGCCGCACGTCACTTCCAAAAGTGCGCCGAATGCCAAACAGGCTTTTTCATACGGAAAAACTTTATCCGTAACGGCAAGAGCGGCGGAAAAGAAAAGAACCGAAAAACAAATGAAAAGCATTGATTTTCCGCTTTGATTGATCGAATCGACAAGTGTTTTTGAAAACGATGGGAAAATTTCACCGTCGGCATAAGCCCCTTCACATTCGCCGTCTTTCTTGGTTCTGATTATTCTTGAAAAAATGCCGAGAAGAAACGAAGAAATCAAAACCGAAGAAAAAATTATTATGCCCGATTTTTTTGAGCCGAGCAGCATTGTGCCCACCGCTCCGATTGCAAACGACGGCGACGGATTGACAGCAAAAAGGAGCAGCCGGCGAAAGTCTCTTTTTGAAATCATGCCCTTTTCAAAAAGCCGAGCCGCACAAAATGCCGCCGTCGGATAGCCGCCGACAAGCGAAATCAAAACCGGGCAAAAACAGTTCGGCCCGAGCGAAAACAAAAACGAAATCGGTTTTTTGAAAAGAAAACCCATTTTTTCGCAAAGCGCACTTGAGGAAAAAACACCCGACAAAACCATGAACGGAAACAGCGACGGAACAACCGTACCGAGACAAAGTTCAATTCCCTCGCTCACATTTTTTGCCGTTTCTTTAGGATATATTAAAAAGAAAAATGCAAACACAAAAAGAAAAAAACCGAGCGGAAAAAGTTTCAGCAAAAAAAGACATCTCTTTTTTGCCGCTTGATTTGGTCTTTTCATTATTGTTTTCCCCTTTCGCCGCACCTTTTTGTGCCGAATAAAATCGTCTTGCTTTGTCTTCATCAATATCTATGCTTTTTTTCGCTGTTATATCAGCAAAAAAATTTGCATATTTTTAACTGATACAACAGAAAGGCGTGAAAAAAATGCCGAAAAAGCTGAAAGAAAAAATTGAAGAAATCTCTTTGCTTGGCGCGGAAAATGAACTTCGTCTTCCGCACATCGAGCTTTGCTCAAACCGCGAAGCCAACGTTGAAGGCTGCGTCGGAATTATCGAATATGACGAAAACGTTGTTCGTCTCAATTGCAAAAACATAACGGTAAAATTTTCCGGTGACCGCCTTTCAATAGGCAACCTTTCCGGCGGCTTCATTTCCGTAAGCGGTGAAATTGTTGCGGTTGAATTTGGAAACTGAAAGGGGATGATTGATTTGTTTTTGGCAGAGCTTGTTCGCCTTGCTTCCGGATATGTTAAATTCAGCGCGCACGGTGGATTTCGCGAACGTTTTGTGAATCTTTGCGATTCAAACAAAATCAAGGTTCGCTCGCTTTGCATGAGCAAAGAAAAACTTGAAGGCTTTGTCAGCGCAAAAGATTACAAAAAACTTCGTGCTGTTTCAAAAAGGAGCGGAATGAAGCTTTCATGCGTTTCAAAACACGGGCTACCTTTTTTCCTTTTCAAAAACCGATACCGCGTCGGTCTTTTGATCGGCGCGGCATTCTTCGCGGTATTTATGTGCATAATGTCTCTTTTTATTTGGAGCATCGACACGGTCGGAAGCGAAAATCTCAGCCGCGAAGAAATTCTTTCCGCCGCGGAAGAACTTGGATTCAAAGAGGGTGTTTTTCGCTCGAAAGTTGACGTTCATGCGCTTTCCGATTCACTGATTACTAAACTGAACGGGCGCCTTCTTTGGGCGGCGGTAAACATTAACGGAAGCCGCGCCGTGATTGAAGTGCGCGATTACATTCAAAAACCCGAAAGCAAAACTTATTCCGACCCATGCAACATTGTTGCCGACTTTGACGGACTTCTTCTGTCGCTCGAAGTCTATAACGGAACAAAGGCAAACACCGAGGGAAACGGCGTTAAAAAAGGTGACCTTTTAATCAGCGGGATTGTTGAAAACCGCGACTTTTCTTCTGCATTCCGCGAAGCACGCGGAAAAATTACCGCGCTTCACACCGACAAAATTTCCGTTTCCGTTCCTGATAAAAGCGAGATCAAAACTTTTTTGAAAGAGGAAAACGTTTTGTCGCTTCGGTTTTTTCATCTTGAAATCCCGCTCGGTTTTTTCAAAACAAAAGAAAATTTTGAAGAATACCGTCACGAAAAAAAGCTTTGTCTCGGCGGTGTAACACTTCCGTTTTCGGTAATAAAGAAGACAAGGGCTCCATTTGAAAAAACGACTTTGTCCCCCGGCTTTGAAACCGAAACCGCGGCAGACGAATACACGGTTTTATCATATGAAAAATATAAAAATTCACGCATTCTCAAAACAAAACTCAGATTTTCAAAAAACAAAAACGGACTTTTGATTAAAGCGGAAAACGAATGTATAAGCTTTATGGGCAAAAAACAAAAACTTTTGATGAACTGAAAAGAGCAGGGTGTATCTTTGCTTGACATCGACCTTGTTATGCTGTATGATTATTAATACTTCATAATTATATTGAAAGCACCGAAAGTTCCGCAAAGTGCGGAACTTGCTTCGATGTCCCGGAGGATACAAAAATGAGCAGTTTTTCAAATTTAAAAGCAAGAGTAAAATCCATGAGCTTCAAGCGCATGAACATGTATATCAATCAGATTCACGAAAATTACGGTTCAAACAAACTTCTGACCGCGGCGGATATGTGCGTCTGCGCCGCACAGCGCGGAATCGGATATCTTGATTACACCGTTTTCGGTTTTGCAAAAGTCAAGGGCGCAAAGCGCGACACTTTCCTCACATATAACAAAAACGTTGCGCTTTCCTCTTCGGCAAACGATCCGGAATACACGCCGATTTTCAAAGATAAGCTTCAATTTGACGAAAAGTTTTCCGCTTTTATCGGAAGAGAATGGCTGAACCTTGAAAAGGCAGACGAAAGCGAATTTGAAGCTTTTTGCAAAAAGCACAAAACCGTTTTTGCAAAATATCCGCGTTCTTTCGGCGGACAGCAGATTGAAAAAATTGAAACGGACGAAAGCACCGATTTCTCCGCGCTTTATAAAAAACTCAAAGAAAACGGACAAGTTTTGATTGAGGAAAAAATCAAACAACACCACATTATGAACGAACTTTGCCCAAGCTCGGTCAACTCAATAAGAATTGTTACCCTGCGCGACAAAAACGGAAAAGTGCATTATCTTTATTCGCTTCTTCGCTTCGGCAACGGAACAAAAGCGGTTGACAATATCACAAGCGGCGGCATGTATTTTCTTCTTGACGAGGACGGGAATTCAAGTTCAAAAGCTTTTTGCGATAAAACCGGGCTTTTCTATACCACACACCCGATGACGGGTGTTGACCTTTTGAATTTCAAGGTTCCGATGCACAAAGAGGCCGTTGAGCTTTGCAAAAAAGCGGCAGATGTTGTTCCGCAGGTCGGCTATGTCGGCTGGGATGCCGCAATAACCGAAAACGGACCTTTGCTTATTGAGGGCAACGTTCTTCCCGGTTACGATATGTTCCAAAACTACAACCTTTCGGGAAAAGATACCGGCATTCTTCCTGCAATTCATGCAATTGCCGGATATGAAAATCTGTAAAAAAAATAATCCGCCGCAAAGTTACCAATGCGGCGGATTAATTTTTTGCTTTTTATTTTCCGAGTTTTCTTCCGATTACCGAAACCAGGCGGTTGATTTCTCCGAAAAGAAAATCAAGAAAACCGAAGTCGAAAAACCTTTGGTCAACAACCGAAAGCGAATTGTCCTTTTGCTCTGCGTTCAGCAAAAACGCTTGGGTATAAACAATTCCGCCCTCGCCGAAAACTTCAAATCTGACATAATCTCCGATGTCTTCGCCATAGCTTTCAAGGCTGAAAACGGCGGCATCGGCTTTTTTTGTGTCAACAAGTTTTCCGTTTGAAACAAGGCGAACAACAAGTGCGTCTTTTGTTTCAATTGAAATTGTGTCCTTTTTGTCGTCAACGGCAATGCTCTTGATTCGCGGTTCGGTTTTCGCGGCAAGGTAGCCGTTTTCGTCAAGAACAGTGTATACCGAACCGATTGAAGATTTTGCCTTATACTTTCCGTTTTCAATTCCCTCAATGCGGTCTCTGAGTTCCGCGCAGGAAGCGGACACAGCTTTATACGTTTCGTTTTCAACGCCGTAAAACTTTTCAAGCGCGTCTTCGATTTCGCAAAGCTCGTCATAATTGCCTATGCAATGGCTTGCGGCAAAAAATTCGCCGTTTTCAAGCGCGGCCTTTGCGCTTTTTGAATCAAGAGTCGGCATTAAAAGAAGCGTATAGCCGGTGTTGATTTTGTCAAGCTGATGCGCATCGCTTGAAGCAATTGCAAAAACCGTGTCTCCTTTTTTTGAAAACCTTGTAAGAAGCTTATCCCAAAGTATGCGGTCAAAGCGTGTTCTTGCGTCGCCTTTTGAATTGATGTCAATTCCGAGACAGGTCGGATATTTTTGAAGAAGGTATGAAAACTTGTCGATGTAATATCTGTAGGTAAAGTTGTTTTCGTTGTATGCTTTTTGCGAGCGTATTTCATATCGTGCCTTTGTGTATTCGCCGGGGTGATTGATTACCGAAACGCCGCCGAGTTTATCGACGCCTTTAATCGCGTCTTCATATGTTGTTACGGAATTATCACGGTGTTCAACAAACCAGCTGTTAACATGCGCATTGACCGAAACGGCATTGTTTTCAATGCCGAAAGGCACGCGAAGAATATCTTTTTCGCCGTTTATTTTGAGGTAATCATCACCGTTTTCGGCGGTGTAATAGGAATACGTCATTCCGTTTTCAAAGCTTCCGTTTTCATTTATCGGAACAATTTCACCTTCGGTTCTTCTGGCAATTTTCAAAAGAGTGTGAATTTCGTTTTTGTTGTCCTTTGTCCAACCGTAATCTGTTGTTCCGTGGTCGGTAATTGCAACAATGTCAAAACCGGTTTCGGCGTGGCGTTCAAGCGATTGTGCGAGTGTTTGGTCTCCGTCGGAAGCATTCGTGTGGGAATGGAGTGCGGTTTTATAAGTGTTAACCGCGTTCCAGTCGATATTTTGATATGGATTTGATATTTCAATATCGGCCGCAAACGCAAAAACGGAAACCGAAAAGCAAATAATCAGTGCGAGCACCGCAGACAAAAGTTTTTTTGTTCTCTTTTTCATATCAGATGTTTTCCTCTCTGAAATCAATCATAAGTTTTTCGCGGTCGGGAGTAAGCTTTGTAAGTTTGACTCCGGCGGCGTTGAACATTCTTTTTGAAGCAAGGTTCATCGGCGTTCCGTCATATTTATCGGAAAGATAGACAACCTCTTTGATTCCGCTTTGGATAATTGCTTTTGCACATTCGTTGCACGGGAAAAGCGCAACATAAATGCGGCATCCTTCAAGCGAGGCTCCGGCATTGTTGAGAATTGCATTCAATTCCGCATGGCAGACATAGGGATACTTTGTGTCGTAAGGTTCGCCGTCGCGCTCCCACGGAAATTCGTCGTCGCTGCAACCGATCGGAAGACCGTTATATCCGACTGTCATAATTTTGTTTTTGTCGTTGACAATGCAGGCACCGACTTGTGTGTTCGGGTCCTTGCTGCGATAGGACGAAAGAATTGCAATACCCATCAAATACTCGTCCCACGAAAGATAGTCTTTTCTTTTTGACATTTTGTTTCACTTCCCTGTTATAATATAATCACTCAACGCCGCGGTAATAAAGTCCGCGCGTGTAATCACCTTTTGCGTTTTTATTTTTTCGATATGCGTCAAGCACCGCATCGACATTTTCGCGCTTTTCGCGCGTGAAAAGAAAAGTAATGAAATCAACGTTTTGAATTTCGTCAAGTCTGTCGCCGAGATATATCGGACGTGAGTTGAGAATTTCGCGGTAATATCCTTTGCATTGAACGGGAAAGCGGATTCCCATCCTGTCAGTGAGAGAAGCCTTGCCTTTACATTCGGCGCAGGTCTTTGCGTTTTTCACCGGACAGTTCCGAACAAGCATTAAAGGCAACCTTCCGTATGCCACGATTCCGCGTTCGACATCTCCGCCGATTTTGTTGATTGCGGAGAGTTGTAATTCAGGTGACAAGGTTATTGACTTTACACCGATGTCTTCCAAAACTTCAACGCTGCGGCTGTTAAATACGTTTAAAGAAAAACCGCAGTCAACGTTAAACCCATGTTTTTTTGCAAGGGCAACCGCGTCCAAAGTTCCGCAAAGCGCGTTGGTAATTCCCATTTGTTTTGCACGTTCAAGAATTTTTTCAACCTCACTTTGAACACCGAAAAGGGCGCGAGGAATGTCGATTCCTATCGAAATCCCTTTGTTTTTAACGCTTTCAACATACTTTTCCTCAACATCAAGAGGAAAATACAAGTTTTCAACATTGCTCAGATTTTCGGGAATCTGGTCGCCTTTTGAAAGTACGAGTCGGAATTTTAAATCTTTTTTTGCGCTGTGCGGGGTGACTGTTGATTTTACATCTGTAAAGGGTTTTGCTTTTACAGCACTGAGTGCCGTTTCAAGCTTTTCAAGTGCCTCGCGGCGAAGTTTATTAACCTCTCCGGATGAAGCAATTACACCATCGTCAAGGTCGATTTCAATTGCTTTGGGATAAAACGGTGTTGAGCCGCATTTTGAAAGCCACGACGAAAGAAGTTCCTTTGTAATCGGTCGGTTTATTGCTTTTTGTGCTGCGTTTTCAGACGAAACAAAAACGGTTTTGTTTTCCGCTCTTGCGGAAAGCGAAATCGGCTCACCCTCATAAACGCTCAAAAAGAACTCAACGGGGATTCGCGCTGTCTCTTTTGAATAAAGATTTTTAAGCGAAGAAAGAACTTTTGATGAGGCGGCGGTAACGTCTTCTTTTCGCCTGGTTCCAAACATTCCGCTGCCGAGTTTGCCTTCAAAATATCCTTTTGTGAAACCTGAACGTGAAAAAACGGCGCGAAGTTTTTCTTCGGTTTCGGAATGGAAAAAGCCGGAAAGTGCTTCTTTTGCGCTTGTGACCGCGGCGGCAACATATTCCGGACGTTTCATTCTTCCTTCGATTTTGAACGAATCAATTCCGATTTCCGAAAGAGTCGGCAACTCATCAATAAGCGAAAGATCTTTAAGACTCAAATCGTACCGACCGGGTTCGGCGGCCGAAAACGGAAGCCGGCAAGGCTGGGCGCAAAGACCGCGGTTACCGCTTCGCGAACCGAGCATAGCGCTCATGTAGCACTGACCGGAAACACACATGCAAAGTGCGCCGTGAACAAACATTTCAAGTTCCATATCCGTCGAATTGCGAAGCGAAACAATCTCTTTTCTTGAAAGTTCGCGTGGCAAAACCGCACGCGAAAAACCGAGATTTTTAAGCAGTTCCAAACCTGCGGCGGTTTGAACCGACATTTGGGTTGAAGCGTGGCGCTCAAGTTCCGGCGAACATTTTTGAACATACCGCGAAAGACCGAGGTCCTGCAAAATGAGTGCGTCTGCGCCAAGCAAGGAAGCCTCCTTAACAACAGATAATGCCGCGTCAAATTCCTCATCGGAAACGAGAGTGTTCAAAGCAATGTGAACTTTGACACCCCTTGCGCGGCAATATTCAATCGTTTTTTTAAGCTCGTCTTCACCGAAATTTTCGGCGTTTTTTCGGGCATTGAAATTTTTTGTTCCAAGGTATATGGCGTCCGCACCGGTTCGAACGGCGCTCAAAACACATTCAAACGAACCGGCGGGAGCAAGAATTTCGGGTTTATTTTTCATTCTTCTTTTTTCCGATTTGATCAAGAACAGAAGAAAGCTGAGCTTTAAGACGGTCAATTTCAAGGTTTGCGTTTTCAAGTTCGCGTTTTGCTTTTTCAGCCTCGTGTTTTGAAAGGTCGGCCTTGGCTTTTGCGCTTGACGCATCGTCAAGATAATCTTTAATTTGTTCGCGGAGTCTGTCTGCTGAAATTGTTGCCTTTTTGCAATCGTCGGCATACTGAAGTGTTGTGAGAACAGCCGCCTGGGTTGTTGAAATCCTCGGGTTCTCTTTCATTGTTTTTGCAATTGCAAGGTCAACTTCTTTTCCGAGCTCGGAAACATATTTCACATCGTCTTCGGTGAGAATTGCGTATTCTGCGCCGGCGATCATAAGCTTAACTTTATTCCTTACCATTTTGACATCAATCCTTTCTTGGACAAAAGCGATTTTTGAAAAACCGCAAGCGGCAAACAAAACTCGCCGCAATCGAAGTACTTTTATAGACTCAGATATCTATTCTGTATTATTATACAACAAAACCTCGTTATAATCAAGAGAATTTTTTATTTAAAATGACCCTTGGACAAAAGAAAACCGATTTCTTTAAATTTGTGCTCTCAACATGGTGGGTCGACAGCTCCATCACAGGCATGAGCCGAGAGAGGTTGTGTATTTCAGGTTAACAAACGTTTTTTCAAAGTTAGATAATACATAACAGATAATAGGCATGTTTCAGCTATATCATTTAAAAACTGTTTTGAAAAAAACACGGGCGCCTTGAGCGACGCCCTGTATAAAAAAATAACGTTGCAACATTGTATTTGGGACTGTTAAGTTTAAAGCAAGGCAATAAGCAACTGTTTGAAATGCGCTTATTCGTATAGTATCTCGGGAAAACAATAACAATTCTGTTTCTTTTGTTTGCATTTTTCCGGTTTGACCTTGCTAAGATTTGAAGACTATGCTATAATTTTTAAGCTATATTTAAGGTGTTTTTCACGGATTTTGAAAAAACACGGAAAGAAGGATAAAACATGAAGAAAGTTTTAAGTGTTCTTCTTGCTCTTGTGCTTGCGCTTTCGTGCGTTTCGGTTGCGGCCGCGGCAGAAGAGGAAGTCACTCCACTCATCATCGTTCCCGGCTACAGTGCTTCGGAGCTTTATCTTGACTACGGTCTTGAAACCGAAGAACATATCTGGGGCGTTCAGATGAAGCCTATCATTGATAAGGTTCTTGAACGTCTCGGCGTACTCGGAATCAGCCTTGGCGCACTCGGCGTTGGCGATAAGGAACTGCTTATTAAAACGGTCGGCGATGCTGTCCGCGAACTTTACGGTGTTCTTGCAAACAACGACGATGGAACAAGCAAATATAACGTTACTGCCGCACTCACCGATCCGGCAACCACAACAACAAAGTATTTTGTTGACAAGTACGGCGAAGACTCCGGAATGCTTCATCTTCCGGAAATCAACTGCCACTTTGCTTCGCAAATCGGCGGCGAAAACATCTTTAATGCTCACATCGACTTCAGACAGGGCGCAATCAAATGTGCGCAGGATCTTCGCAAATATGTTGAAGCCGTTAAAGAATACACCGGTTCCGACAAAGTCAGCCTTTACGGTCTCAGCCACGGCGGAATGGTTGTCGGTGTATACCTCAGTCTTTACGGCGACCTCGGCGATGTCGAATCGGCCGTAATGTTCCATCCGGCTCTCAGAGGTGCATACTTCCTCAACGACATCATTTCAAGGAATCTCGACATTGATTTCCACACCGTTGTTGAATACGCACAGGTTGGCGCATTCAGCGAAACAGAACTTGAATTCCTCATGGTAATCAGCCGTCTCGGTCTTGTCAATGACCTTGCCAATGCTCTTGTTGACGAAGTGTTTGACGATATCGCAGGCAATTGGGGCAGCATTTGGGACTTCATGCCGCCGGAAGTTTATGAAAAGTATAAGGAAATGTATCTTGACCCCGTTGCAAACGCAAAGATTATTGAAGCCAGCGACAAGATGCACTATGAAATTATGCCGAATTATGCCGAAGCTTTCAAAAATGCTCAGGCTCACGGTGCTCGTGTTTCGGTTATTTCGGGTACCGGCAGAGCGGTAATCACCGGCGGACAGGTTAACTCCGACGGAATCCTTGCCTGCTATTCAACAAGCGGCAGTGTCTGCGCTCCTTTGGGTCAGCGTTTTGCGGACGGATACAAGAAAACCGGCAGCAACTGCGTTGATCCGACCCACAACCACGTTTCGCCCTCAATGGAAGTTGACGCTTCCTATGCTTATCTTCCCGAAAACACATGGTTTGTTGAAGGTCAGCTTCATGGCCAGGTTTGGTGGGACGATTACACCAAAGAGCTTTGCTCAAAACTTCTTTTCTCCGATGAAATCGAAGACGTTTATTCAAGCGAAAAGTTCCCGCAGTTTGAATATTCGCAGAACCCGAAGAACGAAATTCATATAAGCTTTGACAACGCACCGGTCGGCTTCCTTTCTCAGGACAGCAAGGGTGTTTACATCACAAACCTTTCAAAAGAATATTCGCTCAAAGTTATCGGTCTTACCGCAAAAAGAAGCAAGCTTTATTTTGACACAATCACCCAGCCCGTGATTAAGGCAGGTGAAACCGTTTATCTTCCGCTCAAGGGCGAAATTCCGAACCTCAATGCCGCAAAAGATGAACTTACCGTAAGCTATCTTCAGCTCGGTTCCGTTTCGGCTCCGGGAACAAGAACGTTTGATTTCACAATCACCGGCGGCGAAGATGTTTCTTTTGACGCTTCGAATCCTTATTGCGATGCCGACCTTGCCGATCCGTTTGACGATCATATCGGCGGAAGCACGGTTGACAACATCTTTAAGTTCTTCGGAATCAAAGCTTTCATTTCAAGCCTTTACAACTGGCTCATGACATATCTCAGACCGATTTTTGACCTTGTTCAAAAAATCAAAGGCTGAAAGTAACAAAACATAAAAACTGCCGCAATCGTTTTTGATTGCGGCAGTTTTTTTGTTCATTTTCAGTTGTCGGGATATCCGTCGGGATTGTTGCTTTGCCAACGCCAGGAGTCGGCGCACATCTGTTCAAGGTCTCTTTCCGCTTTCCAGCCGAGAACCTCAAAAGCTTTGGTCGGGTCTGAATAGCAGGTTGCAATGTCGCCGGGACGGCGCGGACCGATTTTATAATTGACGGTTACGCCGCTTGCTTTTTCAAACGCATGAACAACGTCAAGAACGCTGTATCCGATTCCGGTTCCGAGGTTGAAGATATCGCAGCCTCTTTGCGAAAGGACTCTGTCAAGTGCCTTAACGTGGCCGAGAGCAAGGTCAACAACGTGAATGTAATCGCGAACACCGGTTCCGTCCGGAGTATCGTAATCTGCGCCGAAAACATTGAGATATTCGCGCTTTCCGACAGCAACCTGTGCAATGTAAGGCATGAGGTTGTTCGGAATACCGTTCGGGTCTTCGCCGATTCTTCCGCTTTCGTGTGCTCCGATGGGGTTGAAGTATCTGAGAAGACTGATTGACCATTCGTTGTCTGCGGTATAAATATCTTTGAGGATAAGCTCAATCATATATTTTGTTGTGCCGTAAGGATTTGTTGTTCCGCCGGTGGGCATTGTCTCTTTGAGCGGAGAAATGTTGTTCATGCCGTAAACCGTTGCGGAAGAGCTGAAAACAATTCGTTTGCAGCCGTTCTTTCTCATAACGCGGCAAAGAGTGAGAGTTCCGTTTATGTTGTTGTCGTAATACTCAAGCGGTTTTTTGCAGGATTCGGGAACCGACTTGAGACCGGCAAAATGAATGACTGCGTCAATCTTTTCGCTTTTAAAAATTTTGTCAAGACCCGCTTCGTCGCGGATGTCACATTGATAAAAAGCAAATTCTTTTTTTGCAAGCTCTGCAATTCTTCTGAGGGCTTCACGTTTGCTGTTGTAAAAGTTATCGACAACAACAACGTCGTAACCCGCTTTCATAAGTTCGATACAGGTGTGGGAGCCGATATATCCGGCACCTCCGGTAACAAGAATTGACATTATGCTTCACCTCGTTGTATAATAGATTATGATTATTATACAACGAATTTTAAAAAATGCAAGGAGCATTTTGAATTATGCAAAATTTATCTGATATTTCTGTTATTAAAAGCGTTCTTTCGCGCCACGGTTTCACTTTTTCAAAGTCGCTTGGTCAAAACTTTCTTGTCAATCCGTCCGTTTGCCCAAAAATGGCAGAACTTTGCGGTGTCGATGAAAACACGGGAGTGATTGAAGTCGGAGCCGGAATCGGCGTTCTGACAAAGGAACTTTCAAAAAGAGCCAAAAAGGTTGTTTCAATCGAACTTGACACGCGCCTTATTCCCGTTCTTTCCGAAACGCTTGACGGCTGTTTAAACACCGAAGTCATCAACGATGATATCCTTAAAATCGACCTTCATAAGCTGATTGAAGAAAAGTTTCAAGGTATGAATGTTGTGGTTTGTGCAAACCTTCCTTATTACATAACGACGCCGGTTATTACCCGTTTTCTTGAAAGCGGTCTTCCGATTGAAAGCGTTACCGTAATGATTCAAAAAGAGGTTGCCGACCGTCTTATTGCCGGCTGTGGTTCAAGAGGTTCGGGCGCAATCACGGTTTGTGTTGATTATTATTCAAAAGCGAAAAAGCTTTTTGATGTTTCACGCGGCTCGTTTATGCCCGCTCCGAAAGTTGACAGCAGCGTTATAAAGCTTGATTTAAGAAAAGAGCCGCCGGTTGAAGTCGGGGACGAAAAAAAGTTTTTCCGCATTGTCAAGGCTGCGTTTGCTCAGCGAAGAAAAACCGTGCTCAATTCCGTAAGTTCTTCGCTTGGAATGCCGAAAGAAGCGGTTGGTGCCGCACTTGAAAATGCCGGACTTGAAAAGACCGTTCGTGCGGAGCAAATGAGTATTTTTGATTTTGCCGCCTTTCAAAAAGAATTGTATCGCTGACACCGCGCAAAAAGCGGCAAAGGAGGAGATATATTATGGAAACCATTCCGGAAGAAGAAAAACGTAATTCAAAAGACAGACAAAAAGATCTTTTTTCTGCGTTCAGAAACTCGATTTATCTCACGTCGTCAAAGGCATTCATTGCGTTTTTGATTGCGGTTTTGACATTCTTTTGCGCATCGCAGGTGCTTGATGTTATTGTGCTTTATACAAAAAAAGAATCGTATGTTGTCAATGTCTTTACTCAAGGCCCGCGCTTTAATTATGAGGAAAGCGAACCTTTTGAAGAGGAGGTCAAGACAGCTTTTGAAAACATTCTGACTTACTCGCTTCAGTATCAGGATCCCGAAGGCTTTTCGAATCCCGATATGATTCGTTTCATTCTTGAAGAAGAAAACGACAACTGCAAAAAACAAATTGAAACCGTAATTGAAATTCTGCGTTATCAGACCGCACATAATGAAGTTGACGAAGAATATTTAAAAGACGGCTTTGTTTCGGTTAACAACGATGGCGCATATACAATTAACGAGACGGCGGTGCAAAAGTATTACCGCGAAAAATACGACGCACTTATTGAAAACAGAAAGCGCGTTGACGAAGATTATAATGCGGTTGTGAGCTATATTGAAAGCCTCAATTCGGTCTACTTTGCCGTTTTCGACCGTGAAAATAACCGCCTTGTTTCAAACGCTCCGGTTTCGACAAACGAGGAAGCGCAAAAATATTTTTCTTCGCTTGAAAACTGCTTGATGGTTTTTAACTCAAAAAGCCCGTATTATGTTCCGGGTTCGCTTCAAAACCTGTTTCCGGTGGTTCAAGAACTTTCCGATGAGTTTGGAAAAAACTTTGACCTTTTTGTTTCGTTCTCCGGCGGTTTGATTTTTGACGACAACTGCAAGAGCATTGAAAACAATTATAAAGAGGTTTATTCTGATGTTTCAAAGCGGTTGATTCTGACTGCTGTTTTCGGTTTTATCGGCATTTTCCTTGCGGTTGTTCTTCTTCGAATTTCGGGACACCGCGAGCATGAGGGTGCAATAAAATATGCACTGAGCGACAAACTTCCGAATGATCTTCACATTCTTGTTCATATTTTGATTGCGGCTTCAATGCTGATACTGACCGAAAACTCGGTTTATCTGATTCTTAATCCACACCTCAACACAACATGGCTTACTCTTTCGCCGGAATATTTTGTTGCTCGTGCAGAGATTTGCAGCACAATTTTTGTTCTTTTCACCCTTGCCGCAATCTGCTGCATAAAGCGTCACTGGCTTCATAAAACACTTTTCACAAACACGATTATTTATAAAGCTTTTGACGCGATAAGAAAGGTGAAAAAAGAGAAATGATATGCATTTTTCGGTCGGAGCGCGGAAAATTTTGATGCTTTGACCGAAAGCAAGTCTAAAACAGTCGTAAAGAAAAATAACTTTACGGCTGTTTTTTATTTGTAAAGGTGCAAAACTTACAATGTTGAAAACTTCGTTAAAAATGTTAAAAACAAAAGGTTTTCAACAATAAATTTACTTACAATAAAAATAAACGCTAAAAAATGTAAACTTTTTAACTTTCCTAACATAGTTTTCAACATTTTCGGTGATAATTATTCATTATTCAGCGTTTCTGTGCATATACATTTTTGGCGGCGAATATGCATTTTTTACCCCCAAAAAGTTCAAAAAAGTCCTTGCTTTGAAAATTGTGTAAGGCAAAAACCTTTACACAAGATTTTGTGTGCATGTCGAAAACGACATGTTTTTTGAAAACACAAACAAAAAAAGAATGACTTTTAAAAGAGGGATAAACGTGCAGAAGATTCGTTTTTTCGCCCTTTCAAAAAATAAATGAATAAAAGGCTTGATATTTGCGCGGTATTGTGGTATTATATCAAAGGTAGATTTGTTAACTCAGAGTGGGCTTTTGAAGTCCGCTCTTCTTTATTGCCTTTTCGCCGGTCGAAAGGGTCGGCGGATTCAAAAATCAAAAAGGAGCGTTGCATATGGCAAAAGACTCGAACACCGTTTCCGCGGTGCGTGCGATCGCCGAACCGATCGCCGAAAAGCTCGGACTTCAAATTTGGGACATTCGCTTTCTCAAAGAGGGCACGGGCTGGTTTCTTCGCATTTTTATTGACAAGGAAGGCGGCGTCGGAATTGACGACTGCGTTGAGATGAGCCGTGCGCTGAACGATCCGCTTGACGAAGCCGACCTCATTGAACAGGCATATTGCCTTGAAGTCAGCTCGCCCGGCGTTGAACGCGAACTTGTTCGCGACGAACATTTTCAAAAGTACATCGGCGAAAAAGTCAAACTTAAAACAATTCGTCCCGTTGACGGAAAGCGCGAATTTTCGGGCATTCTCGAAAGCTATGACGACGGCATGATCACCGTTCGTTTTGAGGACGAAAGCGGTCTTTCCGTAGGTAAAAAGGAAGCCGCTTGGGTAAAGCTTGACGATTTCGACATGATATAAAACATTATATTGTAATATACCGGAAAGGATTGATTATAAAAAATGAACAAAGATTTTTTTGAAGCGGTGAAGCTTCTTGAAACCGAAAAAGGAATTTCTGCCGACTATATCTATGAAAAGATTAAGGCGGCAATCATTTCCGCAACCAAAAATCAGTATGGCAACCGCGACAACGTTGTTTGCGAAATCGACCCCGAAAAGCAGACTATGAGCGTATATGTAAACATTGCCGTTGTTGACGAAGTTACCGAACCCGCCGCGGAAATGACTCTTGAAGAAGCAAGAAACTATGACCCGAACGCACAGGTCGGTTCGGTTGTTCAAATTAACCTTGACCCGAAAAAGTTCGGACGTATTGTTGCCCAGACCGCAAAAAGCGTTATTCGCCAGGGTATCAGAGAGGCCGAAAGAGAACTTGCGTCAAAAGAGTTCCAGAACAGATTCCAGGAAGTTGTTACCGCAAAAGTTCAAATGGTTGATCCCGAAACCGGCGACGCAACAATCGAAATCGGAAGAGCAAACGCTTTCTTCCCGAAAGCCGACCAGCTTCCGAACGACAACCTTAAACCCGGTCAGCTTATCAAAGTTTATGTTGCCTCAATCAAAGAAGAGGGAACAACAAGCTATGCAAGCATTTCAAGAAGACATCCCGGTCTTGTCAAAAGACTTTTTGAAACCGAAGTTCCGGAAATTTATGACGGTATTGTTGAAATCATGTCTGTTTCAAGAGAAGCAGGCTCAAGAACAAAAATTGCCGTTTCAAGCAAGGATGAAAACGTTGACGCTGTCGGCGCCTGCATCGGTCAAAGAGGTCAGCGCGTAAACAACATTATTGATTCTCTCGGCGGAGAAAAAATCGACATCGTCCGCTACAGCGAAGACCCTGCCGAATACATTGCCGCATCGCTTGCTCCCGCACAGGTTCTTTCGGTTGATATTGACGAAACCCAGCAGAAGAGCTGCCACGTTGTTGTTCCGGACAGCCAGCTTTCGCTCGCAATCGGAAACAAGGGACAGAACGTTCGCCTTGCCGCAAGACTCACCGGCTGGAAGATTGACATCAAGCCTTTGAGCGCCGCTTCCGAAAGTGCAAAAGAAGAAAGCACAGGCGAAGAAGAGTAATTATAAGGAGTTGACACAATGCACACAAAAAAAGTTCCGATGAGAAAATGTCTCGGTTGCGGCGAAATGCTTCCGAAAAAAGAACTTGTAAGAGTTGTTAAAACAAAAACAGGCGAGGGCGAAGACGATTATGAAATAAGCCTTGACCTGAGCGGAAAAAAGGCCGGCCGCGGGGCATATGTGTGCAAAAAGGCTTCTTGCCTTGCGCTTGCAAGAAAAGCAAGAAGAATTGAGCGTGCACTCTCCTGCAAAATCCCGGAAGAAGTTTTTGACCGCATGGAAAAGGAGATGGAAGAGAATGAATGACGAAAAAATTCTTTCTCTTTTCGGTCTTGCGCGCCGCGCGGGAAGACTTGCCTCCGGTCACGACGCCGTGATTGAAAGCATTGTCAAAAACAAAGCAAAGCTTTGCGTGCTTTGTCTTGACGCTTCCGAAAGGCTTGAAAAAGAAATCAGACACGCTTGCTCCTATGAAAACAAGAACATACCCGTTTTGAAAGCGCAGTTCGAAATGAAAGAACTTTCAAAAGCAATCGGCACAAAAGCTGCCGTTATTTCGATAAACGACGAAGGTTTTTCAAAAAAGCTTTTGTCAATGTTTGCTCCGGATAATCCGTGATTTCCGGAAACCACAGAGAAAGGAATGATTACATGCCAAGAGATAAATACAGAGTTCACGAGGTTGCAAAAGATTTCGGAATCAACAGCAAAAAAATCCTCGAAATTCTTGACGGTGCTTCCGCAGAACCGAGAAAGCATATGACAGCTCTTGAAGACGCGGAACTTGACCTTATTTTTGACACAATTACAAAACAAAACGAGGTTGAATCTTTTGACGCATACTTTGCCGCCGGCGAAAGAGAAAAGGCAGAAAAAGCCGCAGCCGCCGAAGTGAAAGACGAACCCAAAGAAGAACCGGCAAAAGAAG
>DKDD01000100.1:27022-37426 GCA_002451715.1 Ruminococcaceae bacterium UBA6857 | reverse complement strand
AGAAGAACCGGCAAAAGAAGAATCGGTAAAAGAAACGGCAAAGAAAGAACCCAAGAAAGAAAAGAAAACCCCGGAAAAAGCTCCGGAAAAGAAAGCCGAAAAAGCCGCAAAGCCCGAAAACAAAAAGGGCGAAAAGAAAACCGAAAAAGCTTTCGATTCCAAAAAAGCGGAAAGCAAAAAGCCGGAGCAGCAAAAGGCCGCTCCCGCCGCACTTTCAAAGAAAGAAGAAAAGGCAAAAGAAAAAGCCAACAAGCCGCTTCAGGCAAGAACCAAGGGCGAAAAGAAACATATCGACACAAGAAGCAGCAACGTTGACCTTGAAAAATATAACGAACGCTATGAGCAAATCGCTCCGGCGAACAAAATGCGCGACATGGGCTCTTCAAAGCAGAAGATTAAGCAAAAGAGCCAGCAATACAGAAAGCAGGGTATGCGTTCTTCAAAGCGCGAAACCGAAGCCGAAAGACTCAAGAGAATTGCCGCCGAAAGAGCCAAAAAGCAGATCACAATCAAAGTTCCCGAAGAAATCACGGTCGGAGAACTCGCTTCAATGCTCAAGATGACCGCGTCGGAAGTTATCAAAAAGCTTTTCTCGCTCGGCGTAATGGCAACCGTTAACGAAGTTATCGACTATGACACCGCAGAAATCGTTGCAACCGAACTCGGTGCAAAGGTTGAAAAGCAGGTTGTTGTTTCAATTGAAGAAAGAATTATTGACGACAGCGAAGACAAGGAAGAAGACCTTCAAAAGCGCGACCCGGTTGTTGTTGTTATGGGTCACGTTGACCACGGCAAAACTTCAATCCTTGACGCAATCAGAAACACCGCCGTTACTGCAACCGAAGCCGGCGGAATCACACAGCACATCGGTGCTTACAGAGTTGAATGTAACGGACAAATGCTTACATTCCTTGATACTCCGGGTCACGCCGCTTTCACTTCGATGAGAGCAAGAGGCGCAATGGCAACGGATATTGCCGTTTTGGTTGTTGCCGCCGATGACGGAATTATGCCGCAGACAATTGAAGCTATCAACCACGCAAAGGCGGCAGAAATCCAAATTATTGTTGCAATCAACAAAATGGATAAAGAGGGTGCAAACCCCGACAGAATCAAGCAACAGCTTACCGAATATAACCTTGTTCCGGAAGAATGGGGCGGAGACACAATCTGTGTTCCCGTTTCGGCAAAGACCCAGATGGGTATTGATTCGCTTCTTGAATCCATTCTTCTTGTTGCCGAAATGGCAGAACTCAAGGCAAATCCGAACAGACCGGCAAAGGGCGTTGTTATTGAAGCAAGACTTGACAAGGGACGCGGTCCCGTTGCAACTCTTCTTGTTCAAAACGGTACTCTTCATTCGGGCGACACAATTGTTGCCGGAACGGCAGTCGGCCGCGTTCGCGTAATGGTTAACGAAAACGGCAGAAGACTCAAAGAAGCAGGTCCCTCCGTACCCGTTGAAATCACAGGTCTTGCGGAAACTCCGAACGCAGGCGACAGCTTTGACGCCGTTTCGGACGAAAAGCTTGCAAGAGAACTTGTTGAACAGAGAAAGCAGAAAGAAAAGGAAGAACAGTTCAAGGCGTTCCACAAAGTTACGCTTGACAACCTCTTCTCCTCGCTTAAAGAAGGCGAAATGAAAGAGCTTGCAATCGTTGTTAAGGCGGATGTTCAAGGTTCGGTTGAAGCTGTTAAGCAAAACCTTGAAAAGCTTTCGAATGATGAAGTCCGCGTTCGTGTAATCCACGGCGGCGTCGGCGCAATCAACGATTCGGATGTTATGCTTGCAAACGTTTCAAACGCAATCATCGTCGGCTTCAACGTTCGCCCGGACGCAAACGCACAGGCAACCGCAGAGCGCGAAGGCGTTGAAATGAGAATGTATCGCGTTATTTATGACTGCATTGAAGAAGTTGAAGCCGCAATGAAGGGTATGCTTGCTCCGAAGTTCCGCGAAGTTGCGCTCGGCAAGGTTGAAGTCAGAACCGTTATGAACCTTTCCTCTGCGGGCAAAATCGCCGGCAGCTATGTTCTTGACGGCAAGATTACAAGAAACGCACAAATCCGCGTTGTCCGCGACGGCATTGTTGTTGCGGAAGACGAAATCGCTTCGCTTCGCCGTTTTAAAGACGACGTTAAGGAAGTTGCTTCCGGTTTTGAATGCGGTATCGGCCTTACAAAGTTCAATGATATCAAGGAAGGCGACATTCTTGAAGCCTTCATAATGGAAGAATACAGAGACTGATTCTTGCGTCAAGGCGAATAAAACCGCTTT
This sequence comes from Ruminococcaceae bacterium UBA6857, assembly GCA_002451715.1. Taxonomy (GTDB): domain Bacteria; phylum Bacillota; class Clostridia; order Oscillospirales; family Acutalibacteraceae; genus UBA6857. The sequence continues at coordinate 35,148 of DKDD01000100.1, read as the reverse complement.
GAAAGAAAGGAAATTATTGCTATGGCAGGTTTCAGAAAAGACCGTGTGTCGGAAGACATACGAAGAGAGATCACCGCGCTGATCCGCGAACTCAAAGATCCGCGCGTGAAAGATAAAATGCTCACCGTTGTGAGAGTTGAAGTGAGTTCCGACGCTTCTTTTGCAAAAGTTTTTGTCAGTGCTCTTTCGGGTATTGACGAAGCGAAAGAAGCCGTCAAAGGTCTCACCGCCGCAACGGGACTTATCAGACGTGAGGTCGGGAATCGGCTTCACCTGAGAAAAGCACCGGAAATTAAATTTGTTGCGGACGATTCAGTTGAACAGGGCGTCAAACTTTTTGAAAAGCTTGACAAAGCCAAAAGAGGAAGCCACGATGAAGATTGATTTTTCGCGCGCTGTTTCGCTTCTTAAAGAGAATGATAACTTTATCATTCTTACCCACGCAAGCGCAGACGGCGACACCCTCGGCGGCGGTTTTGCACTGCTTATGGCGCTGAGAAGCCTCGGAAAAAAAGCAAAGCTTATAAATAACGATCCGATAGCGGAAAAATATCGCTTTTTAATTGCCGAAAGCGATGACATCGGCGATGACGGCTTTGTTGTCAGCGTTGACGTTGCAGATAAAGTCCTTCTCGGCAAAGAGACGGACGAAAAGTTCGGCGATAGGGTTTCTCTTGCAATTGACCACCATTCGACGAACAAGCTTTTTGCAAAGGAAACTTATGTTGAAGGCTCTTCCGCTTCCGCCTGCGAGATCGTGTATCTTATTATAGAAACGCTCGGTGCAAAGATTGACGAAGAAATCGCAACCCGGCTTTACACCGGCTGTTCAACCGATACGGGGTGCTTCCGTTATTCAAACGTTACGCCGCGTACCCACCGCATTGCCGCCGACCTCATTGAGCTTGGCGCAAGGCACGGTGAGGTTAACGTAAGAATGTTTGAAACAAAAAAGCCCGGCTTTTTAAAGCTTCAAAGCCTTTGCCTTGCTTCGCTTGAACTTTGCTTTTCCGGAAAAGTCAGTGTGATTACCGTTACGCAGAAAATGCTTTCCGACTGCTCTTGCGGCGAAGAAGACTGCGACGCGATTGTTGCGCTTTCGCGCCAGATTGAGGGCGTTCAGGCAGGCATAACCTTTAAGGAAAAAAAGGACGGCTCATTCAAAGTTTCCGTCCGTACCCATGAAAGCCTTGACGCGGCTGTGTTCTGCTCTGCTTTCGGCGGCGGCGGACACGCAAGGGCGGCAGGCTGCCAGTTTGACTGCCCGCTTGAAGAAGCGAAAAAAGCGGTTCTCGATGAGATGAAAAAGTATTTTTAAGGAGACAGCAGTGTGAACGGTTTTGTTTTTGTTGACAAGCCGAAAGATATTTCGTCGTTCTTGCTTTGCGCAAAGGTTCGGCGGATTTTCGGCGAAAAAAAGTCCGGTCACACCGGCACTCTTGACCCGATGGCAACGGGCTCAATGGTTGTTGCGCTTTCTGCGGCAACAAGGTTTATTGAACTTCTTCCCGAAACGGGAAAAGCCTATAAAGCTTCGTTCCTCTTGGGGAAAGAAACCGACACGCTTGATATTACGGGCAATGTCCTTTCGGTCTGCGACGTTTCGGTGACGAAAGAACAGATTGAAGCCGCACTTGAAAAATTCAAGGGCGAAACTTTTCAGCTCCCTCCGATGTATTCCGCGCTGAAAAAGGACGGCGTCCGTCTTTATGAGCTCGCGCGAAAAGGCGAAAGCATTGAGCGTGAAAGACGAAAGATAAACATCACCGACCTTCGCCTGCTCTCCTATGACGAAAAAAGCCATGAGGGCGAGCTTTATGTTGCCTGTTCGGCAGGTACTTATGTCCGCTCGCTGATTTTTGATATCGGCGAAGCGCTTTCAACAAAAGCGGTCATGACTTCCCTTCGGCGCGTTAAAGCAGGCGCCGCGTCAATCGAACAATGTTTTACGCTTGAAGAGCTTGAAAAGCTCAAAGAGGCGGACAAGCTTTCTTCGGCGGTTGTTTTGATTGAAGATGTGCTTTCCTTTGAAAGAATAACCGTCAGCGAAAACCAGGCAAAACGTTTTTCGAACGGCGGCGAACTTTTTCTTGAAAGAATAAATCAAAAAACGGCGGACGGCGCGCTTTACAGCGTCTTTTCGCCTGAAAAAGAATTTCTCGGCGTGGCTGTTTCCGATTATGAAGCGGGAATGCTGAAGCCGCGAAAAATAATGAGTAAATAAATTTTATATACTGCCTCGAAGAGGGGGATTGAAATTGTTTAAGACGGATAAAAAATTGTGCGGAGACTGCCTTTTGGCTCTCGGTAATTTTGACGGAATCCACAAAGGACACAGAGCTGTTCTTGAAAAAGCACTTTTTGAAGCAAAAAAGCGCGGCCTTGTTCCTGCGGTTCTTCTTTTTGACGAACACCCGAAAAAGGTTCTTTTCGGTGAAGCTCCGCCGTTTATCATCACCGAAAACGACAAAAGAGAGCAGCTTTCAAAAATGGGCTTTTCAATTGTTACCGCATCTTTTTCCGAATTGCAAAATCTTTCCGCCACGGAATTTGTAACAAAAATTTATTGTTCGCTTAATGTTCGTGCGATATCCTGCGGCTATAACTACCGCTTTGGAAAAAATGCGCAGGGCAACACGTCTTCGCTCAAAACCGAATGTGAAAAGCTCGGAATTACGCTTTTTGTCGCACCGGAAGAGATTTATGAGGGCGAAGCGGTCAGCTCAACGCGAATCCGCGCCGCACTTCAAAACGGCGAAATCAAAAAAGCGAACGCAATGCTCGGCCGCGAATTTTCATATTGCATTGAGGTTGTCAGCGGCGACAGACGCGGAAGATTGCTCGGTTTTCCGACGATCAATCAGTTCTTTCCGCAAAATTTTGTAAAGCTTCGCAAAGGTGTTTACGCTTCAAAGGTTGAACTTTCCAACAAATGGTACCCCGCGGTGACGAACATCGGAACGCGCCCGACCGTTGACGGAGAAAGTTTCAGAAGCGAAACATGTATTCTCGGCTTTTCAGGCGACCTTTACGGCGCAGAGGTTGAAGTTTTTCTTCTTGACTTTTTGCGCGACGAAACAAAGTTCACGTCGCTTGAAGCACTCACAGACGCAATCAGCCGCGACGCAAAAAAAGCGCGCGAAATATATGAAGCGACCGAAGAATAAAACGGTCGCAAGTCTAAAACAAAGGACAAAAATCAATGAAAAAACTTGACGTTAAAGCGGTATTTTTTGATTTTGACGATACGCTCCAAAGCAGAAAGGGCGCATACAGAATATACTGCGAAAACTTTTTGACAAAGTATTTCCCGAACATATCAAAAGAAGAAAGAGCAAAAAAACTTGACGAAATGGAAGAGCACGTTGACGGCGGCTATAAGGAAAGGGAAGTTTATTTTCCCGAACTTATCGAGCTTTGGGGCTGGGAAAACCATCCGCCGATGCAGGAACTTTTCGATTCGTTCAACTATGATTACGGCAAAAATGTTGACATGCTCCCCGGTGCGATTGACGTGCTGAAAGAAATCAAACGCCGCGGATACATCCTCGGCGCAATCACAAACGGAGTCTCTTCGCTTCAAAATATGAAGCTTGACACCGCCGGAATAAGAGATCTTTTTGACGTTGTTGTCGTTTCGGGAGATATCGGAATATATAAACCCGACAGAAGAATTTTTGACGAGGCGATAAGACGTGCCGGGGTCAAAAACGAAGAAAGCCTTTTTGTCGGCGACCACCCTGTTAACGACGTTGAGGGGGCTCTCGGTGCAGACATGAAGATTATCAGAATGAATTACGGCGATTTCAAGGGCAAAGGACTTGGTAAAAAAGGTGTCTTTGCTGAAATCGAAGATATCAGAGACGTTCTCAATTACCTTTAATTTTTGAGAAAAGGAGAAATTAACGTGATTTGTAATAACTGCTTTTCGCAAATACCCGACGGCGAAACAATTTGTCCGTACTGCAAAAAAAGAGTTGCCAAAAAGCGATTTCAGATCAATATCCCCGAAGAAAAGCTGAACGAAGAAGTTCCTGTTCGGCCCGAACAAAAATCAGCCGAACCGAAAGCGGAAGAAACGCAAAGCGACAAAATTAATGCCGAGTCTGCCTTGCCGAAAGAAGAAAAGGCGGAAATTAAAAAACCTGAATTTTCAAAGGCAGAAAACATTGTTTTTAAGCCGGAAGAAAAAGCGCCTGTCGCCGCGGAAAGCGCAAAATCGCAAAAGGTACCTGCTCCCGTTCCGACGGTTAAAACTGCGCCGGCACCGAAGCCCGTTCAAAAAACCGCAAACGGCGAACCGCAGGTAAAAAAAGTTGCGGCAGAGCCGAAAATGAATCCGGCACAGGCAAAGAAAGAAAAAGGCGCACGCGCCGCGGTTCTTTCAATCTGCTCGGTCTGCGCTGCAATTATGATTGCACTTTGCTTTGTCAGCAAATATACCGACATTTTCAAAACGTCGGGTGAAGCGGTCAAAACCGTTGCGCTTTCAGGCTTTTCACACAGTGAAAAAAGTTCGTTTGAAAATTACGCAAGCTTTTTCACAGCGTTTTTTGAAACCGGTTTCAATCGTGACGACGCAACACAGCAGCAGCTTCTTGAAATGATGGAACCGCAAAGCAAAAGCGGTCTTTATTCTGCATTCTTCAAAGCCGCACAGGTTGTCACAGACGAAGCCGACCCAGCAGACCGTTTCAAAACCGAAACAGGCTACAGCTATTGCAAAATCAAAAAAGCCAATATCGAAAAAATTATGACAAGCCTCGGACAGGAGGCAGTCAATTGTGCCAACGGAAAAGACTTCTATTTTTATAACGGATACTATTATTTTTCCGCAAGCGAAAACAGTGCATCGGGAAACGGTGTATATTCGCTTGAAATCGCCTCTTCAAAGCGCACCGAAGACGGTAATTATTACGTTGAATGTGCTTTCACAAACAAAAAGGGCGAAAAGAAAACCGTTTACTGCCTTGCTTCGCTTGAAAAAAGCGACGAGGGCAACAAGTGGAGCCTTCTTGAACTTTCGTCTTCTCCGCTTTTCTCCGAAGACGGTGTGAAGATTATTGAAGAAATAACCGAATCGCTTTCGTTCACAATTGAAAGAAAGACGATTCAGGCAAAGACGAAAAAAGGTATTCTTTTTGCAAACTATGTTGTTGAATATCCCGTTTTCTCTGCTGCCGATGACGACGAAGACGGAAAACGCGCCGCCGCAACGCTCAATACGCTTTATAATGAAATGATTTCAAAATATGAAGCAAAGGCAAAAAGAGCAACGCGTCTTTATAAACGATATCTTGAGCTTGGCGGAAAGAAAAAGGATCTTCCTGCATACGCCTATGTTTCTTCAAAGGTCACTTATAACAAGAACGGATATATTTCGCTTCTTGAAGAAACAAACGAATATCTTCCGCTGTTTTCAAGATTTGAAGAAAACAAGGCAAAGGCAGAAGAAAACGGCGAAAGTGTATCACCGTCGATCCTTCTTCCGACAACGACTTTTGAAGGCTATACGCTTGACATTAAGAGCGGCGAATTTCTCAAAAAGGACAGCGTTCTCGGAAAAGATTATTACAGCATTCAGCAAAAACTTTTTGAACTTTATCTTCAAAAGAACGATCTCATTTCCGAAACGGATGAGACGCTTCCCTCGGACGACGAAAACATCGGTCAGCTCATTAATTCGTCGTCATGGTGTATCAGTGAAAACGGCATTTTGTTCAGCTTTATTGATCCGAAAGGATACAATGATTCGGTTGTTCTTCCTTTCACCGATATTCCCGATTCGGAAATCAAGTTCTGACATGTTTTATAAAATTTTCAAAAGGACTGCCAAACGGCGGTCCTTTTGCTGTTTGGAGCTGTGTTTTGCGGTGGAGGATTGCCTGTTAATTTCTTTATGTCGTCAGAAACCCCAACGTATAAAAAAACAACAGCCGCAAACGTTTGACGCGTTTGCGGTTGTGTCGATATAAATTTAACTTATCCGACTTTTTCTTTCATTTTGCTTTTGAAAAACGAAGTCATTGTTTCAATTTCTCTTGCCGCGGGAGCGGAATAGGGATTAACAACGCTGAAAACGTGTTGAAGCGGTTTGCCGTCAAGAAGATCGTCATAGCAGTAAAAAACGTTTTCAACGCCGTGGCGGTCAAGAATGGCTTTAAGCTTTTTTGCCTGATTTTTGAGAAAATCGCCTTTTGCCGTAACAATATAAAACGGACTCATTCCGAGATATGCGGCGTTTGCATAGTCCATGTATTTATAAATCGGATTTTCTTTGGGCTTGTCGCCGAGAAGCGATTTGAGGTTTGCGTTCATGATGAAGTTTTTTGAAACAAGGTCAACCGCCGGGCAGATTGCGCCGATTGCTTTGAACGAAAGCGAGGGCGTGACGCCGAAAACATCCTGCATTTTTTTGCTGCCGTTGATTGCTTCGCTTATGCAAACCATCTGTCCGCCGGCGCTGTCGCCGACAAGAAAAATATTTTCCGTGTCTGCCGGGTAGTTTTCAAGATTTTTTGAAAGCCATGAAAAGGCAGAAAAAATGTCCGCAATCTGGTCAATGAACTGTGTTTTCACCGCAAGGCGATAGTTTATTGAAGCAACAAGAAAACCTTTTTCGGCAAGTTTGAGACAGTAATACTTGTTGATTTCTTTGAATCCGTAAAGCCAGCCGCCGCCGTGAACGTCAATGATTACGGGGAGCTTTTCGGTCGTGTTTTCGGGATAGTAGATGTCAAGCAAATGCTCTTTTGTTCCGTCTTCAATATACGGAATGTCAAGAATTTGAGTGATTCCGGGTGTCGGAGTCTGCGAAGCGATTCGCTTTGCGTCATTTTTCTCGGTAATCTTCCAGAACTGCAAAAGAACGGGTTTGAGAATATCCATTATTTTGCCTCCGCCTTTTCTGCTTCACATTCGTATCTTCCGAGTTTGTTTTCCATTGCCATTTTGAGAACGTGCATTGCGCAGTCCTGGAATTCGCCGATGGTGAGACCGTTTTGAACGCTCTTTTTGGCTGTACCGTCGGGTTTTCTTGCGCCGACTCTTGCGCCGCCCGGCATGAGTACGTCAACACCGGCTCTGACTCTGTAGCCTTGGTCGAGGATTCCGGGAAATTCGTGGCTTTCGTCTTTCTGCATCCACCAGTCAGTCATAACATTGCCTTCATAGCCCCACTCTTTTCGAAGAACCGTTGTGACGATGTCATAGTTGTAGTGACTCCAAACGCCGTTAATTTTGTTGTATGAAGTCATGATGTTGTGCGGGTTTGCCACCTTTACGCAAAATTCAAAGCCTTTGAGATATATTTCGCGAAGCGCACGTTCCGAAATGCGGGAATCGTTCTTGGTTCTGTTGACTTCCTGGTTGTTGCAGGCAAAGTGCTTCGGGCAGGCGGAAAGTCCGCTTTCCTGAACGCCGAGAACAACCGAAGCTGCAGTCATTCCGGAAAGGAACGGGTCTTCGGAAAAATATTCGAAATTTCTTCCGCAAAGCGGGTTGCGGTGAATGTTCATTCCGGGCGCGAGGATGATGTCGCTACCGCGCGCAAGCATTTCTTTTGCAAATTCGCTGTAAAGTTTGCGAACAAGTTCTTTGTTGAACGAGCAGGCAAGAGCCGCGCCGTTCGGAAGAAGCGAGCAGTTTGCGGCAAGTCTGATTCCGCTAGGTCCGTCGGTTGTTGTTACCGGCGGAATGCCTTTTTCGCGAAGCGAGGGAAGAACGCCGCCCATTACGCCTGCGTTGCCCTTTGCGCCGAGGGGGTTGTTCATGATGTATCCGCCGCGTGTGATTGCTTCAAGCTCATCGAACGAAAGCTGAGAGACAAAATCCTCCATTGAAACTTTTCCGTCTTTGACATCGGAAAGTTTATAACCGCGGTCGCCGGTTTGCTCAAATGTTTTCGGCAGATTTTCCAAAATACGGTCTTTAAGGCTCGCTTTCATAACCGGAGCGCGTTCAAGAACACCTTTGAGTTTTCCGTTTTCGTCGGTGATTGCTTTGAGTCTGTCAAACGGAGCTTTCGGGTCGGGTGCGCAGATTTGCGAAAGCTTTTCGGTCACAATTGTTCTGTCGAGTGTAAAGCTTTTGCACTTCATTGCCGAACGAACGTCCGAACCGAAGTA
>DKDD01000100.1:18720-26986 GCA_002451715.1 Ruminococcaceae bacterium UBA6857 | reverse complement strand
GTCAAGAACGTAAGAATTGATGTTTCCGGTTGCTCCGCTGTCGTCATATGAAGCAAAGTCGGCAAGATTGAACGTAAGTTTGATTTTTTGAACTTCGCCCGGAGCAAGGGTCTTTGTTTTTTCATAGGCAACAAGAACTCTTTCGGCTTTTCCGAGTCTTCCCTGCGGAGCGGAAAGATAAAGTTCGGCAACATATTTTCCGTCTCTTTCGCCGATGTTTTTGATGTCTGCCCAAAGGTTGATTTCGTTTTTGTCCGAACGGGTCACTCTTGTAACCTTGCCTTCAAATCTTGTATAGCTCAGACCGAAGCCGAACGGGAAAAGAACCTTGTCTTTTCTGAATGTTTCAAAATATCTGTATCCGACAAAAATGTCTTCGGTATAGTTGTTGAAGTTTCTTCCGCCGAAAAAGCGTGCCGACGGATAGTAGTTGTATTTTTCGGCAATTGTGTCCGCAAGTTTTCCGCAGGGAGAAACTTTGCCGGAAAGAACGTCTGCAACGCAGTTTCCGCTTTCCATTCCGCACTGCCAAACATAAAGAACGGCCGAAATGTCAAACTCGTTGACCCATGCCATGTCCATAATGCTTCCGCAATCAAGCAAAACAACTGTTTTTCTGAAAGAAGAGCAGACTTTTGAAAGAAGAGAGCGCTCTTCGCCCGTAAGGTAGTAGCTGCCTTCGGTGAGGGTGTTTTCCCTGTCTTCGCCGGCGGCTCTGCCGATAACAACAATTGCCGTGTCGCTGTTTTTTGCGGCCTGCTGAACGGTCTTTCTTGAAATCGGCATTTCGTCATAGCTCATCGGCCAGTTGCCCCAAAAACCGTCGTCGGGCGGATTTTTCTCGCACCAATCTTCATAAATTTTTGCAAGCTCTTCGTTAATTGTGATATCTTCGTTTGCGCGAAGACCGTCAAGAAGATTGACTCTGTAAGGCGCGTTTACGTCGCCGCCGGAACCGTAGCCGACATAAAACCAGTTCTTTTGAACTCTTCCGAAAACAGAAACAACCCTGTCTTTTGAAAGGGGAAGAACGTTGTTTTGGTTTTTGAGAAGAACAATGCCTTCTGCGCCGACTTTTCTGCAAAGATCGGAAAGGCTTTCGCTTGAAGTTTCGCCGGAACCTGCGCCGGCTTTTGTTTGCGAAACGGAATCGGTAACAGCATTGACAATCGTTCCGACGCCGCGCATGACGCTGTTTCTAATTTTTCTTTTAATGCTCAATTTTATTTCCTCCTTTTTTGGATTGTGAAAAAGCTTATTTATTTTTAAAATATTCTTCTTTTGCTTTAAGACCCTCTTCGGTAACGGGTTTCAGCCATCGAAGCGAGCGGTGGCGAATGACACAGAAAATACTTTTCGGGATATCCTCCGAAAGATACGCAATCATGAAAACGGCAATGAACGGAAGCGAAAAAACTTTTGCCGCAAGAAGCGTTGCCGGAATTGCAAGAAACCAAAGCGAACCGATGTCGCAAAGCATTGCCATGAATGTGTCGCCGCCGGAGCGGAAAATTCCGACAACCTGAACATATGAAATCATTTTTATCGGAAGTTCGCACCCAAGGAAAAGTGCAATCGTCATCGCTGTTGAAAGCGAAAGGTCTGAGATGTTATTGCCCATGTTGAAGATTGAAATGAGCTGACTGCGGAAAATTACCATCAGTGCGCCAACGAAAACCGCAACAAGCGGAACGACGAACGAAAAACGGTGAGCGTCTTGAACGGCGCGTTCGATTTTGCCCGAACCGACCGATTTTCCGACCATAATTATGCAAGCATTGCAAAGGCCGACAAAGAACGCGAACGAAAGGTCGGAGAAAGTTTTAACAATCGTGACCGCCGCATAGTATTCGTAGCCCATGTTTGAATAAATGATGTTGAGAACAAAAATTCCGAATGACCAAAGCGATTCGTTGATAACAACCGGAATTGCACGGCGAATAAATTCAAGAAGATGCCGCGGCTTGAAAGAAAAAATATCTTTTGGCGATTTTACAAGGTGATTCTTTTGGAAAAGCGAAATTATAATAAGAAGCACCGGGCCGGACCACGAAGAAATGCAGGTTGCGGTTGCCGCGCCGGCAACGCCCATTTCGGGAAGACCGAATTTTCCAAAGATAAAACCATAGTTGAAAAAGGCATTGAGCACCGTTGTGACCATTGAAACATACATCGGAACTTTAACTTTTTCAATGTTTCTCAAAAAGCCGGAAAGAATAACAGACAAAACAACGGCAGGATAGGAGAAACAGGCAATTTTCATATAGCTGCTACCGGAAGCAATTACACCCGGGTCTTTGTTGAAGATTGCGATAACCTTTTCCGGGGCAAAAAACGCCGGGAAAAGGAAAACAGCCGAAAGCACCGTGATGAACAAAAGCGAAATCCCGAGAACGCGGCGCATGGCTTTATAGTTTTTGATTCCCCAATACTGCGCGGCAAAAACCGACATTCCCGAGCAGATTCCAAAGCTTATTATGCTCATGAACCAGCTCCACTGACCTGCCATTCCGACCGAAGAAAGAGCAACGTCGCCGAGTCTGCTTACCATAAGCGTATCGACAATTGCAAAAGAGCTTGTGAGCATGTTTTGAACGGCGATCGGAAAACCGAGTTTGAGTGTTACGCGCCAAAAAGGTTTGTCGCCGAGATACTTTTTAATCATAATAAATACAGCGCGGTTTTCCGCGTCCTTTCAAAATGCTGATAATCATTACCATTATAAATAACTAATCGTAAAGTGTCAAGAGTTTAAAAACAACCCGAAAACGAAATTCGACAGAAGTTTTACTCAGAGTTGACATATAGAATTAACCGGACAACACTAATTTGAGGCGCGGAGAACTTTGAGGTGAAAAGTGCGTCCTCATGCGCCGCGAACTTTACGGTATCGGGCAAAAGAGATGCCGGCAGTGACGCTCCGGCCAAAGTTTTCCGCCCGGTTTTTATTTTTTAAGGCAGCTTTTGAGCTGTCTTTTTTTGTTTTACGACCGACTATTGTCAAACGGAATAACTTGTGATATAATGATAAACAGATTTTTCTGCCGATTTTCGGAACGCAGAAAAAAGGAGGATATAAATGGGAATAGCGAATGCAGTTAAAAACCATAAAGATAATTTTATGAAGTATCGCTTTCTGCTCAAAGAACTTGTCAGAAAGAACATTAAGCTTCAATACAGAGATTCTTTTCTCGGAATGTTTTGGACATTTCTTCAGCCGCTTTTGACAACGGTTGTTTTGGTTTTCGTTTTCAACAACATTTTCGGTCGAAGCTCCGCCGGAGTCGGAAACTATACGGTTTTCCTTCTCATCGGCCGTCTTCTTTTCGATTTCTTCAGCCAATCAACAAAGCGCGCAATGCGCTCAATCCGTTCGAACGGGCCGATGATTAAAAAGGTTTATGTTCCGAAATACATATACCCGCTGTCGCAGATTCTTTCAACGTTTGTAACGTTTTTGATTTCGCTTTCGGTTTTGGTTGTGGTGATTCTCTTTTTCAATATCACGAACAACAATCCGATTCATCTGACGTGGCGCGTTGTTTATTGTGTGATTCCGGTTCTTATTTTGCTTGTTTTCAGTCTCGGTGTCGGAATGTTTCTTGCAACGGTTTCGGTTTTCTTCCGCGATATGGAAAATCTTTATGACGTTATCACAACGCTTCTTTTCTATATCACTCCGATTGTTTATAATATCGAAAGCCTTAAAATTGCTTCCGGCGGAATACAGAGGATAATTTTCAAGCTTAATCCGCTTTACGGAATTATCGGAATGTTCCGTGCGGCGGTAATTTGGGGTCATGAATTTACACATTACTGGGACATGAAACTTATGTGGTATTCAAGTGCCTGCGCGGTTATTGCGCTTGTCATCGGCTTTGCCGTATTCTATAAAAATCAGGACAGATTTATTCTCCATATCTGAGAAAGAGGGATCCGTTTGAATAACTATGCAGTTGAAGTTGACCATGTCAGCATGAAGTTCAATATCAATAAAGAGGGCGTTGACAACGCCAAAGAATATTTTGTAAGACTTGTTAAGCACCAGCTTCATTTTGTTGAATTTTGGGCGCTCAAAGACATCAGCTTTAAAGTTGAAAAGGGCGACAGAGTCGGAATCCTCGGCTTTAACGGCGCGGGAAAAAGTACGCTTCTTAAAGTTATTGCCGGCGTTTTGAAACCGACACAGGGTTCGGTCAGCGTCAAGGGCGTTGTGGCTCCGATGCTTGAGCTTGGGGCAGGCTTTGACGGAAACTACAGCGGACGCGAAAACGTTTTTCTTTACGCCGCAACAATGGGCTTTTCAAGAAAGTTTATCGAGAAAAAATACGACGAAATTGTTGAATTTGCGGAACTTGAAGATTTCATCGACGCTCCGCTCAAGAGTTACTCTTCCGGTATGAGGGCACGTCTCGGTTTTGCAATCGCAACGGCGGTCAAGCCGGATGTACTCATTCTTGACGAAGTTTTGAGCGTCGGCGACGCCGCATTCCGCGCAAAAAGCCAAAAGAGAATCGAAAGCATGATGGGCGACGGCGTGACCGTTTTGTATGTTTCGCACAGCACCGACAAGGTTGAAGAAATTTGCAACAAAGCAATAATTCTTGACCACGGTCAGATGATTGCCGCCGGAAACAGCGTTGAAATCAGCCAAATTTATCAGAGCATGACGCTCAACAAGTAATTTTTTGAAAGAGAAGACAATGAATTTTAAAATCAATCCCGCGGCTTACGGCGATGTTTTTGTTTTGCCGAAAGCTGTTGTAAAAAACAATCTGCGCCTTGCCGGAGCAATTCAGCTCAAGGCGCTTCTCTATCTTTACTGCAATTCCGGCACGCAGGACACTTCCTGCGAAGCGATTGCCGCTGCTTTGGGCGCGGATAAGGGCGACGTTTCGGATGCAATGATTTTTTGGTGTGAGCGCGGCCTTGTTATAAAGGCGGACGAAGGCGAGCAGACCGCTGCTGTAACTTTGCCGCTTTTGAACGAAGAACGTCCGGTTTTTGCGTCGGTACCTGCCGAACCGAAAAAAGACGTTTTGCCGGAACCGAAGCCCGAAACAAAAAAAGTTGCCGAACTTCCGATTTCTCGTCCGAGCCATGAACAAATTGCGATACGCTGCCGCGAATGCGAAGAGTTTCGAACCCTTTTTGCCGAAGCGCAGGAACGGCTCGGCAAAACAATCGGTTATGAGGGTCAGTCGATTCTTATCATGCTCCACGACAGCTACGGTCTTCCCGTTGAAGTTATTCTCATGCTTCTTGAATATGTCAGCTCAAGAGGAAAGACCGGGTATAAATATATTGCGACCGTCGGAAAAGAATGGAGCGAAAAAGAAATCGACACGATCGAAGCTGCGGACGAATACATCAAAACGCAGAACGAAACGGATGAACTTTGGCGCAAGTTCAAATCGCTTACCGGTGTCGGCAATCCAAACCCGACCGCAAAACAAAGAAAGTTCCTTTCCGTTTGGTCAAAAGATTTTTCTTTTTCGTGCGAGATGATTTGTCTGGCTTACGAAATCTGTGTTGACAACACCGGAAAAATGAACCTTGAATACATGAACAAGGTGCTCAAAAACTGGCACGAAAAGGGTGTAAAATCGCCGTCCGACGCAGAACGCGAACAGGAACGCTGGAACGAGAGCAACTTCAAAAAGGATAAAAAAGAAAAGAGCAAACCGAAGCAGGAAGTTTTTTCAAGCGATGCGTCGTATGACATCGGCGAATTTGAAAAGAACATTGTCGGATTCAAGTATCTCGATGACGAAAAGAAAGATTAAAAGCAAAACCGAATTTAAAGGCGGTGTTTAAAAATGGCATACAGAAGAAGTGTATACATAAAGGCAAAAAACATTCTTGAAGAAAGAAGAAGAAAGGCAGAAAACGAACAGGAGCAGCGTCATAATGCCGTAGTTTCCGTCTGCCCCGAAATTGCCGAAACCGAACGCGAAATGGCCCGTTTTGCCGCCGAAGTAATCAAAAGCGTTTCAATGGGAAAAGACGCGGAACGGTTTGTTCTTTCGCTTTCTCAAAAAAATCTTGAAGCGCAGGAAAAGCGTAAAAAACTTCTCAAGGAGTCCGGTTTTCCGGAAGATTATCTTGAAGTAAAATATACCTGCCCCGTCTGCAAGGACACAGGTTCGCACGACGGATATTACTGCAAATGTTATCTCGATCTCATAAGGCAGACCGCAAAAGAAGAACTCGGTGTGGCACCGAGCATGAAAAAATGCACTTTTGAAAGCTTTGATTTGAGCCTTTTTTCCGATGAAAAGGATTCAAAGCTTTCAATCAGTCCGCGCCGCCTTGCACAGGGAACACTCAATTTTTGCAAAGAGTACGCCGAAACGTTTTCGCTTTCAAGCAGGAACATCATTATGATAGGCAAAACCGGGGTAGGAAAGACCCACCTTTCGCTTGCAATTGCAAACCGTGTGATTGACCGCGGTTTCGACGTTTACTATGCAAGCATCCATAAAATTATGGACGCTCTTCAAAAGGAGCAGTTTTCGCGCGACAGGGTGGAGGAAAGCATTGCCGACCGTCTTTATGAAAGCGACCTTTTGGTTATTGATGACCTCGGCGCCGAGTTTTCGACCCAGTTTACGGTTGCGGCGCTGTATAACATTGTCAACACGCGTCTCAACGCTTCGCGCCCGATAATTATTAACACGAATCTGAGCGTTGCGGAACTTGAAGAAAGGTATTCTCAGCGTGTTGCGTCAAGAATAATCGGCTCAAGCGAAAGAGTGCTTCTCATCGGCAGCGACATCAGACAAAAACTTTCAAAATGACCGAAAACAAAAAGTCCGAAAAACAGGAAAAATACCCTTTACTTTTTGAAAGTTTTATGTTATATTAATTAGGCGTTCGGTTGAGGTATCGGCCGAATATGCTGGAGTGGCACAGTTGGTAGCGCAGCTGATTCGTAATCAGCAGGTCGTGGGTTCGAGTCCCATCTCCAGCTCCATGAAAAAAGCAGTCCGATAAAGGGCTGCTTTTTTGTTTGCTTTTCTATAAGTAAACAAAAAAATAGGTTGATTTTATCCTATATTTGCGTATAATATAAGTGAGGTGATTTTTATGATGGTCAACACAAAAACAATTGTACCGATGACCGATGCAAACCGGAATTTTTCAAAGGTTGTTCATTTGGTTGATGAAAACGGAATGGCTGTTATTATGAAGAATAACAAGCCGAAATATATTGTTGTCGGTTTTGATGAGTATGATACAATTTCTGCCGCCATGCAAATGAGAAAAGAAAAAATCAATTCGGCTGCCGACAATATCATAGATAAAAATTTTGAAGCGTTTCTGGAGCTTGCAAAATGATTATATTAACGATTGAGGAAATAATCATTCTGCATGAAAAGTTGATTGACAGAACCGGCGGAAGTCAAGGTATACGGGACATCGGATTGCTTGAATCTGCCGTTTACAGTGCGGAAAGTTCGTTTGATGATGTGGAAATGTATCCAACGGTTGAAGAAAAGGCTGCGCGATTAATGTTTTCGCTTACTAATAATCATTCTTTTGTTGACGGAAATAAGAGAATAGGTGTTTTAACTATGCTTATGACCTTGGAATTGAACGGAGTCTATTTAGACTATTCTCAAAAAGAGCTCATTGATCTGGGTCTTTCGGTCGCAGACGGAACTAAGAAATATGGGGAAATACTGGCTTTCATTCGAAATCATAAGGTTAAAAATTGACAGAAATATATTTAAATTATGGTATCTCATTTTGTTGCAGCTAAATAAATCAATCTGCCGTATTCCGACTTTCGGATACGGCAGATTTTTTATTTGTTTTCAACGCGACCGAGAATATAATCGGTGGAAGTTTTATAAAGCTCGGCAAGAGCAATCAGAACATCGGTCGGAATGTCACGAAAGCCGCGTTCATAGCGGTTATATTGCGGCTGCTTCATTGAAAGATAATCGGCGACCTGTTGTTGAGTCATATCGTTGTCCTCACGAAGTTCGCGGATTCTTTTGTAACACGCCACCAATTTGCACCTCCATGAATAAAAAAGAAAAATAACTGTTCGGTTATATTGACATTTTATCATCGATAGTGTAGAATATTAGCCGATATAACCGTTTGGTTATAAAACATATTAAAAGTAAAAAGGAGAAGAAAAATGGGTGACGGTATTTTTATTTATTTAGGTGTATCTTTATTAATTGCAGCATGTCTTGCCTTCATACCCGCAAGTATCGCTAAGAATAAAGGGTATAGTTTTGGATTATGGTTT
>DKDD01000100.1:16858-18695 GCA_002451715.1 Ruminococcaceae bacterium UBA6857 | reverse complement strand
TGGTTTTATGGGTGGATGCTCTTTATCGTAGCAATTATTCATGTAATCATTATTCCGGATAAACATGCCCAGCCTAATTTAAGTAGTGTTCAATCGAATAATGGACGAAGCGCCGTTGAGGAGCTGAAATCATATAAAGAGCTTCTTGATGATGGTGTTATTACCGAAGAGGAGTTTTTAAAGAAAAAGGAACAGTTACTTAAAATGATGTAAAGGGGAAGCAAATACTATGGACAAAAAGGCTGAAAAGAAAATCACAATAGTCGGCGCAGTCGGATTTATGTTAATAGCAGTGATTGGTTTAATAAGTAACATATTTGTGAGAATCGCCCAAAACCAAAACGGGTATAAAATCGAATTTACAAATACTATTTGTTTATTATTAAATGTTGGTATATATGTTGCTTTTGCTGCTATATTGATGATTCGTAAGATGAATATGGTGCCGGTAGTAGTATCGGGAGTCAATTTGATTCATGGATTATATCATTGCATTAAATATTTTAATTATGCTTCTGTTTTATCGGCGTTGTCTTCATTGATAGTTTTAATCATAGTTATGAATGGGTGTATACCGGTTCTGAAAGAAAAGATGAAAATAACAAAGTATATATGGTTTTTGCCGGGAGCATTAACGTTACTAATCGGAATAATTTATACTGTATTGTTTGCAAAAAGTACCATTAACTTGCTTGAATATAATAGTACTATTATTTGGCTTAAATATTGGCTTATAAACAGCGCTCCTCAATGGATTGCGTATTTATTTCCGGGCATAGGCTATATTTGTATGGGTTTGTGGTTTAAAAAGGTTGAAGAAAAAGAGCTTGATATGAAAACAGAAAAAGCTACACCCATTGATTTGACGGTTAATAATCAGATTATTTTTGGTGGGGCAGAAAAAATAAAGTCATATAAAGAGCTGTTGGATTCCGGAGTAATCACCGAAGAAGAATTCAAAGAAAAGAAAAATAAAATTATCGGCTGAAAGAAAACAACAGGAGCTGTTCTGAATGTTCGGAACAGCTCCTGTTGTTAATTTAAATTTATCAAAACGGGCTTTTCTTTAATTTTTCCGCAAAATCACTGAGTGCTTCTGAAATTTTGATGTTTTGCGGGCAAACTTTTTCGCAGCTTCTGCAGCCGATACAAGCCGACGGCTGTTTTTCTTTCGGGTAATGCGCAAAAAACATCGGGGCAATGAAGCCGCCGCCCGTGAAGCAATGTTCGTTGTAAAGCTCTATAAGGCGCGGAATGTCAAGCCCTTTGGGGCAATGGCTGACGCAGTAATGGCAGCCGGTGCAGGGCAGGGCAATCTTTTTGATCATGCTGTCTGCAACCGAAAGAACAAAATCAAATTCATCTTTTTCAAGCGGCTTTGCGGCCTTGAAAATTTTGAGGTTGTCTTCAAGCTGCTCTTTTGTGCTCATGCCGGAAAGTACGGTTGTAACTTCCGGGAACGAAAGCAAAAATCTGAACGCGGCCGAAACAGGTGTTTCACCGAGACGCTCTTTGATTTTTTCGTCGTTTCCGTCTTTCAAAACGGCAAGCTTTCCGCCGCGAAGCGGTTCCATAACCCAAACGGGAATGTTGTATTTTTTAAGAAGGTCAAGTTTTGCTTTTGCGTCCTGGAATGTATAGTCGACATAGTTTAGCTGAATTTGGCAAAACTCCATGTCACTGCCGTATTTTTCAAGAAAACGCGTCATGGTGTGAATGTTGCCGTGAACCGAAAAGCCGAGATGGCGGATTCGTCCGTTTTCCTTTTGCTTTTTGAGATATGCAAATATTCCGTGGCTTTCGTCAAGATAGGCGTCGATGTTCATTTCGCAGACAT
>DKDD01000100.1:10258-16790 GCA_002451715.1 Ruminococcaceae bacterium UBA6857 | reverse complement strand
CTGCTTTTCAAAAATTTCTTCAACCTTGTCAATGTTCGAAAGGTCGTAGCCGGGGAACTTTGTTGCAAGATAAAAGCTGTTGCGCGGATATTTTTTGAGCAGTTTTCCCATCACGATTTCGCTGTTTCCGCCGTGATATCCCCAGGCGGTGTCAAAATAATTGATTCCGCCGTTATAAGCTTCGTCAACAATGACGGCTGCTTTTTCTTCGTCAATTTTCGAATCGTTTTTGTCAATTACGGGAAGGCGCATTGAACCGAAGCCAAGCGCGGAAATTTCTTTGTCTTTAAATTTTCTGTAGATCATAGCAATTATAACCTTTCTGAAAAAATAATTTTTGGTTTCCGACGTTTAATTTTTGTTTGCTCAGATTTCCTCTCCAAACTTTTCTTTAACAAAATAGAGAAGAAGCGGAAGAATCGCCCATTGAATGAGAATTCCGGGAAGACCGGTGAGAATGCTTGTGTAAATTGAAGAAAGGGTGATCGGCGTGTTCGAAACAAAAAGAACAACCGCAACCGTTGCAATTGCGCGCGCAGCTCTTCCGAGAAGCTGAACCGAAAGAAGTTTTCCGAATGCGGGAAGCTTAGTGTTTCTGAGCAAACCTGCAAAAAGGCCGTATGCCGAAATTTCCGGAATCATCAGCGGAAGCATTGCGATTGTCGGCATTCCAGAAAGGAAAAAGCTGATTACCGGAGCAAGCGCACCGGCAACAAGTCCGGCATATGGGCCTGCAATGAAGCCGACAATGATTATCGGAAGGTGCATCGGCAAGAACGAGGCGCCGATTGTTGTTCCAAGGTCGGAAACGGCTCCGACAAGATGAAAAATTTGCGGAAGCGCAACCGCAGAAACAAGTGCGGTCACAAGCGCAAGGGTCTGCGCCTTGAAAGAAAGACGGGGAAGAACTTTGGTTTTAATGTTTGTTTGCATAGATATCGCTCCTTTTGGGTTTTCTGAAAAAAGCACAGATAAATCTTTGCGTCCGAATGGGTGCTTTTTAAAATATTACCGATTGTGCTTATAAATATTTAACTATAAAAAGGTGTATAAGTCAAGGTCTTTTCAAGCATCAAGTTGTTAATAAAATATTTTATTTTATGAATTTCGCTGTTTATATTTGACAAAGTTATTATTGTGTGATAACATAAAGAAAGCAAAAGCAACTCTATTTTTCACAAGGAGGAAATTACAATGCAGAGACTTATTGCAATCATTTTGTTCATTATTTCGTTCTTCGTACCCGGCGACATGTCTAAAGGCGATGTTTATCCCGAAAAAGCCATTGATGCCGGCGCAACAAAAGCTGAATTTGTTTTTGAAAACAAAACCGGCAACCGCCTTGAAATCACCGTTAAAATTGATTCAATTGAAAGAAAAGCAATTGAAAACGACGGCGAATGGGTTGCTGTTCCCTTTGAGCAGTACTTCAACGAAGGCGTTACCCAATACAAGCTTTATCCGAACGAAAAAACAACTCTTCATGTTGACTTTGTGAACGCTGATCATGAAGACGTACCCCTTATTTCCGGTGATTACCGCATCAAGGTTACATATAAAATGAGCGGTTATACCGACAATACAACGGGTTCGGTTACAAAGAACTTTTCGGTTTCGGCTTTTGACTGGTAAACAAACGATTTTAAAAAAATTAACCCCGGCTTTTCGGATTGTTCCGAAACAGCCGGGGCTTTGTTTTGTTGTTTAATCAAACCTTTGCGCCGCCGAGTTTTCCTCCCTTTGCGCCTTTTGCGCCGCCGCCGAGGGTAACGCCTTCAAGAACGTTGCTTTCAAAGGCATATGTAATGCCTTCCTGTTCACGTTCACGCTTGAGCGCAAGAGAAATCATTTTGTCAAGAAGCTTTGTATAAGGAACGCCGACAGGTTCCCAAAGATAGAACGAAAGCGAACCCGGAATTGTGTTTATCTCGTTGAGAAAAATTTCGCCGGACTTTGTGTCCATCATAAAGTCGATTCTTGAAACGCCGCTGCAGCCGAGGCATTTGAAAGCGTCAACCGCATATTTTTGAATGGTTTTCTTTTGTTCGTCGGTGATTTCTGCGGGAATTTTACGTTTGAGCGATGCCATTCCGCTTTTTGCTCCGCCGCCTGTTTTTGCGCCGCCGAATTTTCCGCCGCCCTTTGCTCCGCCGAGCTTTCCGCCCTTTGCGCCGCCGGAATTGCCCGAACTTAAGTACTTATCGCTGAAAGAGAGAATTTCATCGCTGTTGACGGGTTCTTCACATTCCGACGGTTCTGCGTGTTCATAATCGCCGCAGACCGAGCAGTTGATTTCTTTAAGGTTTTGAACCGCGCGTTCAACAAGAACTTTGTCTGCATAGCAAAATGCCATGTCGAGCGAATCAAAAAGCTTTTCGCGGTTGTCGGCTTTTGAAATACCGATTGAGGAACCGAGGTTGACAGGTTTTACGATTACGGGATAGCCGATTCTGTTTTCAATCGCGTCAACAACGGCTTCGTTGTCGCGGTCATATTCCTTTGCGTTGAAGCAAAGGCAGTCAAGAACCGGAATATTGTTGTCTTTGAGAACGGTTTTCATAACGTATTTATCCATTCCGACCGCGGAGGAAACAACGTCGCAGCCGACATACGGAATGTCAAGCATTGTGAGAAAGCCCTGAAGTGTTCCGTCTTCAACGTTTGTTCCGTGAACGATCGGGAACGCAACGTCAATGTAATCAACATATGACGAACCGAATTTTTTTGCCGGATACTTAATAAGTTTTACCAAACCGCCGTCGCTGACAAGAATAACGCGTGTGCTTTCTTTGAGGAGCGTCGGGATGTGGCGGTAGCTTTCGATTTCTCCGACGGAGGGGCCGACATAAAACTCGTTGTTTTTTGTGATATAAATCGGGATAACGTCATATTTTTCGGCGTCCATTGAGGCAATTGCCTGAATGGCGGAGATTATTGAAATTTCATGTTCAACGCTTTTTCCGCCGAACATTACTCCAACTTTGATTCGCATGTTCAAAAAACCTCCTTAATAATTATCGGGAAGATCGTTTTCAAGTAAAACAACCTTGTTTTGTCCGAGCGATGAAAGCGCATAAACGTGGGTGAGCGCTTCTTCAATCGTGTCGGCAACATAAATTTTCTTTTCCGGATATCCGCCGTCAAGAAGACCGGCTTCAATGGGAACGGACTGCTTTTTTCCGACAAGGATAACGTAATCGCAAACCTTTGAAGCGTTCAAACCGAACTCGCGGTTGAGTTCTTCCTGCTTTTCGCCGAGTTCAACCATGCCGGGCGTGACAAGAATTTTGAAACCTTCAAAGAGCGACAACGCTTCAAGTGCGGCTTTTGTTCCGCTCGGGTTGGAGTTGTACGCATCGTCAATGAGGGTCACGCCGTTCTTTTTCTTGAGTTCGAGTCTGTGGGGAACGCCTTCAAGACGTCTGACTTGACCTTTGAGCTCGGAGAGGGGAATGCCCATTTTGTTTGCAACGGCAATTGCACCGGTTATGTTGAGAACGTTGTGGCGGCCGATAAGACGGGTTGAAAAGTTTTCGCTTTCGCCGTTCGGTCCGGTAACTTTGAAAGTTGTTCCGCGTTCGGAAACGCTTATGTCGGAAGCGGTGTAATCGCTTTTGTTTGTGATTCCGTATGAAACAAACGGGCGTTTTGAACCGTGGTCGCGGATGTTTTCGTCGTCATTGTTGAGAAAAAGCATTCCGTTTTCCGGAAGTGCGTCTGCAAGTTCAAACTTTGTGTTTTTGACCGCGTCAAGAGTTTTGAACGATTCAAGGTGCTGCGGTCCGATTGAAGTGATGACACCGTGCCGGGGGTGAACAATGTCGCAAAGTTCTTTGATGTCTCCGACCCATTTTGCGCCCATTTCGCAGATAAAAATTTCATGTGTTGCTCTGAGCGAAGAGCGGATCGTTTTAACAACACCCATCGGAGTGTTATAACTTTCCGGAGTCATGAGAACGTTATATTTTGCGCGAAGAAGAGTGTTAAGATAATATTTGACGCTTGTTTTGCCGTAGCTTCCCGTAATTCCGATAATTTTAAGGTCGGGGCAAGCTTCAAGTCTTCTTTTTGCGTCGTGTGTGTAATGCGCGTTGACGCCTTTTTCAATCGGCACATTTATAAAGTTTGAAACAAGTACCCAGAACGGTGAAAGCGCGTAAATGCATACAACGATAAAAACGGCAATGCTTTCGTGCTGTGTTTTGAAAAGCGGAATTGCCGAAGCGGTGATGATCGCCGCAAAAAGAACGGCAGTTGTCACGAACATACGCTTTACGCGTGCGGTATAAACAAGAGGCTTTTTCGCCTTTTTCGGTCTTTCAACAAAGGCCGCGATGAGGAACATCAGCGTGATGATTCCCATTTTGATATCAACGCGGTATGAAAACAGCGAAAGAATCATCATTATCACCGAAAAGAGATAATGCGAAAGATACTTGTTGAAGTTTTCCGAGATCCATTTTGAATGGGTGCTGAAACGATAAGAGTTCAGCTGAAAAAAGTGCATTGAATCAATAAGAGCCAAACCTGTCGGAATCAGGAAAGCGGCAACGCACGACAAAAATAAAATCAGATTCATTGTGAATTATCCTTTCCGTTTTTATATGTTCATGAATGAGGCAAGAATACGCAAGAACTGTGCGCTTTGGTCAAGGAACGAGAAGTGACCGGCGTTTTCAAGAATAACAAGTGCACTTTCCGGCATAAGTTTTTCCATTGTCTGTCCGTCGGAAAGCGGCGTTGCCGTGTCAAGTCTTCCCCAAATGAGAAGTGTCGGACATTTGACACAAGGCATGAGGTCGCACAAATCTTCGTTAACAACGTTGACAAGCGTTTTTTTCATTGTGTCCGAAGCGGCGTTGTAATCGGCCGAACCGTTCTTTTTTCTGAGATTGTCAAGAAGATTCGGACAAAGCTTTTTTGCAAGCGACGAAGAAAAAAACCACTTTGTTTTGTGATAGACCGCCTGCTTAAACTTTTGTTCGGGTGAAGTTTCGGGTTTAACGCCGGCGGCGTCAACAAGAATAACTTTTTGAACGGTGAACGGAAGTTCGCGCGCGCAAAGTTTGATTATGACTCTTCCGCCGAAAGAATGACCCAAAAGCGTAATTTTTGAAACATTAAAATCTTTTAAAAATTCAAGAATGAAGTCAACGTAATCGTCAACGCACCAAGGTTCGTTCGGCTCTTCGCTTTGACCGAAGCCGGGCATATCCGGCGCGATTACGCGGTATTTTTGCGAAAGCAGGTCAATCATGTCTTTGTGAACGGTGACGTTTGAACCCCAGCCGTGAAGAACAAGAACGGTTTCGCCCTCGCCCTGACAGATATAGTTGATATCAAGACCGCAAACAGTTTTTCTCAAAATAATTACCTCCCGTTGTTTGAGGTTGCGGCAACCGAACGGTTACCCGACGGTTTTTCCGTCATACTAAATAATTACGCATAGCTTCGGTAATTATAGCACAATTAAAATAATATTTCCACATACAAGAGAATATATTTTAAAAAATTCAAAGAATTTCCGATTTCGGGTTTCACTTTAAAAAATTAAGGTATAATTGAGGAAGAAAAAGGTAATATATTAAATAACAAATCCGAAAGGATATTTCAGGAGGAACAGAAAATGGAACTTAAAGGTTCAAAAACAGAAGCAAACCTTCTTGCCGCATTCGCTGGAGAAAGCCAGGCAAGAAACAAGTATACCTACTACGCTTCAAAAGCAAAGAAAGACGGCTATGTTCAAATTTCAAAGATTTTTGAAGAAACCGCAAACAACGAAAAAGAACACGCAAAAATTTGGTGGAAACTTCTCACCGGCGGAGTAAAATCAACGGAAGAAAACCTTAAAGACGCTGCGGCGGGCGAAAATTATGAGTGGACTTCAATGTATAAAGATTTTGCCGAGGACGCAAAGAATGAGGGCTTTGACCACATTGCCGAACTTTTTGAACTTGTCGGAAAAATCGAAAAAGAGCACGAAGAAAGATATAAGAAACTTCTTGAAAATATTGAAGAGGGTCTTGTTTTTTCAAAAGACGGAGACAGAATGTGGATCTGCTCAAACTGCGGTCACGTTTGCTTCGGAAAAAGCGCACCGGAAATTTGCCCGGTTTGTGCCCATCCGCAAGCTTACTTTGAAGTTAAAGCGGAAAATTATTGATTTTTTTAAGGACAAAACAAAACGGGACTGCCGCGGCAGTCCCGTTGATTTTTTTATTTTCAGCCGAGCTTTGCTTCGATAACAGGGCCGTCTGCGCCTTTTTCAAAGGTGAACGCAGCGGTGTCTCCGACATTGAGAATCACAACGCTTTCGTTTGAAGAAGCAGAAACTTTGTAATAAGTTTTGCCCTTTTCAAGCTTAATAAAGTAATAGCTTTCGCCGCCCATGACGGCGGTTCTGATGTCGGAAACAATTCCCTTGACCGTTACGGTTTCGGGCTTTGACGGTTCTTCGCCGTTTTGCGGATTGTCGGTTGCGTCCTTGATGTTGTCAATGTCAACCTTGATGTTGATGTTGCTTTGTGCAAGG
>DKDD01000100.1:0-10239 GCA_002451715.1 Ruminococcaceae bacterium UBA6857 | reverse complement strand
AAGGAGCTTAACATAGTTTTCGGTGCATTCGGCGATCGTTTTTCCGGTTGCAACAACCTGGTAGTTTTGCACGTTAACCATTGCGTAATGCTTAACAAGGTTTGCGTCGTCTTTGAGTGACATGAAATATGTCGGCTGGCCGCTGATGTTGAGAAGAATCGGGAAAGTTGCGGTCCATTTGTAGTTTTGAACCTGACCTTCGGCGGAACTCATTGCGGAGTATTCTTTTGCGCCGGAAATTTCATAGAAGTTTGCGTCTTTTGTTCTCATGTTAACAAGAACAAAGCCGATGATCGCCTGGTCGTTACTTACGGATGTTACGCCGGTATACATATAAACGTCGTCGTTGAGGGCAAGGAAGTTTGAACCTTCGGTTGCAACTCTGACGCCTTCCTGACCGATGATTGAGTTAATGAAACCGCCGGAATATTTTCCGTAATAGTTATACTGTTCAACAAGAAGATCGTTTGAATAAATTCCGTCGATCCACTGGAAAGATGAGTCGCTTTTGATTGTGTCGAGCGAATATTCATTGCATTCGCCGGTGATTGCGTCAACGATTACAACGCCCTTGACGTCCGTACCGCCGAAAAGACCGATTGTTTTGTCAAGCACCGGGCAAAGCCAGAACGGATGACCTTCTTCGTCAATTTCAAAGTGCGGTGCGTCAAAAATATAAGTCGGGTATGCAAAGCGGACATGGCGCATAAGATATTTTGAAAAATGCTCTTCGGTTGAATATCTGATGTAGTTGCCCTCTTTGAGCATTACAAATTCGGTCTTCTGCGTAACCATGTCAACGATGATATAGCCGGGGAAGCCTTCTTTTGTGTTTTTGAACCATTTGAAAATGTCGCCGTAAGCAAGAGTTCCCACGCGGACGGGCGAGTTCTTATAGTTGATTTGAGTAAATTCGGGCGCAACTTCAAACTGCGATTCCTTGTTGATTGAAGCAAGGTCACCGAGTGTACGCGTTGCAAGTGCGGCGGACGCGGCCGTGTCAAGAACGGGAACGGATTTGAAATCCGCCTGCTTGATATCGCTTGAAAACGTTTTGTCTTCCGAAACGCTGATAATTTTGCTGTATGACGAAGCGCGGAAAACAACGGAAGAAAAAAGCATTCCGATTCCGACAACAACGGCAAGCGCGCCGATGATTATTACGGGAACAAGCGATTGTTTTTTAACATACTTTGTGTATTCCGGTTTTAAAATTACGCCGGAAAGAAGAACCTGCAAAACAATATAAATTGCAGCAACAACGCCGAGAAAGAAATAAAGCTCGGTGCTTTTGAAATTAAGCGGCGGAAGCATAAAGTAATATGCGATAACCGCGCCGATAATTGTTCCGACAACGGCGATGATTGTTTTTATTCCGGCTTTTGCGGGGGAAAGATAGGCGTCTTTTCCGCTGCCTTTTCCCTTTCCGGCGCCGTTTCCGCCGGTAAAATCAACCTTGATAGGTTCCATTTCTACAACTCCTTAAAAAATCCGAAGGTTTTCTTCGAAAAGATAGTGTACTTATTATACAGTTATGTCTGAAAAAAAGCAATTAAAAATTTTTGAATATGAGAATAAGCCTTTTCAAAACGGTTCGGTTTGTTCGTCAAGGCTAAGACTGAACGCGCCTATAAATTCATCAAGAAAAGCGTTTGCTTCGGGAAGCTCCATTTTTTCAATTGCCTTTTTTGTTGAAACAAGCGCGGCGGAAAATTCGCGGTTTCCGCCTTTTTCCTCTTCAATGCATTTTATGAGGGCGGAAATTTTGTCTGCGGCTTTAACGATTTTCCAAAGATACTCGTCCTCTTCCTTTTTAAAAAAGTATGGGCGATAATTTTCTTTCATATCCTCCGGAAGCATTGAAAGAAGTCTGCCGCAGGCTTCTTCTTCAACTTCAAGAAAGGCTTTGTGCAGCGTTTTGCTGTGATATTTTACCGGGGTGGGCATATCTCCCGTGATTATTTCCGGCATATCGTGATACAGGCCGAGAACGGCGGCGCGTTCGGCGTTGAGATTCCCGCCGAAACGAAGATTTTTCAAAACGGCAATTGCGTGCGCAATTGCGGCAACGTCGCCGCTGTGTTCGCTGAGATTTTCGCTCCTTGTGTTTTTCATGAGCGCCCAGCGGTTGATGTATTTCATTCGTGAAAACATTGCAAAAAACTGTTTCATTTTATATTTCGTGCTCCTTGCGGTTTAAAAAAGCGGATCCGCCTTTTTGCGGACCCGCATGTTTTTTGTGTGCTGCGATTACGGACGGTTGAAGTCGAAATCAAAAATCTTGTTGAAGTATTCAAAAATCATGTTGATTCTTCTGAAAATTGAACCGATAAGATCCCAGAAAGTCATGTAATCTTTGTGACCTGTTTCGGAATAAATCGCGGTATAGGTAACGTCGGCGGTTGCAACGGGAATTGTGTTCGGATAATAGATTGTTTCGCCGCCGTCGGCAGACCAGCCTTTGAAAGTGTACTCAATGTCGTTTTCGGTTTCTCTTGTCGGGTTTGCGGGAGCGTTAACGATTCCGCCGCGGATAACCTGTCTTGAGCCGAGCTTTTCGCCGTTGTAATCAACAAAGGTGATTGTGTAATAGGTGTTTTCGTCAACGCCGTCTTCCGCAAAAGCGGCAATTCCGACTGCCGAGAAAAGAACCAGGACCGAAAGTAAAACTGCAATGATTTTCTTCATATTGGATATCCTCCGTTTCGATAAAAATGATGTGGTGCAAATTACACCGCTACAATTGAATTATAATGTATCTGTGAACGTTTGTCAACGGAAATATGGAAAAAATATTCAGAATTATTTTGCTGCATAATTTTGAGCAAATTCACAAATGAGTTTTGCGGTTTTTTCCGTTCCGCATGAGCTGTTTATTATAAGATCATAATTTTCTCTTTCGCCCCAGGCTTTGCCGGAAATGTTTTTGTAATATGCGCTTCGTGCGCTGTCGGCGCGGCGAATGCTTTTCTTTGCTTTTTCGCGGCTGTCGCCGTAATTTTCCATAACGCGGCGGATTTTTGTTTCTTCGTCGGCATAGATGAAAATTCGAAGCAGGTCGGGGTCGTTTTTAAGAATGTGATCCGCCGCTCGTCCGACGATTACGCAGCTTCCGTTTTTTGCAATTCTTCGAATGATTTTGTTTTGCGCGGCAACGGCGTGTTCAACAACGTGTGTGCTGAGATAAAGGTCATAAAGCTGTTTTGAAGGGTCGCCCTCGGCGTCTTCGATAAATTCGCGCGCAAGGCCGCTTTCCTTTGCCGCAAGCGCAGTAAGTTCTTTGTAATAATACGGAATACCGAGCCTTTCGGCAACAAGACGCCCGATCTCTTTTCCCGATGAGCCGTGTTCACGCCCGATCGTGATTATCGCGCCTTTGACGGACGGTTTGATAACCGCTTCGGCTGTTTGAATTTCGCGGACTTCCTCGCCCTTTTCAAAAGACTTTTTCCATGTTTTGAGCGTGTGGAAATACATCAGAAGGCCGACGGCACCGGTGACTGTTTCCGAAATCGGAAAAGAAAGCCAGGTGTAGTTAAGCCCGATGAGCGAGAACGCCCAAAAAATCGGGATAAGGCAGAAAACCTGCCGCAAAAGGGAAAGGAATGCGCTTTGAACGCCTTTTCCGATCGCCTGAAAAAACGTTGGAGTCATAAGGCTGAAAACGGCCGGAATGAAACATGAACCGATGATCGGAAAAGCGGTTCTTCCGATTTCGTGAACTTTCGCGCTGCTTGAAAAGAGCGAAATGAGAAAATCCGGGAATAAAACAAACCCGACTATTCCGAAAACCATAAATGCCGCCGAAATCAAAAATGCCGCATTCATCGTTTTTTTGCAGCGGTCGAATTTCTTTGCACCGTAATTAAAGCTGATTACCGGAACAACACAGGTTTCAAGACCGATAAGCGGAATGAAGAAAAAGCTTTGAAGCTTATAATAAAGACCGAGAACCGTTACGGCGGAGTCGGAAAAAGATTTAAGAATAATGTTCAGCGCAAGAATATAGACGGTATATAAAAGCTGCATGAAAATTGAAGAATAACCGAAAAAGTATATGCGCTTAATATAATGAATAAGTTTTTTGAACGGCGGAAGTTTATAAGTCGCACCGAACGAAACAATGAGTGCCGAACAAAGCTGACCGATAACTGTTGCAACGGCTGCGCCGGCAACGCCCATTTTCGGGAAAAAGCCGACGCCGAAAATCAAAAGCGGGTCAAGAACAACGTTCACCGCGGCACCGGCAATTTGAGCGGCCATCGGGCGGCTCATGTTTCCGCGCGACTGATGGATTTTTGAAAAACAGCTTTCAAGAAAAACGCCGATACTTCCGACGCAGACGATTTTTCCGTATGTTACTGCATATTCGATTGCATTTTCGTTTGTTGCGCTTGTTTTGACATACGGGCGCATTATCAAAAACGAAACCAGCGCAAAAACCGCCCATGTGAGAAGAGCGAGAAAAAGTCCGGTTCCCGCCGCGCCCGAAGCGTCGTTCTTTCCGTGCTGTGCGTATTTTCGTGCCATGTATGTATTGACGCCGACACCCGTTCCGACTGCGAGGGCAATCACAACAAGCTGCATAGGATAAATTACCGAAAGGGCGGTCAAGGCTTCGTTTGAAAATTTTCCGACAAAGAAACTATCAACAATATTATAAAGCGATTGAATAAGTTGGGCAAGCATGACCGGCGGAGCGACTTTGAGCATGATTTTTCCGATTGACTGCGTGCCGAAATAATCGCTTTGAAGTGTATTCTTTTTCAAAACAACATCTCCCCGAAAAAGGATAGGAAAATTATACTATCGGTTCTTTTTTCGGTCAATAGATTTTTAAAAATTAAGCAATGCCGTTTCAAATTGTTCACAGCTTTACATTTTCGTCAATTTATGGTAGAATACATACTGTATAGTTTGCTTTCATTCAAAACGTTTGAGCTTTTGAACAAAGTTCGACGGAACAAAAACATAAAACACCTGAAAGGGGAAAATATAAACATGGGTAAAAAAATTCTCATTGCAGGCGCAGGACATGGCGGCCTTATTGCCGGAGCAATCCTTGCCGAAAAAGGCTACGATGTTACCGTATATGAAAGAAAAATCAAGGATGACCTCGGCTATGACTGGGAAGATTCCGTTGAAAAAAAGATTTTTCGCGAATGTTCGCTTCCGGAGCCGGACGAATCGCAGTATAAGCCCGGAACCAGCATGAAGTTCTATAACCCGAATCTTAAATCTTCAATCACCGTCAAGCCCTCTGGCGAAGGTTCGGTTATGATTGAAAGAAAGTATCTTTATAAAATGCTTCTTGACAATGCAGAAGAAAAGGGCGTTCGCTTTGTTTTCAACACGGAAATTCTTGCGCCGATTACCGACGGACTTCGCGTTGTTGGATTTAAAACTTTTGACGGCGACGTTTTCGGTGACCTTGTTATTGACGCCGCCGGAATCAATTCGCCGATTAGAAGCGGACTTCCGGTTTGCTGCAACGTAGACCGCGATTATGATTACGGCGAATGTTTCTATGCTTACAGAGCATATTTTGACAAGGCTCCGGCAAAGGATCCGGACGTAAAATATGAAGTTTTCCTCAAACCCGGCGGAGACAAGGGAATCTCTTGGGTAATCACCGGTGAAGACGAAGTCGATGTTCTCATCGGCAAAATGCTTCCGCTTTCAAAGGTTCAGCTTGAAGCGGAACTTGAAAAGATGCGCGAATTTAGCCCGCAGATCGGTCATAAAGTTCTTCGCGGAGGTTCGGTCGGTCAAATTCCGGTTCGCCGTCCGCTTTCGGTGATGGTTTGCGACGGCTATGCCGCAATCGGCGACAGCGCATATATGACTCTTCCGATGACGGGTTCGGGAATCTGCGCTTCAATGCGTGCGGGAATGATTCTTGCCGAAACAGTTCTTGCCGATAAAAATGAAGAATACTCCGCAAAAACACTTTGGGAATATAACCGCCGCTATATTCTTCATTTCGGACTTAACTTTGCGGCGATTGATATTCTTAAAAACATTCTCATCTGCATGGATACCGATGGTATTAACTTCCTTTTTGACAAGGAAATTATCACCGAAAGCGATCTCAGTTTCGGAAAAGGACAGGGCGGAAACATGTCGTTTGCCGACGTTGCTTCAAGAGCCGTCAAAGGAATCGGAAATCTTCCCGTTCTTCTTCGAACCGCCGGCGCGCTTTCAAAGGGTGATGCCGCCAAAAAGGTTTATAAAGAAATTCCGAAAGAATATGACGAAGCCGCAGTGCTTAAATGGAAGGCCGATGTTCTTGCCGCAACAACGCTCATGGTTAGATAAAACCTTTAGGATAACATTAGGCAGAAACAATATTATGAAATTGCAGACTGCGTTTCTGCTTTTTAATCTTTCTGATTTGAGGATCATTTATGCATAATAAAAAGTATGTCAAAGAAAAGCTTGTGCTTTATCTGTTTAAAATTCTTATAACTGCGGTTTATACATGGTCGATGTACCGTTGCTGGATTCAGTATTTCAACCCGAATATTCCGACACCGTTCTTTAGGTTCGGCAACTATTTTCTTGCCGTTTTGATCGTTTTCATTTATATAACGTTCGTCAAAGTTTTCGGCGGCTTTCAGGTCGGAACGGCAACGCGGTCGGATTTGATTTTCTCCCAAATCATTGCGATTGCGTTTTTGCAGGCGATGAGCTATATCGTCTTTTCGCTTTTGAGCTATCGCTTGGTTTCGCTGATTCCGTTCATAGTGATGTTCCTTTGCTTTTCGATTTTTGCGGTGCTTTGGGTTTTTGCCGCGGACTTTGTCTATTACAAAATCCACGCAACCAAAAGAACGGTCGTTGTTTTCAATAATGTTGATTCCTATATTTCACTCAAAGGAATCAGAAAGCTTGAACGCCGTTTTCGCGTTATACGCACGCTCAATTCCGAAAAAACAACGCTTGAAGAACTTTTTGAAATTCTTGAAAACGCAGACGCCGTTTTTCTTTGCGGAGTTCCGTCCGATTACCGCAACGAAGTTGTAAAGTATTGCATTGCCGAAGGAAAGGTTGCATATATTAAACCGAAAATTTCCGACACAATAATCAGAGGCGGAAAAACAATTCAGCTTATGAACATTCCTATTTATCGCTGCAAACGAAGCGAGGGAAACCTTGTTTATCTTTTGATTAAACGACTTTTCGATATTGTTCTTTCGCTTGTCGGAATCATTGTTCTTTCGCCGGTTTTTCTTGCCGTTGCAATTGCAATCAAAGCCGACGACGGCGGACCGATTTTCTATAAACAGAAAAGACTGACAACAAACGGAAAAGTTTTTGAAATCATAAAATTCAGAAGTATGCGCGTTGACGCCGAAAAAGACGGCGTTGCCCGCCTTGCCGGCGACAAGGACGACAGAATCACAAGAGTCGGAAAATTCATTCGAATGCTCAGACTCGACGAACTTCCGCAGATTTTCAACATTCTTTCCGGCTCAATGTCAATTGTCGGTCCGCGCCCGGAACGCCCGGAAATTGCCGCGGAATATGAAAAGCATACGCCGGAATTTGCGCTCAGACTTCAGGTTAAGGCCGGACTCACCGGTTATGCGCAGGTCTACGGAAAATATAATACACCGCCCTATGACAAGCTCCAGATGGATCTTATGTACATTGCAAATCAATCGCTTTTGGAAGATTTAAGACTGATTCTTATGACATTCAAAATCATGTTCATTCCGTCAAGCACGGAGGGAATCAGCGCAGACAAAAGAACTGCCGAAAGAGACAGCAAAAGCGAATAAAGACATGGAAGTGAAAAAATGAACAACAAAAAAGTTGCCGTTGTAACCGGTGCAAGCAGCGGAATCGGAAAAGAATGCGCCGAACTTTTCAAAGAAAACGATTATACCGTCTACTCTTTCAGCCGACACGGAAAAGACGAAAACGGAATTTTCAATGTCACCTGCGATGTTACCGACGAAACCGACGTTCAAAACGCTTTCAAAACCGTTTTTGAAAAAGAGGGAAGAATAGACGTTCTTGTTAACAATGCCGGTTTTGGAATCTCCGGCGCAACGGAGCTGACAACGCTTTCGCAGGCAAAAAAGCAGTTTGATGTAAACTTTTTCGGCTGTTTTCTTTGCTGCAAAACCGTCTGCGAATATATGAGAAAAAACGGCGGCGGAAAAATTATCAATATAAGCTCCATGGCGGCGCCGCTTGCGCTTCCGTTCCAGGCTTTTTACTCCGCTTCGAAAAGTGCGGTCAATTCGCTTACTCTTGCGCTTGCGAACGAACTTCGTCCGTTCAACATCAGTGTCTGCGCGTTCATGCCGGGCGATGTTAAAACGGCGTTCACCGCCCAAAGAGAAAAAGAAACCGGTGGCGAAGAGCTTTACGGTTCAAGAATCAAACGAAGCGTTGAACAAATGGAACACGACGAGCAAAACGGAATGAGCCCGAAAAAAATTGCGGAAGCCGTTTTTGCACTTTCAAAGAAAAAGCACCCGAAACCGCTTTCGACAACCGGCGCAAACTATAAAATTTTTGCTGTTCTTGCAAAAATTCTTCCTGCAAGAACGGTCAACGCCATTGTCGGAATGATATACAGCAAATAAAACTTTAAGGATATGATGAAACCATGACAGAACAAAACGGTTTTTATCCGCCTCAGCCAAACGGAAATTATTACGGTATGCCCGACCCGATGAGGGTTGCACGCAAAAAAAGAGAAAAGCATGAACTTCGGCTTCAAAGCACTTTTGCTTCCTGCGCAGTGCTTACGCTTGTTCTTGTTCAAAACATTTCGGTTTTGATTCTTAACATGTTCGGACTTTATGAAAGATATCGAACCGAACCGTTTTTCCAAGCCGGCGCAGACATTATAATTTTGCTCTTTTCGCTGCTTTTGCCGTTTATGATTTTCGGAAAACTTATTGAAAAGCAATCCGGATTGCGGGACAGCCTGCCTTTTGAAAAACCGAAAGCAAAGGGTTTAATGCCGCTTGCGATTGTTTCGGGACTCGGATTTTGCATGATTGCGAACATTGTCACAAACGTTATGACAAGTTTTGTCGAAGCTTTCGGTGTTGAGCTTTCTTCGCCGGATATTCCGATGCCGCAGGGTGTTTTCGGCGTTATAGTTTCGTTTTTCCGTGTTGTTGTTTTTGCGGCTTTCGTTGAAGAAATCGCTTTTCGCGGATACATTATGCAGAACCTTCGAAAATTCGGAGACGGATTTGCAATAGCAATGGCGGCGCTTGTTTTCGGCCTTATGCACTGCAATCTTATTCAGGCTCCGTTTGCGCTAATTGTCGGTTTTGCGCTTGGTTATCTCAGTATTAAAACGGGTACTCTTTGGACTGCCGTTATCATTCACGGGCTGAACAATTCAATTTCGCTTATTGTTACCTATCTCAACGGCAATGTTGACGAAACACTGCTTAACAATGCTGCGTCTTTAATGATATACGCGCTGATTCTTGCGGCCGTTCCGTGCTTCTTCATCTTTGTTAGAAAAGCAAACGCACTGCCGTCGTTCAAAACGCGAACGGAACTTTCAACCGGCTCAAAGGTTGCATGCTATCTTACAACGCCGACAATGCTTATTGCGATTGTGCTTATGCTTTACTTCACTGCGCAGTATGTAAAACTTGTTTAAGCAAAGGAAAAAACAAAATTGGAAGAACGTATATATATGGAAAGGGCTCTTGCGCTTGCAAACGAAGCGGCAAAAGAGGGAGAAATTCCGGTCGGTGCGGTCGTTGTCAAAAACAAGAAGGTTATCGGCGAGGGCCGCAACCGAAGAGAACGGGAAAAAACACCCCTTGCCCATGCGGAGCTTGAAGCGCTCCATACCGCAGCGAAAAACATCGGCGACTGGCGGCTTTCCGGCTGTGAACTTTATGTTACGCTTGAACCGTGTGCAATGTGCAGCGGCGCAATCATCATGTCAAGGGTAAAAAAACTTGTTTTCGGTGCTTACGACGAAGCGGCCGGCGGTGTGATAAGCCGCGGAGAAATGTTTTCCGCTTTTGAAAACAAGGTTCAAATTATCGGCGGATACATGGAAAAAGACTGCCGAAAGGTTTTGACAGATTTTTTTGAAAAAATGAGATAAGTAAAACGTTGCATCGGTGTCATTTATCCTTTGCAACGTTTTTGTTTTGTCTTTTTCTTACCGGCGTCGCCCAAGGCGCCCGTTTTTCTTTTTTGTTTGCAGAACATAACTTAATCGGCACAACTTTTCTTGGCTCC
>DKDD01000111.1:20357-25557 GCA_002451715.1 Ruminococcaceae bacterium UBA6857 | reverse complement strand
TTCTCTCTGTTCCCGAAAGTATTCCGAACGACAAAAGGGAGCTGCTTTCAAAGCTGGTTGAAATCGGTATTCAGCTTTCAATATAAAATAAGCCGCAAACAACAGCATTTCTGCATCGGTTTGCGGCCTTTCTATTATATATAACATTCCCGGCGAAAGTCCGAAGAACTCTCCGGGAAAAAGTTATACATTAATAATGAAATCTTTTGGTGTCACCTTGATTTTTTTCTGACCGAAAATGTTGTCCTCCTCCAAAAGATAAAAATCCAGACCGCCGATATATTCGGTCAGTTCCTTATCGGTCTTTCCGTTTTTGCGGCAGACAAAATATGAGCTTACTTCTTCGCTCTCGCCGGGAAGGACGTTCACGGCTTTCTGGCTCGGCTCCAGATAGCAAATAACATCGTTGTCCGTTTTCGGAATCAAATAGAGCGCAGATGTTGTAAGGTTGCTCGGATTGCAAACCATAACGGTAACTTCGGCTACGCAGTATTCATCCTCCGAGGACAAATCAAATTCAAAGCCTTTGTGCATATAATCAATGTAACCCTTGCTTTTATCGGCATTGAAAGTATCAGCAGTCGATTTCAATGAATCGCCCGTTAAATTTTTCGTTTCAACATTGACACTCACCACATCAAAAGGCTGATATATAATGTAATAAAGAACTGTTCCCGTGACAGCCAATGTGGCTACACAGCTCAAAAGAGCTACCAAAACAAACTTTTTCCACATGCTCATGACACCCTTTCTTTGCTTTTGTTATTTTCGTCGGCTTTCGCTTGTTTAAACCGCCCGATACCCTGTTGCACCTTTATTATACAATATTTTTCCTACTGTGAACATTGATTTTATTGCTGAAATTCTTCTGTTTTTTTATTTAATATATACAAAGCTCCTTGATATCGGAGTCAAGCTATCAATTAAATATATACCACAAACTTTGGTAAAAATCCGAAAAGATTGCGGCTTTTTTGCGCACAAAAACATTCCCGGCGAAGTTTTGAAAAAAACTCGCCGGGAACAGTGAAGGATGGGTGCGTAATCAATTTTGAAAGGAACATAAAACCGCGGCAAAGTTTTGCCGACACAAGGTTAATATATTTATTCAAAACTAATGTATTTGAATTATATCACAGCAATATAACATTGTCAATAATGCACGCCCGATACGCCCGTAAAAAACGCAATGCGATTTTTGGGTATTTTGTCCATATAAGACCTTAAGTTTACTTTAAAGTTTGTTTTTTGTTAATATTTTTTCCATTGACTGCCAAAACGCCATATGTTATGATACATATGTAAATTTATGCGCGGCTTTCCGCGTGATTTTAAGAAAGGGAGAAAAAAATGAAAAAAGTTCTTTCTGTTGTTCTTGCCCTCATTCTCGCTTTTAGCACCTGCATTTGTGCTTCGGCGGCTTTTGGCAAAAATAATGCAACACTCCGCCTTGTCGTTCCCGAAAATTGGGAAATGGACATCGGCGACAGCAGAAGCGTTGAAGCGGTCTTTTCCGCTTCGGTAACTCACCGCACCCTCACCTGGAGCGCAGAGCCCGCCTCAGTCGCAAAAGTCGATTCATGGGGACGCGTCACCGCTCTTGCGGAAGGTACGGCAACAATCACTGCCGGTAACGCGGACGGTCTTTCGGATTCGGTAACGCTTAAAGTTGTTTCCGCACCTACAAAGACAACCGTTCACAAGGAGAAGCAGGATTACAACGGTGAAGCTGTTGCGCTCGGCGATAACCTTCAAAAAGTTGTTACACGCTTCAAAAACGGAAGCAAAAAGGTTCCCGCCGAAATCAAAAACTCGCTTGATTACAAAAACGCTCAGCAGGCCGTTACCGCTGACGGAGCAAAGTGGACAATCACAAACTACGGCGTTCTTCGCGTTGACGAAAACGCAAAGAACGAACGCGACAAAGAACAGCGCTTCATGGGCGACAGATACTTTTATGCCGCAGACACAACAAACGGCAACGTTCTTGCAATCTATCCTGACGGAGAAAACGGAATCTGGACGGTTATGTCGCAGGGCTATACCCACATTGAAATGAAAAAAATGAGCGGCGAAGAAAAAGCCGCAAAAATGAGTGATCAAGCTCAAAAATATGTTGCCCGCCGCGGAATGGTTTCCGATTCTTATCTTGACAAAGAAAGCGGCGAATGGGTTCCTATTGAAAGCGACAACGACGGACTTTGGACGGGTATGTACGGAGCCGGCGAGCTCATGCGCTATGCCGTTCTTCGCGACGACCCGAACGCAACCGCCGAAGAAGTTGCAGCCGCAAAGAAAACCGCCTATCTTTCAACAGAAGCCGTTTTGCTTCTCACTTATATTTCAATGAGAACCGGCACGGTTGAATCGCTTGTTCACGCACAGCGCAACGGTTCGGTCGGAGACGTCAATGTCGGAAAATGGTATTCGACCGACGTTCTCAAAAACGGCGGCGATTATTCACAGAATGTTCCCGAAGGAAGCCCCGCTTCGGCTTTCGATTCGATGTATAAAAAATATCTTACGTTCGGCACCGGTTCATATATAATGAAAGATTCGAACCTCAAGCTCTTTGTTCCCGGTGATTGGGCAACCCTTGACGCAAACAGCACCGAAACCCCGGCAACAAGAACAAGACTTCTTGAAGGCTTTTGGGCAAGAACCTACTCACTCACAGAAGAGGGCAAGGAAATTGACGGCTACATTCACTGGAAACATAACGGTGACAAAACCGCAACCGGCGTTTCAACAAAGCACAGCGACGCAGCCGGCTATCTTCTCAACGGCGAAAACCTCCGCGGTGTAAAAGTTGACGCTTCGGGCGAAATTCCGCAAAGACTTTGGAACGACCTCATCGGTTCGGGCTATGACGTCAGCGACATCGTATACAAAGGCGACACAAGCGCCGACGAAATTATCGGTCACCTTTTCATTTATAAGCTTGCTTATGATATTCTCGGACCGGAAGACCCGGAAATCAAAGCACTCCTCACAAGAACGATCGACTCTTTCGCCCAGCACATCGTTGACAACGGCTATGCGCTCTGCGACGGAAGCGGTCAGCCGACAACATGGGGCAAGTTCAGCCGCACATACTTCCACAACGGTCAGGTTCTCGGCGGCGCTCCGCTTCAAACTTCGGTCATTCTTTCCGCTTTCAAGCTTGCCGCATACATCACCGGCGACCAAAAATGGGAAGACGAATACAAAATGGCTGCGCTCGACCCGGCATATGAATATGCAAAAGTTATGACACAAGAGCTTGAAAGATATAACATGTCGATTCTTGAATACGCAAACAGCGTTTCTCCTGTTCTCGGCTTTATTCTTCGTCCGCTTGTCAACACAAAGCTTTTCAAGTTTGTATATCGCCTTATTCTCAACTACTCCGACGAAGAAATGGCAATGCTCGCCTATTATCTCCTTTTCCAGATGGAAGACGACGAAACTCTTCTTTCATATTACAGAGAAGGTCTTAACGATTGGTGGTACTCCATTTCGCACAGCGAAAACCCCTGCTGGTATTACATCTATCAGCTTGCATATCCGAACGAGGCACAGACCGACGTTTACGGCAACAATCTTATTGAAACCGCTTCGTGGTCACTCAGCCGCCATCCGCTTGATCTTCGCAAATATCTTGCTTCGAACTATAACCGCGACGATATCGCCTCGGTCAATCTCAGCGCCGCAGGCATTGACGGAACAGCAGAACTCACATATGACCCGAACGTTAAAAAGCCGCTCTTTGCAGACAACAAATCCGGCATTGTTCAAATCATCGGTGTTGTTCTTTGCGGCGGAGATCTTCCGTGGAAAGTTGCCGCTCCCGACGAAAGAGAACTTCATAAGTATAACGGTTCAACCTATCGTCTCGGTTCAGTAAGTGAATCCGACGTAATGGAAGGCTCAACAACTTATACTCTCCCCTATTGGATGGGCAGATATCACGGAATGCTTAAATAACCAATCAACAATTAAAACTGCCGCAGTCGAAAATTTGACTGCGGCAGTTTTGACTTTTATGAAAGCTTTTGAAGCAGTGCAACCGCTTCGTCAAAATCTTTATCCTCTTTTTTTGAAAAGAGGAAGCGAAAAATCGAACTTCTTGAGCTTTCCTTTTGTTTTTCTTCTTTTTCTTTTGCTTTTTCCTTGGCTTTTTCTTTGTGCTTTTCTTTGTTTTCCTTTTCTTCGGTTTCGTGTTGTTCACGGCTTGCTTTTTCTTTTGCCTCTTCTTCGGCGTTCTTTTCGTCAAAAGCTTTTTTAACCGCGGAAAGGAACTGCTTTTGCGTATAAACACAAAGCCGCTCAACTTTCAGTTCATACGCAAGCTCTTCAAGCTGCATAACCGCATCTGCGCCGTATTCAAAAACCATGTTTTTAAATGTTTTCGGCGAAAAATAAAAAATCTTTCCCGAAAGATATGAAAAAGCTTTTTTGGCGTCAAGATATCCCATTCTCATTCGCATTTTAACATTTTCGCTGTCAAAATCGAACGACGCACCGAGGTCGTCAATGTTATACGGTCTGATATAAACAACATTTGAATTGAGAAAATCAAGGCTGTGATTCACACCTTTTATGGTCGAAATATCAATAACAACAAGGCGGTTCCAACCGTACTTTTTGAGCATTGCAACGGGCGTGTTGTCATAAACGCCGCCGTCAAGAAAACGTTCCCCCTCCGGACCGATGTTGTTGGCAAGCGGAATATTCGACGACGCAAGAAGATAATCAATAAGCTGACCTTCGGGAATATCGTTGATAAAAAGTTCAAGTCCCGTCATACCCTGTGACATTTGAACGGTAACAAGCCCGAAAGGAATTTTGCTTGCACGAACTTTTTCTTCGTCAATATATTGCGAAAGAAAATTTTTGACCGGCGAAGCATCAAAGCCTCCGTTTTTGACAAATTCTTTGAAAAGAACACCCCAGTTTTTAGTGCTGAAAAGGTTTTCAGGGTCGGGAAGCGGCTCCGAAATATTAACGCCCTTGTCGAGCGAAATATTATTCCAAAGGTCGGTTGCTGCTTTGAAATCGTCTGCGGCAATCAGTGCGCCGTTGATTGAGCCGATTGAAACACCGGCAATTGCGTCAAAGCGAACGCCGATTTCACGCATAGCTTCCCATGCGCCGATTTGATATGCACCTTTTCCGCCTCCTCCGGCAAGAACAAGACCGAACGGTTTCATCAAAAATC
>DKDD01000111.1:18254-20330 GCA_002451715.1 Ruminococcaceae bacterium UBA6857 | reverse complement strand
CCTTCTCAATTATAAGTTTCAAACAATTAAAACCTGCTTGACAAATATCGGGTGGGTGAGTATAATATGTATATAAAGAGTGCCGCAACAAGCGGTTGCTCCAAAGTCAATTAGTGTTTTAGTAAAAAACACCGCCAACCTGGAACGGGCGGTGTTTCTTACTTTTTATGTAAGAATTACTGCTTTTTGTTACTTATAATCGTGTAACAAAGAGAGACAACATCGACAAGCAACCCGAGGATTGCTATAATCAGCCCAATAAGAGCGATTTCAGTCATGCCATCACCTCCTCTGTTGAGGAGCAGTCCGCCTGCCGTTTTTGTGCGACACCATATACAGAATATCATGCATTTGAATATTTGTCAATAAAAACGCCGCCCGATTTTTTACGAGCGGCATTTATGTTTTTCAGCACAATTCTGCAATCACCGAGTTTGAAAGAAGAAAGCCTTTTTCCGAACGGTTTCATCAAAAATCACCCCTTCTCAATTATAAGTTTCAAACAATTAAAACCTGCTTGACAAATATCGGGTGGGTGAGTATAATAAAGATACAAAGAAGGCGACTGTAGTAAGCGGTTCGTCCTCAGATTATGTTATTAAAAAATAACCGCAATCGTGTTTGGAAGCCGAGGCGGTTATTTTTTATTATTCTTGTTATTGTCCGATGCTTTTGAAAGGACGACCATGTATCCCGTTGCAAAAACGATGATAAGAGCCATCATTGCAAAATATTCCATCACAACACCCCCCTCCGCAAACAGTGGAGGGATATAATAAAAGTGTCCCTCCCGGAAGAAAAGCTTTCGTGAGGTAAACCGCCTACCGTTTTTACAAGTAGCCTTCTTTGCGGAAAAACAGTATCATACTTGCCGCAATTTGTCAATAACAACGCCGATTTCAGCACAATTCTGCAATCACCGAATTTGAAAGAAGAAAGCCTTTTTCGGTAAGGCTTATTCTTTTTTCGTCAATTTTCAAAAGTCCGTATTTTTGAAGTTCCTTTGCCTTTTTTCGCTTTTCTTCCGGGTACTTTTTTTGGAATCGTTTTTCAAATTCGTCAAAAACAAGTCCCCTTGAAAGCCGAAGTGCAAGCATTGAAAATTCTTCTTCGTCGCCGCCTTTTCCGTCCGGAACGGGCGGTTCGTTTTTTATAAATGAATCGATATCGTTTTTATAATAAAAACGTTCCTTGTTCAAAAACGAATGTGCCGACGGACCGAGACCGAGATACTCTTCGCAAAGCCAGTATTTATTGTTATGTCTGCTTTGAAAACCGGGACGCGCAAAATTCGAAATTTCGTAATGCTCAAAGCCGCTTTTTCGAAGCCTTTCGCAAACCCTAAGATACATATCGCAAACTTCGTCTTCATCGGGAAGTGTCAAAGTCTCCTTTTTTTCAAAAAGCGGCGTGCCCTCTTCAAGTTTCAGCATGTATGCACTGACATGTTTTGTTTCGGACTCTATGATAAAATCAAGGCTTTTTTCAAGGCTTTCCGCCGTCTGAAACGGAAGACCGAGCATCAAATCAAGCGACGTGTTTTCAATGCCGTACTTTTTGCAAAGAAAAAGCGCAGCTTTAACCTGTTCAAGGTCGGAATTGCGCCCGATCGCTTTTCGCTCTTTCGTAACTGCGGACTGAACGCCCATTGAAATGCGGTTCACTCCGCCTTTTGTTAAATACGAAAACAGTTCGCCGCTTGCGGAGGACGGATTGACTTCGACAGTGACTTCGCAATCAGGCGAAAGGGTAAAGCTTTCGCGTATTTTTGAAAGTACTTTAAAAATACGTTCGCCGCCGAAAACGGACGGTGTTCCCCCGCCGAAATAGACCGAATCAAAACAAAACTTTTCTCTTTTACTCCAATCATCAATATGCAAAAGGAGCGAAGAAAGATATTCGTCCTTTATTTTTTCCGACGCGGCGAAAGAATAAAACGAACAGTATGAGCATTTTGAAAGGCAAAACGGAATGTGAATATAAAGCCCTTTCACCTTTAGTTTTCCTCAAGCTTGAGAACAGTCATAAATGCCTCCTGCGGAACTTCAACCGTACCGAACTGGCGCATACGCTTTT
>DKDD01000111.1:0-18224 GCA_002451715.1 Ruminococcaceae bacterium UBA6857 | reverse complement strand
CGCTTTTTGCCCTCTTTCTGTTTTTCAAGAAGTTTTTTCTTTCGCGTAATATCGCCGCCGTAACATTTTGCAAGAACGTCTTTTCGCATTGCCTTAACGGTTTCGCGCGCAATAACCTTGCTTCCGATTGCAACCTGAATCGGAATTTCGAACATCTGTCTCGGAATAGTCTCCTTGAGCCTTTCTGCAATACGTCTTGCTCTTGCCATTGCCTTATCCGAATGAATAATAAAGCTGAGCGCGTCGATTACATCGCCGTTGAGAAGAACGTCAACCTTTTGAAGATTCGAACGGTCGTAGCGCGAAATTTCATAATCAAACGAAGCGTAACCGCGCGTTCTCGATTTGAGAACATCGAAAAAGTCATAGATAATTTCGTTGAGCGGAAGCTCATAGTGAATATCAACGCGGTCTTTTGCAAGATAGGTCATATCCTTGAAAACGCCGCGTCTGTCCTGGCAAAGGTCCATAATTGCACCGACGTAATCCGGCGGAGAATAGATATGTGCGTTTGTGATCGGCTCTTCGGAAAAATCAATATCCGCAGGGTCGGGATAATGGGTCGGGTTGTCAACTTCAACAACCGAACCGTCGCGAAGATGAATTTTATAAACAACGCTCGGAACGGTTGTAACAAGGTCAAGGTTATATTCTCTTTCAAGTCTTTCCTGAATAATTTCAAGATGAAGAAGCCCGAGGAAACCGCAGCGGAAACCGAAACCGAGTGCGCCGGACGTTTCCGGTTCATAGGAAAGCGAGGCATCGTTAAGCTGCAATTTTTCAAGCGCGTCGCGAAGCGCTTCATAGTCCGCACCGTCAGCCGGATAAACACCGCAGAAAACCATCGGATTGACTTTGCGGTAACCGGGGAGCGGTTCTGTTGCCGGACGTTCGGTTTTTGTAACGGTATCGCCGACCTTTGCGTCGCGAACAGTTTTGATTGACGCGGTGATGTAGCCTACTTCGCCGGCAGAAAGCGTTTTGCACGGTTCCATGCCCGTTGCCCTCATATATCCGACTTCAACAACGGTAAACTGTGCCTGTGTTGCCATCATTTTCATTGTTTCGCCGGCGGAAAGCGTACCCTCCATAACTCTGACATAAACAATAACGCCTTTGTAGTTATCATAAACCGAGTCAAAAATAAGTGCACGAAGCGGAGCGTCGTCGTTTGCCTTCGGAGCCGGAATATCTTCAACAATACGTTCAAGAACGGCTTCAACGTTTTCGCCCGTTTTTGCCGAAACTTTCGGCGCGTTCGAACAGTCAAGGCCGATAACATCTTCAACCTCTGCGGCAACGTGGTCGGGGTCTGCGGCAGGGAGGTCGATTTTGTTGATTACCGGAACAAGTTCCAGATTGTGGTCAAGGGCAAGATAGGTATTTGCAAGAGTTTGCGCCTCAATGCCCTGCGAAGCGTCAACAACCAAAAGCGCACCCTCGCACGCGGCAAGCGAACGCGAAACTTCATAGTTAAAGTCAACGTGACCCGGTGTGTCGATGAGGTTGAGTTCATATGTTTTTCCGTCTTTTGCTTTGTAATCAAGCTTGACGGCATGAGATTTAATCGTTATTCCTCTTTCTCTTTCAAGATCCATATCGTCAAGAAGCTGAGCTGTCATGTCTCTTTTTGCAACGGAATCGGTCAGTTCAAGAAGCCTGTCCGCAAGGGTTGATTTTCCGTGGTCGATATGGGCAATGATTGAAAAATTCCTTATGTTTTCTTTAGGTGTTGCCAAAAATATCACCTCATATATATAATCAGTTTATTTTATCACAGTGATAACGTTTTGGCAAGAATTTTTTCGTTTCTCTTTAGCCGAAGCGGAATAAAACATACACTGCACGGCTTTGCACGAAAGATTCAAATAGTGAACTTTCGCTCACCAAATTTGTCTGTTTTTAGATAAATGTCGCTGTACTGACTCCAACACAATGTTGTTTTTTGTTTGGAAACCGTCAAAATCGAAAAAATTATTCATAAAATGTTTATATTTTTGCGATAAACAGGTTGATTATATTTCGGATAACGTGTATACTTTTAATCAACACAGTGTCGGAAACAAAATCATCTGTGTGATTTTTTTGCGGCACGCGCAGCTTTAAAAAACGGCTGCAAATTTCATTTTATGAGGAGAAGAGAACTATGGCAAAAATGAAAAACCCCCATCCGTTTATGGAAGTCCCCGATTTTCACACCGCACGAGAAATGATTGAATACGGTCATATTAAGGGCGGCGACCAAAAACAGTATGTATATCCCGAAACACGCACACACGACCGCACAAAGTCTTTCAACGAAGTTTGGTATGACACCGTAGGTCTCGGTCAGAACCTTTATATGCGCGGCCTTTCCGAAAAAAAAGTTGCAATCCTCAGCGACAACAGCTATTACTGGATCGTTTGCTTCTATTCGATCCTTACCGGAAAATACACGGTAATCCCCCTTGACGCAAAGCTCATGGACGATGACATCAT
This sequence comes from Ruminococcaceae bacterium UBA6857, assembly GCA_002451715.1. GTDB lineage: Bacteria > Bacillota > Clostridia > Oscillospirales > Acutalibacteraceae > UBA6857. The sequence continues at coordinate 15,746 of DKDD01000111.1, read as the reverse complement.
CGACATCATGAGAAGAAGTCACTGCGACGCAATTTATTATTCCGACGAATTTGCAGGCACAATCGAAAAGCTCAAAAAAGCCGACGGTGTCTGCCTCACCGAATACATTAAGATGAGTGATTTTTATGACCTTATCGAAGAAGGTCATGCCGACCTTAAAGCAGGCAACAAGAGCTATCTTGACGAGCCGCCGCTTCCGGACGACATTGCAACAATCGTTTTCACTTCCGGCACAACCGGAAAAAGCAAGGGCGTTATGCTCAGCCACAAGAACATCATGACCTCTGCCGTTTCTTCGGCAAGACTTATTCAGGGTCACCACGCAATCGGCTTTCTTCCGATGAACCACACGTTCGCTTGGGCAAGCGCACTTTTCCTTGTCAACGTTTTCACCGGCTGGGGTTACATCTGCCGCTCGCTCAAAGATATTCCGCAGGACATGAAGAAGTATCATCCGCAGAATATCGCAGGCGTTCCGCTTCTTATTGAAACAATTTATAAAACCGTTTGGCGCACAGCCGAAAAGACCGGCCGCGCAGACAAGCTTCGCAAGGGAATCAAGCTCAGCAACTTCCTTCGCAAGTTCGGAATCGACGTCAGAAGAAAACTCTTCAAGCAGGTTATCGACGGTCTCGGCGGCGAACTTGAATACATCGTTATCGGCGGCGCATACCTTGACCCCGTTTATGAAAAGGGACTCAGCGACCTCGGAATCGAAGTCTTCAACGGCTACGGCACAACGGAATGTTCTCCGGGAATCACAATTTCAACCTATGAAAACTATAAGTTCGGCTCCTGCGGAAAGCCCATGGGTTGCGAAATCAAAATCAAGAACCCGGATGAAGACGGAATCGGCGAAATCTGCGTAAAGGGCGACAACGTCATGGTCGGATATTTTGAAGACCCCGAAGCCACTGCTTCTGTTATGGACGGCGATTGGTTCATGACCGGCGACTACGGCTATATTGACGAAGACGGTTTCCTATTCTATGTCGGCAGAAAGAAGAACCTTATTGTTCTTTCAAACGGAAAGAACGTTGCACCGGAAGAGCTTGAAGACCAGCTCACAAGACTTGATTACGTCAAAGAAGTAATCGTTTCCGAAGAAGACGGCTTCATCACCGCAGAGTTCTATCTCGACGAAACCGTTTGCCCGGACGCAAAAGAAAAAATCAAAGAAGACGTTAAAAACTATAACGCAACTCTTCCCTCATACAAGAGAATCCTCAAAATCAAAACAAGAGACACGGAATTTCCGAAAACCACCAGCCTTAAAATTAAGAGAAAGTATAAGGACGATATCAAAGCATGAGCAATTCAATAGATACCGTAAGAAAGCTTGTTGATTACGCGGTCGAAAAATATGGCGACAAGGATTTTTGCCGCTACATCCGCGACAACAAAGTTAAAACCAAAAGCTATCGTGAATTCAGAGAGGACTGCCTTGCGGTCTGTCGATATATCCGCTCGGTAAAAAAAGAACGGATTCATATCGCTTTCATCGGAAGTACAAATTACGAATACGTTGCCTGCCTCACCGGAATGATTTTCAGCGGAAACGTTGTTGTTCCCTTTGCACCCGATATCACCGTTCAAGAAGCGGCCGACCTTTTTGCCGACGCAGACATCGAAATTCTTTTCTGCGAAGACGCGTTTTCCGAAAAAGCCAAGGAAGTTCAAAAGCAATACAAGGGACTTAAAGGAGTCATCTCCCTCGGCAACGCCGAATGGTTCGACGGTATCTTTGAAAAATATAAAACCGGCTCATTTTATAACGGTCTTTCCAATATCACCGAATATCCCGATCATTGCTCCCTTATCATCTATACCTCCGGAACAACCGGAAGAAGAAAGGGTGTAATGCTTTCTAACCACAATCTCGCTGCAAACAGCTGCTATAACGAATACAATATGGATGCTGCGGATGTCAGCTTTTCCGTGCTTCCGATGCATCACGTTTTTTGCTATGCATGCGACGTACTTAAAACAATTTATGACGGCGGAACTCTCTGCCTTAACGGAGAACTCAAAAATCTTTATAAAAACCTTTTGATTTTTGAACCGACGATTATGAGAATCGTTCCTGCACTTTGCAAGTCTATTCTCACCAGAATCAAAATCACCGAAAGGCAGAATCCGTCGCTTTCTCCGCGCGAAGCCGCAGAAAAAGTTGTCGGCAAAAATTTCAGAAGAATGATTGCAGGTTCTGCGTTCCTTTCCGCAGCAATAATCGACGGCTTTGAAAAATACGGAATCACCGTAAGACAGGGCTACGGCATGAGCGAATGCAGTCCGAGAATTTCAACTTCAGACTTTTCCGAAGTCAACAAATATTCAAACGGAAAAGTTCTTTCTGTCAACAAGGTTCGCGTTGTTGACGGTGAAATTCAGGTCAAAGGTCCGTCGGTTATGCTCGGCTATTACAAACGCCCTGAAGAAACCAAAGCGGCTTTCACCGAAGACGGTTTTCTTCATACCGGCGACCTCGGCTATCTTAAAGGCGACCACATCTTCCTCACCGGAAGAAAAAAGAACCTTATCATTCTTTCCAACGGTGAAAACGTTTCGCCGGAAGAAATTGAAAACCGCTTTGTTGACGACGGAATTGTCAAAGAAATTGTTGTTGTCGGCGAAGATGACAAGTTCGTTGCCGAAATTTATCCCGACCTTCAATTTGCCGAAGCGCACGAAATTACGGATATCAAAGGCGAAATTGAAAAAATCGTTGACCGAGTCAACATTGACTCCCCATCCGACAGGCAGATTCATTCTTTCCGCCTGCGCGAAAAACCGTTTGAGCGCACCTCAACCGGAAAAATTAAAAGAACGGAATTTTATTTTAACAAATAACTTTTATATCACTATTATTAAATTAACGGAGGTATAAAACAATGTTTGAACGAACACTCCCAACCGGCGAAAAAGTCAATGCTTATCCGCTTGCGACGCCGCAGCAGTTCATGCTTTTCATGTCTATGCAGTACGGCGCGGACTATCCGGTCAACAACATCGGTTCCGGCTATTATTGGCAGGGCGAAATGGATTTTGACCTTATGAAAGAAGCGGTTGAAGAAGCAATTTCGCGTTGTGACACAATGCGGCTTCGTTTCATGCCGGACGAACAGTATAAAGTTTTGCAGTACATCACGCCGAAAAGCGAAATGAAAATAGAAACGTGGGATTACAGCGGCATGACGCTTCAGGAAGCGCACGAAAAGCTTCTTGAGTTTTCGCACAAACAGATTCCGATGTTTTACTGCGAAATTCACACGATAAAGCTCATGAAACTTGCCGAAGGCTACAACGGAATTTTCATGAAACTTCATCATCTTGCAATGGACGCTTTTTCGGTCAAGGTCTTTTTGCGCGACATTATGGAGCTTTATCTTCACAAACTTAAAGGCACACCTTATCCGAAACCGATGCGCCCTTATGAAAAAGCGCTTATGGGTGAACTTGCTTATCTCAAGAGCGAGCAGTATGAAATCGACAAGAAGTATTGGGAAGAATCGCTTTCAAAACAAAGCGAACCGATTTTCACCGATTACATGCTTGAAAGCAGACTCAAAGAGCAGCGCAAAGAACATCCGACTCACCGCTTTGCCGATATTCACACCGGCTCCCCGGCCGCAAAAGCAAAGATTTTTGATATGAGCGAAGAAGAAACAAACGCGCTTTCAAAAATGTGCGAAGAAAACGACCTTTCGCTTTGTGCGGCGCTTTCAATGGGCGTTCGCACCGCTCTTTCGGTTTTCAACGACAACGAAGAAGATGTCTCGTTCAAAATGATTGTTGACAGACGCGGAAATCTGCTTGAAAAAAAGAGCGGCGGAATAAGAATCAACTTTTTCCCGATGAGAAGCATCGTTACTCCGGATATGACCGTGTTTGACGCAATCCGTGAAATCATGGACGTTCAAAACGAAATTTACAGCCATTGCTCACTGAGCTTTGCCGAAATGCTTCAAGAGCGCCACAAATCAATGCCTGCCGACGCAAAACCCGATTCAACCTATGACAGCATGGGCTTTTCATATCAGCCGCTCATGGTTGTTCCGAACGTCGACGAAAAAACCGCACGAAGCGCAAAAGGCGTTTGGTATAACAACGGCGCGTCGATGATTCCGCTTTATCTTACCGCAAGACACAGAGCGAATGACGGCGGACTCGAATTTATTTTTGAATACCGTCTCACTCCAAACCCGGAACACGACCTTGACGTTTTCTTTGAAACAATGAAAAAAGCTCTTAATTTCATCGCGAAGAATCCGAAAGAAAAAGTTGGCAATCTTCTTGAAAAATGTGCTGTTGAAAGGTGAAGAATACTATGGAAAAGCTTGTTAACATAATTGAAAACTACGTTGAATACGACGGCGAAATCACCCGCGATCTTCGCTTTAAAAATGACCTCGGGCTTTCGTCTTTTGATACGGTTTGCATGACCGAAGAAATCAACTCGGAATTTGGCAAAAAAATTGAGCCCGCCGATTTCATCAAGCACAAAACCGTTGGCGAAATGTATGATCTTTTGGCATCATAAAAAAGCCCTCTGATTTGTTTATAAGCTGTTTTATTACAGTTTTATAAATCTCTCTTCTCAAAAGCAGAACAGCCGCAATCTTAAAGGTTGCGGCTGTTCTGTTTATTATTTTGTTTTTATTCTTCATCCTTTTTCTTTGCTTCAACAACCAAAGGAAGCCCCTGCTTTTGAAGTTTTCTGACCGACGAAATGCCGACGACCAGAAAGATAAGCAAAAACGCATGGAAAACAAGGTCAATCACATTTTCTTTCACGAACGGTCCGAAATAGCAGGAAATGTCAATTCCCACAAGTACAACCGTGTCAATAAGATAAAGCAAAAGCGAAAACCAAAGTTTTTTCGGATCTTTCTGTGCAAGAAGCACACCGACAATATAAAGTCCGACATATACCGCCACGCCGGCAATAGCGGCGGCGGCAGGTATTGAACCACGGTAGGTTTCGGAAAAATCGGCGGCTTTGAGCAAAACTTCCGTCACGGCAGTGCAAAAATAAAAATCAAATTCTTTTGAAAAGAGCCAGCGTATAACATAAACAAGCGTCATAACAAGCGCCATTGCGGCAACTCCCTGCGCCGATTTAATGTCGGTGCGATATCTTTTTTCAAGCTGCTTGCTGTCCATATGTTTCATCGGAATAGGTCACCTCTTGCATTTCAACTTTTTCTTTGTCATAAAGCGAAACGTATTTGTTCTGATAATAGTTTTCTGCGTGGCAATCGAAAGTTCCGTCCGGAGAAATTTCAATAACCGTGCAGCCGCGCTGTGCGCCAAGCTTATAGATTCCGGGATAAGCAAGATAGTCAACGCTCATTCCGTATGTAAGGCGGATACCCTTATATATAAGCGAAAAATTGTTTTTGTGATCGTGGCCGACAAAAATTCCTTTTGTTGAACCGAGCTCTTCCATTGTTTCAAAAAGGTTGTCGTCGTGCATTCCGCAGTAAACAACGTTGCCCGTTTCGCCCGCAACACCATAGATATATTTGACATTTTCGGTGTCTTTATATCCGTTGTTTGCGTATTCATACCAAGCGTCTCTCTGCTCGGTGAGCGGAATATGGAAGAAAGCGAGCGATTTTACGTCGGACTTCTTTTTGATTCCCTCTTTTTTATAAAGCTCGTCGTTCTTTGCATTAACGGCATTTACGCAGTTTTTATACCATTCAATCTGGTTGTCATGAATGTTGTCATACTTCCACATGATGCCGAGGAAGTCACCGTCGGTATAAGAGTGGCTGTCGAAAACATAAAGCGACTGAGTAATTTCGCCCTTTGTGTTTTTAACGTTGATAAGCTGGTTGCAGGAACCGTCAACATCATCGGGTCCGCTTGTGAAAATGCAGTATTTGAAGCCGCTGTTTTCATAAAAATCCGCAATCTGTTCGCGTGAATAATAGCTGTAAAGTTCGGTGTCGTGGTTGCCGAATGCAACGGTCCAATATACGCCGAGTTGCTCCATGAGCGAAGCGAAAATTTTTGCAGAAGCTTTGTTGTTGAATGTACCGGCCTGGAACGGAACGGGATATGCCATGTCACCCGTTACAACAACAAGGTCCGGCTTTTCCGCAGTTACCATTGCGGCAACCGCATTGAGCGCCATTGCGTCTTTTTTAAGACTCATCCAACCGCCGCCGATATGAACGTCGGTAAGCTGAAGAACTTTGAACTTTCTGTCGGTTGTGAAAGTCCAGTTTCCGTCCTCGTCCTTTTCGGGAACAAGAGTATCGTCTTTTTTGACCTGTTCAAACGATTGTGCTTTTTGGGTGTTGGCTTTGTCGCCGACAACGCTGACAACGGTTGTGATTCCGACAAAAGCAACAAGAACGCAAAGGAAAACGCAAAGTATTCTTAAAAATATTTTGCCTCCCCTTTTCTTTTTGTTCGGGTCTTTTTGTTTCTTACTCATTGTAAATTCTCCTTTGTTTTTATTGTGAAAATTAAATTGATTCCTGTTTTTTCTTTGCAAAGATTTTGAAGACTCGCTTCGTCTTTTTCCGGCAAAGCGGAAAGAACAACAACCGCATACTCTTTTTCGCCCTCTTCAACCGAAAAGACAGTTTTTTCCGGCTTTATGTTTTCTTCTTCAAGGAACGCAAAAAATTCTTCTCGTTTTTCCTTATTAATAAGTCCCAAAACGCCGCAGATCGCTTCTTTAAGCATTTTTATCGCGCCGACCGTGATGAAAATACTTATTGCAAGTCCGAACACCGCGTCAATCGCAAATTCGGTATATTGCGTCAGCGTAAACGAAACAAGGGTTGTCAGCGTTATGAAAAAGTCGAGCATACTGTCGGCTTTCATAACTTTAATTACGGAAGAGTCGCTTTTTTTGCCTTGAACGCCGTAAAAGACAAAAAGCAACAGCTTTCCAATCGCGGTCACGGCAATCATAACGGCAAATTTCACCGAAAACCAAATCGGCGTCGGATACATGAACCGCTCAAGCGAAGAATAAGCAAAGCTAAGCCCCACAAAAGCCAACGCAAGCGAAAGAAGAAGCGACAAAAGCCGCTCAACTCTTCCGACAACAAATGAAAGTCCGCTTTTGATAAACTTTATCGAAACAAGCATGCACACCGCGCTGAGCAGGCAGGAAAGGCAGTCCGCAAGGTTGTTGACCGCGTCCGACCAAATGCTGATGCTGTTTGAAGAAAGGCTGACATAAAGCTTTATGAAAAACAGCAAAAGATTGACCGCCGCGCCGACAGAGCAGCAAAGGGAAACATGTTTTTCTCTGTTAATAGTCCCTCACCCCCGTCACCATTTATACTTTGTGAGCTGACCTTCGTTTTTGAGATCGGGATAGCCCCATTGGCGAAGAACTTCAAAAACGCCGACGGCAACTGTGTTAGAAAGGTTGAGACTTCGCGCTTCGCCTCTCATCGGAAGACGGACGCAGCTTTTTTCGTTTTCTTTGAGCAATTCTTCGGGAAGACCCGCGTCCTCGCGGCCGAAAACAAGATAGCTGCCTTCGGGATATGTCATGTCGGAATGAACGTGGCGACCTTTTGTTGTGAAATAAAAAAAGTTTCCGTCCTTGTTTTTATTAAAAAAATCTTCAAGGTCTTCATAATATGTTATGTCAAGCAAGTGCCAATAATCAAGGCCGGCACGCTTGAGCTTTTTGTCGTCAACATGAAAACCCATCGGTTCAACAAGGTGAAGCCTTGCGCCTGTTGCGGCGCAGGTTCGCGCAATGTTTCCGGTGTTTTGCGGAATCTGCGGTTCAACAAGAACAATGTTGAGTGATGCCAAAATTTTTGCACGTCCTTTCGGAGTATATATATAGTTATTATACCATCAGTACCGTACTTTTCAAGTGATAAAAAATTAAAATAAAAAATTTTTCTGTGAATTATTTCCCTCTTTTTGCGGAAAATAAGTGTATCAAATCAAAGGAGTTGACAACTATGAAAATGAAAAGTGTTATGACAGGTCTCGGAATCGGAATGGCAGTCGGCGGTGCAGCCGGACTCGGAATCAGCGCAATGGGCAATCCGTCGGCAAAAAAGATGTATAAGAAAAAGGCCGCAAAGGCTCTCAAGGCAATGGAAAACATGTTCGACGACATGCAGGACATGTTCAAATAAGCCGCAAAGCGGCAAAACAAAACTTTGAAGCGGCGCATTCTTCCGCCGCTTCATTTTTGAAAGGAAAAAAGTTATGAAAAAAGTTCTTTGTCTGATACTTACACTTTTGCTTGCGCTTTCTTTTTGCGGCTGTGTGAACGAAGACCCGAAACTTTCCGAAACCGTTCCGAAACCGACAGAAAGCCTCCCCTCCTCTTCGGAAAATTCCGAAACACCGTCTTCGCAAAGCGACCTTGAACGCACCGAACCGATGAACAAACCGACCGAAGTGAGCATAACCGACGAAACAACCGCGCCCGATTCTTCATCTTCTGCGCCGAAAGTCATGACCGGTGCCGCCGGTGCGGACACGCTCACGGGTTTTGCTCCGCTTGAAACGGTGAAGTATGAGGTTCGCGATCCGGAAAACACAAAGGGACTTTCAACAAAAAAAATCGGTCATTCCCACGGTCCGGCTTCCGGCGGAAAAGCTCACCACACCGTTGTTGAATTTCAAAAAACGTTTGACAAATACGGTGCGCTGACGCTTGACCGAAAAAGCAGCGAAAAAGTTTTGTATCTTACTTTTGACTGCGGCTGGGAATATGAAAACCTCACGTCAAAAGTTCTTGACGTGCTCAAAGAAAAGAACGTCCCTGCGGCGTTTTTTTGCACACTTGACCACATCAAAAAGCAGCCCGAACTCATCGTGCGAATGATCAAAGAGGGGCACATCGTCGGCAATCATTCAACAACCCACCCGTCATTTGCTTCGATAAGCCGAACAAAAATGAAAAACGAAATTGAGCAGACCGAAAACTATCTTCGCGAAAACTTCGGCTACTGCGCAAAATTTTTCCGCTTTCCTGCCGGGGAATACAACGAAAGTGCGCTTGACCTCGTTTCTTCGCTCGGCTATATGAGCGTTTTTTGGTCCGTTGCATATAACGACTGGAACGTTAAAGAAGTTAAAGGCAAGGACTATGCAGTGAAAACAATCGGCGAACGGCTTCATCCCGGAGCGGTTATTCTTCTTCATTCCGTTTCAAAAGACAACGCCGCCGCCCTCGGAGAAATTATCGACAACGCAAGGAGCGAGGGCTATGTTTTCAAATCGCTCACCGATTACAAGCAATAACAAAAAGGCTGCCGCAGCGGTTTTTCCGAAGCGGCAGACTTTGATTTTTTTGTTTTATCTTTCCTCGCGGAAATAGGTAAGTCCGAGACTCGCCGGGGGCTGATGTTCCTTTTTCTTTCTTGCGCTGACCGTGACAAGAACCACGATTGTGATAAGATAGGGAAGCATTTTAATAAGTTCCTTTGCGCTTGAAGAAAGTCCGGGAATATAGACGCAGATGATGTAAAGTCCGCCGAAAAGGAAAGAGCTGAGAATCGCCGACTTCGGTTTCCAAAGCGCGAAAATAACAATTGCGATTGCAAGCCAGCCTCTGTCGCCAAAACCGTCGTTTGTCCATGCGCCGGCGGTGTAGTCCATAACGAAGTAAAGTCCGCCGAGACCTGCGATTGCGCCGCCGATGATTGTTGAAAGATACTTATAGCGATTAACGTTGATTCCGGCCGCGTCAGCCGTTGCCGGATTTTCGCCGATTGCGCGAAGATTGAGTCCGACTCTTGTTTTGCTCAAAACATAGGACGCAATGAATGCGATGATAATCGCAAGATACGCAAGAAAACCGAAAGACAAAAACGTTTTTCCGAAAAGTCCGAGACTGTCTGCAAACGGAAGCTTTGTCTTATATGCAAGACCTGTATTGATGAGCGAAATTGAACCGCTCTCGCCGAAAAAGCTGAGAAGCGAACCGCCAAAGAAGTTGCCCACGCCCACGCCGAACGTTGTCAGCGCAAGACCGGTAACGTTTTGGTTGGCTTTGAGCGTTACGGTGAGGAACGAATAGATAAACGCCATGAGTGCCGAACCGACAATTGACGAAAGAAACGGAATCAAAATGCAAAGGAAAGCATTGGGGTCGGCGTTGTTGTGTTCATAAAGATAGCCGCCGATAATTCCCGAAATGCCGCCGATATACATAATTCCCGGAATACCGAGGTTGAGGTTTCCGCTTTTTTCGGTAATGATTTCGCCCGTTGCGCCGAAAAGAAGAGGTATTCCCTGAATAATCGCCGCATTGATAAAAGAAGCAATTGTACTAAGCATTTATTTAACCTCCTTTTTCTTTGCGCGAGTGCTTTTGATTTCATAATTGATGAAAAATTCGCAGCCGATGATGAAGAAGATTATAACACCGGTAAGAATATCGGCAACGCTTTCGTTGAGACGGAAGTTTGTTGCAATCTCACCTGCACCTCTTTGAAGAAAGACGATAAGGAATGAAGTCACAACCATAAGAATCGGGTTGAATTTTGCAAGCCACGAAACCATGATTGCCGTGAAGCCGTTTCCGCCGGCAAGCGTTTTTGAAATTGTGTGGTTTGTTCCGGAAACAAGAAGGAAACCGGCAAGACCGCAAACCGCACCGGAAAGCACCATTGTTCTGATGATAACCTTTTTAACGTCGATACCGATATATCTAGCGGTGTTTTCGCTTTCGCCGACAACCGAAAGTTCATAGCCGTGCTTGCTGTATTTAAGATAGACAAACATAAGAACGGTAAGAACGGTAACAACAAGAATATTGAAAAGATACTTTTGACCGAAGAGATCGGGAATCCAGCCTGCCTTTGAATCGGCATTGACGATGCCCATAACGCTTGATCCGCTCGGTACCCAAACCATGATTGCAAAGGAGACAAGCTGAGTTGCAATATAGTTCATCATGAGGGTGAAAAGGCTTTCGTTGGTGTTCCACTTTGCTTTAAAGTATGCCGGGATAATACCCCAAATGATACCGCCGCCGATTGACGCAACAAGCATGATGAGAATGAGAAGAACATTCGGAAGACGGTTGCCGATGTAAAACATGCAAGCAACGCTTGCAAGGCCGCCGATGAGAACCTGTCCTTCCGCGCCGAGGTTCCAAAAGTGCATTTTGAATGCCGGTGTGACGGCAAGCGAAATGCAAAGAAGAATTGCCATATTTTGAAGAAGGATCCAAACTTTTCTCTTTGTTCCGAAACTGCCTTGGAACATTGCGCCGTAAACCTCAAACGGGTTCTGCTTTGTCAAAAGAACGATAATGAGCGCGCAAACGATGAGCGACGCTACGATTGCAATGCCGCGGATGAGCCATGCTTTCCACCATACCATTGAAGTACGTTTTGCAATGTGGAAAAGCGGTTCACGGACTTTCGCTTCGTTTTTCTTACTCATTTTCTCCACCTCCCTGTGTCTTTGTCATAAGAAGACCGATTTCGTTTTTGTTTGCGGTTCTTCCGTCAACGATTCCGGTAACCTTACCCGAACCGATGACCATAATTCTGTCGCAAAGTTCAACAAGGACGTCAAGGTCTTCGCCAACGAAGATTACGGCAACGCCGCGTTTTTTCTGCTCGTTGAGCAGATTATATATAAGATAGGAAGAGTTGATGTCAAGACCGCGAACGGGATATGCCGCCATAAGAACCGTCGGAGCCGCAGCAATTTCACGGCCGACAAGAACTTTTTGAACGTTACCGCCTGAAAGTCTTCTTACCGGTGTTGTTGCGCCGGGGGTAACAACTTCAAGGTCGTTGATGATTTTTTCCGCAAGTGACTTAGGCTTTTTGCGTTCAAGGAACATTGATTTGCCTTTTCTGTAGGAACGAAGCATCATATTGTCAATGATATCCATGTTGCCCACAAGACCCATGCCGAGTCTGTCTTCCGGAACGAAGGAAAGGCGAACACCGAGCTCCCTGATTTGAAGCGGGGTTTTGTCGCGAAGATTTTCGGTTTTTCCGGTCTTGGGGTTATTATAGATAATCTCGCCCGAATCAAGGTGTTGCAAACCTGCGATTGCTTCAAGAAGTTCGCGCTGACCGCTTCCGGCAATACCCGCGATTCCGAGAATTTCGCCGCCCTTTGCGGTGAAAGAGATATTGTCAAGAACCTTGACACCTTCGCGGTTTTGGCAGTTGATGTTTTTAACAACAAGTCTGTCCTGCGGATTTTCCGGTTCGCTTCTTTCAATGTTGAGGCTGACTTTTTTGCCAACCATCATTTCGGTAAGCTCGTCTTCGCTTGTTTCGCTTGTTTTGACCGTTCCAATAAATTCACCTTTTCGAAGAACCGAAACACGGTCGGAAAGCGAAAGAACTTCGTGAAGTTTGTGGGTAATGATTACGATTGCTTTTCCGTCGTCACGCATACGGCGAAGAACAGCAAAAAGCTTTTGCGTTTCCTGCGGAGTCAAAACGGCGGTCGGCTCGTCAAGAATAAGAATGTTTGCGCCGCGATAAAGAACCTTGATGATTTCAACCGTCTGCTTTTCGGAAACGGACATTTCATAAATTTTCTTCATCGGGTCAATGTCAAAGCCGTATTTTGCACTGATTTCGGCAACCTTTGCCGCAACCTGCTTAATGTTGTATTTTCCCTCTTCTTTAAGACCGAGAACAATGTTTTCGGCCGCGGTGAAAATGTCAACAAGTTTAAAATGCTGATGAATCATACCGATTTTGTGGTCAAAAGCGTCCTTCGGCGAACGGATTACAACTTCTTTTCCGTCAATAAAGATCTGACCCTCATCGGGGAAATAGATGCCCGAAATCATGTTCATGAGAGTTGTTTTTCCGCTTCCGTTTTCACCGAGAAGCGAAAGAATTTCGCCGTTGTTCACAGTCAGATTGACATTTTGGTTCGCTTTGATTTCGCCGAAAGTCTTACTGATGTTTTTCAATTCGATTGCCGGTGTTCCCAACTTTTTCAACCTCCGTTTATCTTTCATTTTTCTCAAAACAAAACGATTTTATATTTGTTCTCTTTTCAAAAAAACGAAGTCCGGGCGAAGCGAAGCGCCTCGCCCGGTCAGGTTTGGTTTCTGAAAAATTATTTCTCGCTGATGCCGTCAATGTACATGATGTCGAAGTACGGAGCACTTCTCATGCCGTCAACGTCTGATTCGCAGAATGCGCCGTCCTTAACAACTTCGGTTTCGTGTTCGAAGCTTTCGTCGGGGATAACGTCAGCCTTGTAAGAATCAAGCTTTTCACCCTTGTAAGTGAATGTTGAAGTATCGAATACTTTGATTTCGCCTTTTTCAAGCTTTGCGGTAGCTTCGTCAAGAGCTGCCTGAGTACCTTCTGCTGCAACCTTTTCGTTGAGCTTTGTAAGCTGAACGGAACCGGTTTCAAGAGTACCGCACCAGTCGGTCGGAATCTCTTCGCCCTTTGCAACGGCGTTGATCATAAGTTCATAGTACGGAGACCAGTTGATCTTTGAAGAGATAAGAGCGGTGTTCGGACCCATTGAAGAAGTGTCAATGTTATAAGCAACGTTGGGAACGCCCTTTTCTTCGCAAGCCTTCGGAGCGCCTTCGGAGTCAGCGTGCTGGCTGATAAGTACGCAGCCGTCTTCGATAAGGCTGAGAGCGGCTTCGCGCTCAAGAGCGATGTCGAACCAGGAGTTGGTGTAAGTAACTTTCATTGTTGCGCTTTCGCAAACCGAACGAGCGCCAAGGAAGAATGAAGTGAAGCCGGAAACAACTTCTGCATAGTTGAATGCGCCTACATAGCCGATTACAGCCTTGTCAGCGGTGATCTTTCCGTCCTTGATCATTTCGTTGAGCTTCATACCTGCGGCAATACCTGCAAGATAACGGCCTTCATAGATTGCTGCGAATGCATTGTGGAAGTTCTTGAGTTCAGCGGTCTTTGCGTGAGTACCGGTTGCATGGCAGAACTGAACTTTGGGGAATTCCTTTGCAGCTTCCATAATGTAAGTTTCATGACCGAAAGAATCGGCAAAAATTACATTGCAGCCTGCGTCTGCAAGTTCCTGAGCAGCGGTAAGGCAACCGTCGTCTTCGCCGATGTTGGTCTTAATAAGAACCTGATCGTTGGAAAGACCGAGCTTTGCCTGAGTGTCTTTAAGAGCCTGGATAAAGTTGTTGTCGTATGTTGAGTTTTCATCGTGAAGGCAGATAAGACCAACCTTAACTTTTGAATAATCAACATCTGTGTTTGCTGCGCTGGTGCTGTCACCGGCTGCCGAGGTGGTTTCGTTGTCTTTTGATCCCGAGCAAGCAGCGAACGAGAATACAAGAACAGCTGCAAGCAGGAGTGCAAGGAATTTTTTCATGCTTTTTTCCTCCATGAATTTTGTTGCCTTTCGGCATAATATTTATAAACCGCCCGCAGGCAATTTATTTGAATTTAATCACACCGTCGTCCATGCTTTCGATAACGGCGAGTGATTCAACGCGAACGCCCTTTTCTCTGATTCTTTTTGAGCCGGGCTGAAAACCTTTTTCAACGGCGATTCCGCAACCGACAACTTCTGCTCCCGCCTGTTTGCAAAGGTCAATAAGACCGAGCAGTGCGTTGCCTTCGGCAAGAAAATCGTCAATAATAAGTACTTTATCGTTTTTGCCCAAAAACTCTTTTGAAACGATTACATCATAAGTCGTTCCGTGGGTATAGGATTTGACCTGGGTTTTATAAACCGTTCCGGCAATGTTTTTGGTCTTTGTCTTTTTTGCAAAAAGAACGGGACAATTAAAAAACTGCGCTGTTATACATGCTATCCCTATTCCTGACGCTTCAATAGTAAGGATTTTGTTAACTTCGCAGTCCGAGTATATACTTTTAAATTCTTTGCCGATCTCGTTGAGGAGACCTACGTCCATCTGATGGTTGAGGAAAGAATCAACTTTCAGAATGCTTCCGGGATAAACCTTTCCGTCTTTGAGAATTCTGTTCTCAAGAAGAACCATCGAAACTCACCGCCTTCTAAAAATTGAAAAGGACATTTTAAACAATTCGGTTCAAAATGTCTCTGAAATGTCGTCCAATGTGTCTTTTCGTTACAAGCTAATTTTATCAAAACCTGTCGAATTTTACAATACCCCATTCTGTTAAACTTATTAAATTTTAAGCACGGGCAATTGTGCATAATGCACAACCGAAGCAATATTATATACTATTATAATATTAAGCTCGTTTTTTCCTTTTCTTTTGCCGTCGGGTTTTTCAAAAAAATTAAAACTTTTTTTGAAAAACGCTTGACTTTTTTTAGCAGACGTTGTATATTAATGACAGTGATTAGCACTCCGAGTTAATGAGTGCTAAAACATCACCAAAGGAGGCGAAGACATGGAGCTTGGAAAAAGAAAGGAAATGATCCTTTCCGCAATCGTTGAACATTATATTAAGACCGGCGAGCCGATCGGTTCAAAATTTTTGATGAGTGCGCTTCCGATCTCTGTTTCTTCCGCAACAATCAGGAACGAAATGAGCGAACTTGCCGAAATGGGGCTTCTTGACCAGCCGCACACTTCCGCCGGCCGTGTTCCCTCTCAAAAAGGCTATCGCTATTACATCGACCACTTGATGAGCCGCGACGAACTTTCGCAGGAAGAGCGCGAAAACATCAAATCTCAGCTTGAACGTTTTGCCGGCAGTCCGGAAAAGCTTCTTGGAAAAGCAGGCGAACTTCTTGCAAAAATGACCGACTGCGCGTCGATTGCAACAACACCGACGGACGAGGGCGCAATCGTCAAAAAGATTGAACTTATTCCC
>DKDD01000143.1:4782-5240 GCA_002451715.1 Ruminococcaceae bacterium UBA6857 | reverse complement strand
AAGTAGCAAAATTGCCGACAGATACGATTGCAGTCGGTTAAGGAGGTTTTTATATATGAAAACAAAATCTATTTTATTGATAGGTCTTGGGCGTTTCGGAAAGTACATCGCAATGAAATTGCACGAATTGGGACACGAAATCATGGCGGTAGACGAAAACGAAGAAAGAGTCAACGACGCTATGCCTTTTGTAACTAACGGACAAATCGGCGACAGCACAAACGAAGCGTTATTGAAATCGCTCGGCGTAAAAAATTACGACGTTTGTATTGTAACTATCGGCGGCGACTTTCAGAGTTCTCTTGAAACGACCTGTTTATTAAAGGAATTGGGAGCGCAAAAAGTTGTGTCGCGTGCGGAACAGGACGTTCAAGCAAAATTTCTTCTGCGTAACGGCGCGGACGAAATTATTTATCCTGAAAAGCAACTTGCCACATGGGCTGCAATCCGATACACAT
>DKDD01000143.1:4465-4655 GCA_002451715.1 Ruminococcaceae bacterium UBA6857 | reverse complement strand
CGGTTGTAGAAATCGATATTCGTAGAAAATACAACGTAAATATTATCGCAACAAAGAAAAACGGGAAAATCAATGCGGTTGTTACCGCCGACACGATTCTTTCCGAAGACGAAACGCTTTTAGTCCTCGGGGAATACAAAGCAATGCGGAAATGCTTTGATATTTAACCGCTGTAAAAGAAGGTGACTTT
>DKDD01000143.1:945-4401 GCA_002451715.1 Ruminococcaceae bacterium UBA6857 | reverse complement strand
GCTGTAAAAGAAGGTGACTTTTTATGGAAGACGTAATACTTATTATTGCAGTAATCGCAGTTATGATTTTCGGCTTTTTCATTATGAAAAGGCTTGACGCCTTCTTGGAAGAAAACAGAAAGGCCGGGGAAAAAGAATATCAAAAGAAAGAAATTCCTTTAATGTTTCTTGATGCCGAAAACAATGTAAAAACCTTATCGGATATCGAACTATTCAGGCAAAAGCACCGTGACGTCAAAATTATCATTTACGATGAATCCGAAGTTGACCTAACCGAAACCATAAAAAGTCGCTTGAACGATTTTACAGATTCTTGAAAATAATCTTCTACACCACATAAAAAGCCATTCCAAGTCCGGCAGAAAGAAGTATTAAAAAAATCGGAGAGACGGTCTTTTTTCTGACTTTTTTGAAAATAAACGCAAAAAGCACAATAATAACAAATATAATAATGCCCTTTATATCAACAGCGAGAGAATCGCCTGCGTTTTTAAATCCGAAAAAAATGCCAATCAGCATTGTAAACGCCGTCGCAAGAATCAAACCGATTACGCACGGACGTATGCCGCTTAAAAACGCCTGAACGCCCTGATATTTCAAAAAATTGCGTATAAGCGAGGCAATGATTAAAATAACGATAAAAGATGGTAAAACGACGCCGAGCGTGGCAAGAAACGAACCGAGAATTCCTCCCTGCGCAGAGCCTATAAACGTTGCCATATTGACTGCGATTGGTCCGGGAGTTGATTCCGAAACGGCAATCATATCGAGCAACTGTTTTTCCGTGAGCCATCCGTGAGTCAGAACCTTCTCCCGAATCAGCGAAATCATACCGTATCCGCCGCCGAAAGAAACGGCGCCTATTTGAAGGAACGTTAAAAATAATTCAAGGTATATCATTTTTTATTTCTCCTTGTATGAATCAAACGTACCACGTAGACAAAAAGCCCAATAAATCCGCTTATTATGATATAAAATATGCTTGAAAAACTAACGGAAAACACCGAGAATAAAATCATGCACGCAAGAATGGTCGTAAGAATAACAATGTTAAATATATTTTTCTCCATCTCTTTCATCATTTTCAAACCGGCAGACATTATGAGATATATTACGCACGCCTGTATTCCACGAAAGGCGTAAGAAACTAATGTCAAGGAAAGAAATGAATCAAAGAAAAGCGAGATAACAAATATGATTACGAAAGACGGTATGCAAACCGCTATGGTTGCAAGAAACGCACCCCAAAAGCCGAGAAGTTTGTACCCGATATATGTTGCGGAGTTAATAGCCACAGGACCCGGCGTAGATTCGGCAATTGCAACCATATCGATAAATTCGTCTTTTTCCATCCATTTCTTTTTGGAAATAAATTCGTTTTCAAGCAATGCAATCATTGCATAACCGCCACCGAAAGTAAACAACCCTATTTTCAGCATAGTAAAGAAAAGATTAAGATATTTTTTCATGGCGAACTTCCTTGCTTAAGAAAAACTTCATAATAAAAGCGGATGCGATGCCGATGACAACCATTGCCACCGACCAGAACTGCGACGGTGAAATGCCATAAATAAACGATCCTCTGTCATCACCACGTAAAAATTCGATGAAAAACCTGAATATGCCGTAAGATATCAGATAAAGGCACATATTGTATTTGAAATCTTTTTTCAAAACAAGATAAAAGCAGATTGCAAACATTACAAACAGGAATACTGCTTCAAACAGTTGCGTCGGATACACTTTGCTCGGTAAATTCGGGAATTTTACACCCCAAAAACCGTTCGTCTCCTTTCCATAACAACACCCGGCAAAGAAACATCCGACACGACCGAATGCATGAGCGATCAAAATACAACAAGGCAGAATAGAGAGAACCTGATAAAGTCGCATATTGAATTTTTTGCGAAATATAAAATAAACACATATAAAGCAAGCGGCGCCTCCGATGAAACCGCCTATAAAAGTTATTCCGTCTCCAAAACGAAATCCCGCGTTCGGGTTTTTGATATAATTGTAAATTGCCTGAAACAATGCCGCCGAAACAAAGCCGACCGCAATCGACACAATTCCATCATAAAAAAGAAAGTCGGCAAATTGTTTGTCTATATTTTTCTTTTTTGAAAGATAAGCAAGCACTGCAAACGCGAATAGAATTCCGACAGCAATCATTATGCCATACATGTGAATATTTAAAAAAATAGGATTTGGTAACATAGCAGCCCCGCCTTGAGTTTTTTATAATTATATCACTTGACTTACCATAAGTAAAATAGTATAATCTAATAAAGTTTATATTTATTTTATTATGATATGAGGCAACGCTATGACAATACGCCATTTGAAAATTTTTATCTATGTATGTGAATGCGGAGGAGTCACAAAAGCCGCCGAAGCCTTGCATATGGTGCAGCCTGCGGTAAGCACAACAATATCTGAACTTGAAAAATTTTATAATGTTTCGCTTTTCGACAGAATCAATCAAAGACTTGTACTGACACCTATGGGAAAAGAATTGCTTGTCAAAGCGAAAAATGTTCTTGCCGGATTTGATGATTTTGAAACTGCCGCAAACTTTGGCGGACAAAATCCGTATATTCGTATCGGCTCATCTCTTACGCTCGGGAAAACGGTTTTGCCGAGATATATTTCCCTGATAAAAGAGAAATTACCGAATCTAAAACCTTCTTTTTTTATCAATCGAACTGCTGCAATCGAAGAAAAAATAGAATGCGGAGCAATAGATTTCGGAATCGTTGAAGGAATTGTACGCTCTCCATATCTGAAAATCACTCCTATCGGCGGAGATCGTTTAATTGCCGTTTGTTCTCCACGCGATATAAAGAAGTCTGTTTGTCTGGAGGAACTTACCAAATATCCTTTATTGCTACGTGAAATCGGAAGCGCATCACGGGATTTGCTTTCTAAAAATCTTGCCGAAAGGCATTTATCTGTGGAACCTTTTGCAGAATCTGTCAGCAATGAGGCACTTGTTTCACTTGCCAAAGACGGACATGGTATAGCGATATTACCGGAAGGAATCGTAAAAGATGCAATTGAACACGGCTCGCTTTGCGAATTGACAATTACCGATGCCGTTTTGATGAGAACGCATTATATCGTGACTCATAAAAACAAGCGCTTTAATTCTTTGTGTCAAGCCGCATTCCATTTGCTTTCGGAGCAAGCAGCAACATGTTGCTAATCTCTTTTCAGGAGGTCAATTGACATGGATGAAACAATAATCCAACCTACTAAAAAAGACCACATATTGGTCTGCTTGTCCTCTGCGCCTTCAAACACGAAAATAATTCAAACAGCGGCAGCAATGGCAAAAGCATTCGATTCATCGTTCACGGCATTATATGTAAAAACTCCCGCGTCTGAATCTATGACAACGGATGATACGGAACGGTTACTTGCAAATATTCATTTTGCAGAAACGAACGGAGCATC
>DKDD01000143.1:246-744 GCA_002451715.1 Ruminococcaceae bacterium UBA6857 | reverse complement strand
GAAAGAAAGAAAAAATTGTTTGGAAAACCGAGTTTTTCAAAGTTGCTGAAAGGATTGATAATTTCGTCCGCTGTACTGCTGTTATCTTCTTTACTCGGCTATTTATTTTCTCGCCTCGGATTTACCGACGCTAACATAATTACGGTATATATACTCGGCGTATTGCTTATCGCCATTTTTACCGAAAGTAAAATCTGCTGGGTTTTATCATCCGTTGCGAGTGTGCTGGTTTTCAATTTTCTTTTTACCGAACCGAGATTTTCGTTTCTTGCATACGGGAGCGGCTACCCCGTAACTTTCGTAATTATGCTTGCGGCGTCTCTCATCATAGGCGGAACAACAGAAAAACTGAAAACACGTGAACGTCAGGCAACTCAAACCGCATACAGAACAAAAATTCTGTTCGATGCGAATCAGTTGATTCAGAAAGCGTCCGACGAAACGGAGACATTTCAGGTTACGGCGAATCAATTGCAAAGGCTGTTAAACCGAAAGATA
>DKDD01000143.1:0-121 GCA_002451715.1 Ruminococcaceae bacterium UBA6857 | reverse complement strand
TGCGAGCAAATCGCTTGGCAAATAACGAAAAGCAATGCAAAAGCGGGAAAAGGAACAAATATTTATCCGGACAGCGAATATGAGTTTTTTCCGATATGTAAAAGCGGGAAAAATTACGGAG
>DKDD01000119.1:3481-4320 GCA_002451715.1 Ruminococcaceae bacterium UBA6857 | reverse complement strand
AGCAAGCCGAATAAAGCGTTCTATGGTCGTTCCAATCATCGGGTGCAAAAAGCGTAACGGCAACAAGAACAGCACCGTTTCTTTCAATTGCACTGACAAGACAGCGACCGCTTTTTTTGGTAAAACCGGTTTTTACGCCGAAAACACCTTCGATACTTGAAAGAAGACGATTATGATTAGAAAAATATAACCTGTAATTATCCGGCGAAAAAAGCTCGGACTTATATTTTTTTGACGAACACACAGACTTAAAAATCGGGTTTTTAACACAGTATGATGCTAAGACCGCCATATCAAACGCAGTTGAATAATGCCCTTCGTCATCAAGCCCGGACGGCGTTACAAAGTTACTGCTTTTCATTCCGATTTCTTCTGCTTTAAGGTTCATGAGACGCGCAAAATTTTCAAGGCTTTCTGCAAGATAAATCGCGACAGCATTCGCCGCATCATTACCGGATTCAAGCATCATGCCGTAAACCAAATCATAAAGAGTAATTTTGTATCCTGCACGAAGACCGACAGAAGTACCCTCCGCGTGAACCATTCGGTCGGTTACAGTAACAACATCGTTTAGTTTGCCGGATTCAATTGCGAGGATTGCGGTCATAATTTTTGTTGTGCTTGCCATTGAGCGTTTTTCAAAAGCGTTTTTTTGAAAAATAATTTCGTTTGTACTTGCGTCGATCACCACTGCGCTTTTAGCACTGATTTCGACCGCACTTACCGAAAAAATCAATACGGCAAAAAGAAACAAAAGCAAAACCGAAAAAGAAAATATTTTTTTAATCAACAAAGCAACCACCTGCCATTTTTATGATATGCAGGCGGTTGTCAAAAAG
>DKDD01000119.1:0-3424 GCA_002451715.1 Ruminococcaceae bacterium UBA6857 | reverse complement strand
GCATCAACAACAGCGTCGGTAGCTGCTTGTTTTGCCGAATCTTTCTTTGCTTTGTTAACAAGACCTGTGACCTTGTCAAACATTTCCGGAACAAGGTTAACAACTCTTTCGGCGGCATTGTCATAAGCTGTAATGTGCTTGAGAGTAACTTCACCGTCACTGACAACAAGGAACGCAACCGGAGTGATTGTTACGCCGGCTCCTCCTCCTCCGCCGAAAAGTTCCTTTGAATTCTTCGACGGAAAATCTGCACCGCCGGAAGCAAAACCGTATGTAACTTTTGAGACGGGAATAATCGTTACGCCGCCTTCGGCATAAATCGGCTCGCCGATAATTGTGCTCGTGTCAACGAGATCACGAATTTTTTCAATTGTTGAACTGAGAATAGCCCCTGCTGATTTTTCTGACATTGTATATCATCCTTTCTTTGTTTCCGAAGTTTGCGGTTGACCGTCCGCAGTGGGAGCGGTTTTACTCTTTTTAGCGTTCTTAAAGAACTTTAAGCCGACTTTGAATATAAGCCGGAATACCATACCGATTGTAGAATTTATGATTTTCCTGATAATAATATGAAAATCGAAGAAAAATTCACCTTCGCTGTTGTTTGCAAGAAAATCAGGTTCAACCGAAGCGTCATATTTTTTAACAATGTTGTTTGAACAGATAAATCCGAGAAGCGGATAAATTTTTTGACAAGTTTTGCCGTATTTAATAGCCGTTTCGGCGCTGTCGCCCGTTCCAACGGTTATGTAGATTTCAATTTCATCAAAAACAACGCTTTTAAAAAGTTTTCCGCCATAAAGACCGAGAACATGACCGAGGTTTGAAAGAACTTCCATCATTCCGTCGTAGCCGTTGGCTTTAACCATAGCCAAGATCGGATTAGGCTTTTTTTCTTTTGGTTCTTCTTTTTTCTCTTCTTTTGGTTTTTCTTTCTTGGGCTTTTTCTCTTTTTTCGGTTTTTTTTCTTTCTTTTCACCGACAGGGAGAATGTTTAACTTTATAAACAAATATCTTATTGAAAGATAAATCTTATCGCCGTATGAAAAAGAGACGTGAACCGGAATTGAAAGAACAATAATAAAAAATGCAATTATTCCTGCAAGAACACAAAGAAAAATTTGAAATCCGGTCATCGCACCGCCCCCTTTCATCGCAATTTATTATATGTTACCCTAAATTTTAATTTTCGTCAACACTTTCGGCAAAATCAATCGCCGGAGATTGTAAATTTTCTTCACTTTTGCCGTCTTTTTCCACGTTTTCATTTCCTTTTTCCGGAACGGCCGGAAGATCTTCAAGCGATGCAAGACAAAAACAGCGAAGGAAGTTTGAAGTTGTTCCGTAAATCAGCGGTCGTCCCGGAAGATCAAGTCTTCCCTTTTCTTCAATCAGCTCTCGCTGACAGAGCGTTGAAATAACACCCGAGCAGTCGACACCTCTGATTTGTTCGACGAATGCTTTGGTTACCGGCTGATTGTATGCGATTATTGCAAGAACTTCAAATGCCGCTTGAGAAAGCGGAGCATTGCGCTTGATTTCAAGCACTCTTCGAATCTGTTCGGCATATTGCTTTTTTGAGCAAATCTGATATTTGTCTTCAAGTTTTAAAATGCAAAGCCCACCGTCGCGTTCATCATAAGCTGCACGAAGATTTTCAAGCACCTGGCCAAGAAGAATTTCGTCAACTTCAAGTGCTTGAGAAAGCCTTTCAATCTCAATCGGTTCACCAACGGCAAAAAGAACCGCTTCAAGTGTGTTTTGCAATTCTTTCATGTTCATTGTTTGCTTTTTCCTCCCCTGTTCAGCGTTACAACGGTGTTGTCGCTATTAAGTTTGATTTTTCCGTTTTTTACAAGTTCAAGTACTGCAAGAAAAGTTGCAACCATTTCGGAACGCGAAGTACTGTGTTCAAACAATCCCGCAAATTTTTGCTTTGCGTTTTTCAAAAGTCTTCGATAGATAAAAACGATTCTTGAATTAACGGAAACGATTTTATGAGAGACAATAGCGCTGAAAGCTTCAATCGGCGGCGGAAGTTTGCGCTTTTCTTTACCGATTGCGCTAAGGTATGCCGCAAGAATGTCAGTTCGTTCATGCAAACGGTTGTATGTCATGTTTTTGGGAAGTACCTGCGGCTCACGAAAGAAGTAGTCGACACCATCGGATTGCTTTGAAAGCTTTTCTGCCATCAATTTGCAATCGCGATATTCAATAAGCTCACCCGTAAGTTCAAGTTTAAGCTGTTCTGCTTCTTCATGAACCGGTAAAAGCGAAACGGTTTTGATATACACAAGCCGTGCTGCCATATCAATAAACTCGCTTGCGACATCCATATCGGACTCTTCCATTTTGCGGACATAATCAATGTACTGCTCAACAAGTTCGAAAATCGGAATATCGTTAATATTAAGTTTGTGCTTGCTTATAAGGTGCAAAAGAAGGTCAAGCGGTCCTTCAAAAACCTCGAGTTTATAATTAATTTTTTCCATAGATTACCCAATGTGCAGACCAAACATAAGACCCGCACCTTTAATAAACAGTCTCATAATAGAAGTTGTTGCAAAAGAAATCGGTTTATCAAGTGCGCCGAAAAGAACGAGCGCAAGAACCGCATAAACAATGTAGCGCTCATACTTCATGATTTTAAAATAATATTTGTCAGGCAGAATCGAAGTAAGAATCCTTGAACCGTCAAGCGGCGGAACGGGAATAAGGTTAAAGACAGCAAGAGAAACATTAATTTGCGCAACATAAAGGAAGAACAAAACAATCGCTTCGGCAAAGCTTCCGTCTGTCGGAGAGCCGAATTTGAAAACAGCGCAGTAAAAAATCGTAAAAACAAACGCCATAATTAAGTTTGAAACGGGGCCTGCAAAAGCAGTAAGTGCCATATACGTTTTTCTTTTTTTTGCAGGAAAATTGTTCATATTGATCGGAACGGGTTTTGCATATCCGAAGCCGGCAACAATCATCATTAGCGCACCGAAAAGGTCAAGATGAGCAAGGGGATTGAGTGTAAGTCTGCCCGAAAGACGCGCGGTTTGGTCGCCGAGTTTTGTTGCAACAAGAGCATGCGCGAATTCATGCACGGGCAAAATGCAGAACATTACAAAAATTCTTGCAAACAAATTGAGTATCACTTGAATTGTGAAGCCTCCGCTGAGAAGGTCGTAAATCATATTTTATCCTTTCTCGGCAATAACAAAGCGGTCAATGCCGTTGAAGTCTTTAATAATCGAAATTCCGCTGCTGTGTTTTGAAAACATCTTTGCAACTTCTTCTGCCTGCTCTTCGCCGCATTCAACAGCCAAAATGCCGTTTTTGTTGACGAAAGGCAGCCATTTTTCGGCAAGCGCACGGTAAAAATCAAGTCCGTCTTCGCCGCCGTCAAGAGCCGATAAAGGTTCATTTTGAACCTCTT
>DKDD01000109.1:14818-24977 GCA_002451715.1 Ruminococcaceae bacterium UBA6857 | reverse complement strand
GAAAAGTTGTGCCGTTTAGGTTACGTCGTGCAATCAAAAAAGTAGACGGAAGCCTCACGAGACTCCCCTACGGTTAAATTTTTCAATTGCGTTTCGCAGAAACGCCACCGCAATGTTGAACGTAAGTTCAACGCTTCATTCGCCGAAAGGCGTTCTTCATGTTTCGCCAAAGGGCGGAACGCTTCATTCGCCGCAAGTCACAACAAAATCCGCCCCATACCGTCCGGTTAGAAACGCTTCGGCAAAAATTATGCAGCGCAACAGTAAAGCACATGGACACCTCAAGCGACGCCCGTACGAAAATGAGCAAAGCCTGCGTATGAATAACGGTCAATTCCTAAGTTTAATGGCAGGAAAATTTGCTAATAGAAAATGTCATATTATATCAATTGAGTCATTATTCAACCATTTTCCAAGAATCTGTCGATTTACACAAACCCAAAAGGACTTTTTTGGGCACTTTTATCATTTTTAATTCTTTTTGTATTGACATTTGATGGAAGTAGTGATATAGTTAACACCGTTAAATAAAAAGTTTAACACTGTTAAGTATTTTATTAATTAAGGGGGGATACAATGAACAGGAACGATCTTCTTGCAAACATTGTTTCAACCGTTGCAATGATTAACAAGGCTGATATTTTTCAGGCACTTCAAAAAAAGCTGAAGGGCGAAAATGTTCTTCTTGCCCGTCTTGTTGAAACGGGCGGAAAAAGTACCCCCGGCGCTCTTGCCGAATTGCTTGATGTCACTGCGGCAAGGGTTACGGCAATCATTCATGCACTTGAGCATAAGGATCTTGTTGAACGCATTTCGAACGGAACCGACAAACGAAAAGTTACGGTTCAAATCACCGAAAAAGGAAAAACGGTTGTTGAGGGGCTTAAAACCGAGGCTCTTCACCATTCGGAAATTATAATGGAAAAAATCGGTGAAAATGATACGCACGAATTTCTGCGTATCATGAATAAGATAATAGAGATTGAAAAGGGCGAAAATTCGGCAGAAAAGAAAGCCGCCGAACAAAAGCCCGGAAAAGAAGAGGTGAACCACGATGAATAAAACAGCAAAAAGTTTTTTGAGCGTTTTGCTTTCGCTTTGCGTTCTCCTTTCGGTCTGCATGCCGTGCCTTGCGGCTGTCAGCTATCCCGACGGAGTCACAAATCAAAGCGCGGCCGAAGCGGCAGAAAAAACAGACAAACTTGTTGAAAACGCCGTTTCGTCTTTCAAAAACACAACGCTTGAAAATCTCGTCACCCCGGTTCTTTTTGAAAGCGAAACTTTGTCAAAGCTCTTGACGGGAATTTATTCTTCACTCGCCGAAAGCACGGACACGCTTTCAAGACTCGGAATCGACATCAGCCCCGCAGGCGTTGCAAAGGGACTTGCCAACTATCCGACGGTTCAAAAGGCACTTTTGAATTCTGCCGGTTGGTCTGCAGTCAACCTTTCGGGTGCAAAGTGGAATGTCTATGACAAATATGACTTTGCTTCTGCGGTAGCTTTAATGCTTTCGCCGTTCAACGATGTGCTTTACACCGTTTTGTGCGGCGGAACCTACAAGGTCGGAGTGATTCGAATCACCGGCTCAAACGGATATGAAACCGGACTTGTTCCTATGCTTGCCGCGCTTGGCTGCACATGGTTTGAAAGTTCCACAACGTTTTATGCCCAGGCTGAAGGCAACAAGAACTCAATGGTTTGGAACACCGTCATTTCGGTTTTCTCACTTCTTGAAGAACTTCTTGAACGTCCGGCAATGAAACTTTCGGAAACACTTCCGAATCTTGCATACTATATTAAAGACGGCGGACTTGAAAGTTCAGTCAACGCACTGCTCAAACCGTTCACACCGCATATAGGAAGCCTTGTTTCGCTTTTCTCTGGTTCGCAAATGCTCAGCCTTTTGATGTTCCTTCAGGATTCGCAGAAGTATACAACGAATTTCAGCGAAAACATCAACACCGTCCTTTCGGACATGACCGAACAAAGCGACGTTAAGCTTGCCCCGATTGACCTTGACACTCTCAAAGGCTGCGGAACAGTCAGCGGCGGAAAAGTTGTTGCCAATATCGGCGAAAGCTTCACATATATTTTTACATGGCTCATTGATACTTTGAAGCTTAACACAGACAAGGTTGCCGAAATGCTCGGTGAAAACAGCGACACGAAGGATCTTGTTCCCACGGTTCAAAACCTTCTTAAAAAAGATTCCGGCGAAATTTTCAAAATGCTTGTAAATCTTCTCACAAGCGAAAGCGGAAGCGAAGTTGACTATGAATGGACGCAAAAGGACTTCACCGCAACTTCGGTAAGTTATACCGAAAACCTCGGACAGGAAAAGTACGAACGCGTTCTTAAAGGAATAGACAAGGTTATGAGCGAATTTGCCGTTGAATTTGGCGGCGGAAAAACGCTCAATGCAACGCTTAAAGAAGCAATCTATTCCGGCGCGGTTCTTGCAAAGCTGATGAAAGGCATTTACGGCGCACTTGAAAGCTCGGATATGCAAAGCGCGGTTTCCGCCCTCGGAATAAGTGTCAGCCCGAACGCCGTTGCCTCTTACCTTCGAAACAGCGGATATTACACCGCAAGCTCCTATCTTTCAGGCACATACAGTTGGAAATACATCAGCGAAGACAGACTTGCGTCCTGCTTCAAAAACGGAAGCAGAAGCTATTTTGAAACTGCTCTCACCGCAGTTCTCATGCCGTTTGAACCCGTTTTTGAAATGCTTTTTGCAAACGGTACGCTGACGGTTCTTGATTCTGTAAACATTCCCGGAACAAACGGATATAACACAGCGGTCATTCCCGTTCTTGAAGCGCTCGGTTGCCCGGACGGACACATTCTCACATACAGCCAGTATGAAAAATGCAAAGGCAGCAGCAAAATCATCAGCACAATCGTCAGACCGGTTCTTGACCTTGTTGACAAAATCTGCAAAAAGCCGGTTTATACACTGACCGAAATTTTGCCGAATCTTCTTTACTTTGTTTCCAACGGTTCGCTCATGCAGTGCCTTGAAAACCTCACAAAACCGTTTACCGATCTTTCGGAAAGTGTTGGAATTGACCTTTCGTCGCTCGGTCTTGACCTTGAAAAAATCAAAAAGACCGACATAATCGGCAAAGTTGAAAAAGCCGTTCCAAAACTTGCAAAGGATACGCTCAAGCTCAAAAAGCCGGATCTCAAATCGGTTGCCGGCATCGGTTCAATCGCTTCGGTCAAGAGCAAACGCACTTTTGACGGAAAAAGAGAAACGGTATATGTTGTTAAAGCAGACCAGACAGCGGTTCTTATCACGCTTCTTCGCTATTTTGTCGATGCAATCAGAGCACCGGAAAACAGCAAGGTTGTCAGCGAGATGATGGCTCCGAAAGACGGAGACAATTCAATGTTCTCTCAGTATTCTTCGGGTATCGGCGAACAGATGGCAGAAATGACAACCGACGAAACGATTGAATGGCTTTATAAACTCTTCTTCCGCGAAAGAGCGGTTTCAACAACAACGGGTGTATATGTCTATGACAAAGAGATTATCTATCAGCCCGAAGATAAAAAGTCGGACGCTCCGAAAATAATTATTCCGATTGTTATCGTTCTTCTTCTGATTGCGGCGTTCCTTATTTGGAGACGCGACAGAATCAAGATTCTTATCGAGAGAAGAAAAGCGGAAAAGGCTCTTAAAAAAGAAGCTAAACCCGAGAAAAAAGCAGATAATAAGGAGGCGTAAGAAATGCTGGCACTTAAAAATATTGTTAAAGATTATGTTACGGGCGACACCACCGTCCGTGCAATGAAAAACATCAGCATTAACTTCAGAGAAAGCGAGTTTGTTGCAATCCTCGGCCCTTCGGGCTGCGGCAAAACAACAATGCTTAATATCATCGGCGGTCTTGACCGTTACACAAGCGGCGATCTTGTAATCAACGGAAAATCAACCAAAACGTTCACCGACGGCGACTGGGATACCTATCGCAACCATTCAATCGGTTTCGTTTTCCAAAGTTATAACCTCATCACACACCAAACCGTTCTTGCAAACGTTGAACTTGCTCTCACACTTTCCGGTGTATCGAAAAAGGAACGCCGCGAAAAAGCAATTGAAGCGCTCAAAAAGGTCGGACTTGAAAAGCATATCTATAAACGCCCGACGCAGATGTCAGGCGGTCAGATGCAGCGTGTTGCAATTGCCCGTGCGCTCATCAACAACCCCGATATCATCCTTGCCGACGAACCGACCGGCGCACTTGACAGCGAAACAAGCGTTCAGATTATGGAGCTTCTTAAAGAAGTTGCAAAAGATAAGCTTGTTATCATGGTTACACATAACCCGGAACTTGCTCTTCAGTATGCAACAAGAGTTATCCGCTGCCTCGACGGTAACGTAATCGACGACTCAAACCCGTTCACTCCGACCGAAAAAGACTTTGAAATTGAAAAGGAAAAAGCAGAGGAAGAAAGAAAGAAAGGCAAAAAGCCATCCATGTCAATGGCAACCGCTTTCACCCTTTCAATGCGTAACCTTGTCACAAAGCGCGCGCGAACAATTTTGACTGCCGTTGCCGGAAGTATCGGTATCATCGGTATTGCCCTTGTTCTTGCACTTTCAAACGGAATTAACGGCTACATTGCAAAAATCGAAAGCGACGCGCTTTTGCTGTTCCCGATGTCGGTTGAAAAGGAAGCCGTTAACACCGACAGTCTTCTTCAAACCGCTCTCGGACTCAATCCGCTGCTCGGCGTTGACCATGACAAAGACGCGGTTTATGTTAACACATCTTTCAATACGATGATCAACACTTTTGTTGCCCAGTCTAACTCAAACAACCTTCAAAGCTTCAAAAAGTATATTGATGAAAATAGAAGCACGTTTGACGAATACTGCAACGATGTTCAGTTCAATTACACAACAAAGCTCAACATCTATCGTGTTCAGGACGGCGAAAACCCCGTTCAGGTTAACCCGAGCACACTGCTTGATAACCTCAATATGCAGTCAATTTCAAGCCTTGAAGGCTTTGTTGATATCGACAGCTACACCAACCTTTGGAAGCAGCTTGTCGGCGATAACGAAACAATCGGAGACTATTACGATGTAATTTACGGCCGCCTTCCGCAGGATTACAACGAAGTTGTTGTAATTGTTGACGGAAACAACGAAGTCACCGAACTTATGGCATACGCACTCGGACTTAAAGACCAAAGCCAGTTCACCGCAAACCTTATGAACGCCCTTGCCGGCGGAGACAAGCTTGAAAGCGGAGATGCCGAAAAAATCTCATATGATGATATTCTCGGACTCAATTTCAAAATGCTCACCAACAGCGACCTTATGCACAAGGACGAAAAAACCGGACTTTGGAGCGACATGAGAAACAATGCCCTTTATGTCAGCAACCAGCTTAAAGACGCAATCGACGTAAAGGTTGTCGGAATCCTTCGTCCGGGCGAAGATAATGTTCTTTCCGTCGGTAACGGCTATATCGGTTATATGGGCGGCCTTATGGACTATGCTCTTGACAGAACAAGAAATTCCGAAGTTGTTAAAGAACAGCTTGCAAACCCGAAGAAAGACGTTCTCACAGGCATGGAATTTTTTGACAAAACAGTCAACGACTTTGACCTTGCAGACATCGACCTCAACGAAATCGACTTCAGCAAGCTCAACATCACCCCGTTCCTCAGCATGGCAAAGGATATGGATCTTTCGCAGATTGACATCACCGATATGTCCTCGATGTTCGACTTCGGCGATATGTCAGACCTTCAGAAAAAGCTGATGGAAGGCTATCTCACGGACGATCAGGTTCTTGCGTTCAAGCAGGCATACATAGACACCGTAAATTCAAAATGCTCGCTTGAAAAAACCTATGAAACCATCGGTTATTCCGACGAGGATAACCCGACTTCAATTGCTCTTTATCCGAAAGATTTTGATACCAAAGAAGAAGTCAACAACATGGTTGATTATTACAACAAAAAGGTTACCGAGGACGGACATGAAGAGCTTACGATCAACTGCACCGACTATATCGGAATCGCAATGAACGTTGCAATGCAGGCAATCAACATCGTAACCTATACGCTCGTTATCTTCGTTGCAATTTCGCTTGTTGTTTCTTCAATCATGATCGGTATCATCACTTACGTTTCGGTTATTGAAAGAACGAAAGAAATAGGTATTTTGAGAAGTATCGGCGCTTCAAAGCGCGACGTTTCAAACGTATTCAACGCAGAAACGTTCATCATCGGTCTTTCGGCCGGTCTTATAGGTATCGGGGTCACAATACTGTGCGAGATACCGATAAATCTTTTGCTCAAGCACCTGACCGGTGCGCCGATCACAGCGGTTCTTCCGTTCACAGACGGCTTGTGGCTCGTTTGCGTCAGCGTATTCTTGACATTCATTGCAGGACTTATTCCCTCCTCGCTCGCCGCGAAGAAAGATCCTGTTGAAGCACTCAGAACAGAATAATTTTACCGCATACAAAAAACGGGGTCGGAAAAAACCGATCCCGTTTTTTGCGCCGTTTATTCGTCTTGATTTCCTTTACGAATGAGTGGACGCGGGTTTTATACAAAACTTGATCTCGGAATAGTGAAATACCATTTTGAAATCGGTTCGGAAAGAAAACCGTAAGTAATACAAACTAAAACAGCATACGTTTGCCCGTATTTGGTAACAAACGTATGCTGTATTTTTATGTCTTTTCAATCACATACCGAACCCAGTTTTCAATCGCTTCGTTCGTCCGCTCAAAGGCCGCCTTGTGAAAAAGCGCGTAGCCTTTTTCGTCGTTTTCTTTCAAATAACGAATGGCTTTTTTGCTGCCGAAGTAAAACATATCTCTCAGCGAAAAATAATCTGAAAGACTTTCCGTGAAAAGCCAAACGGCGCGGAACGAGCCTTCGTCGTCGCCCTTTTTGATGCGCTCAAGCGTTTTTCTTGCCCATGAAGCGATGAACTCTTTCTCTTGTTCATCTGTTTTTGTGTGGCTTTGAACGTGCTTTTCAACGCGTTCCTTGAGCCGTTTTCCCGTTCCGTTGTCAAGAACGATTTTGCAGTCATACGCCGCAAGAAAAGTTTCCGTGCTTTCGCTTTCGATTTCTTCGTCGGTATAAATGAAACAGTCAAGCCGAACGTTTTCAATCACGGACGAATCGTGCTTTTTCTCCTTTTTGTCGGTGATCACAATGCAGTCAAAGTCGCTTGACTCATCGTTGTCGCCGCGCATATATGAGCCGTAAAGCAAAATCGTATGGGGTGAGTATGTTTTTTTGAGGTATTCTGTAATTTTTTCGGTTATGTTCATGCGGTCTTTACTTTTATGTTCGTTTCAAACCCTTGCAACCATTTCGCCGTAAAGTTCTTTTTCTTCCTTAATGAACTTTTCAACAGCGTCAACGGTGGGCATTGCGGCCGAACAGCTGTGGGCGGAAATGAGCATTGAAGCGGAAGCCGTTCCAAACTCAAGCGCGTCAATAACGTCCCAGCCTTCAAGCAAACAGCGGATAAATGCCGAAGCGTAGCCGTCGCCGCCGCCGAAGCCTTTCATCGCCTTGACGGGGAAAGGTTTGATTGAGTAGCTCTTTCCGTCGTTGGTATAGGCGGTTGAACCGTCCTTGCCGTGCTTGATGATGACGATTTTTGCGCCGTGTGAGTGCCAGCGTTTTGCGCTTTCTTCGTCGGTTTTGCAAACGCCCATGATAGCTTCGGTGAGGTCGTATTCTTCGCGCGAGCCGAGAATGATGTCGCTGTTTTCGGCAACAAGTGAATAGTAAACCGAAATTTCGTCCTTGTTTTTCCATGTGTACGGGCGATAGTCGATGTCAAAAATGACAACAGTGCCGTTCTTTTTTGCAAGCATCATTGCCTTGAGAACAGCTTCTCTTGACGGTGACTGTGAAAGTGCTGTACCGGAAATTACAAGTGCTTTCGCGCTTTTTATGTAATCTTCGTTTACTTCACTCGGTTCAAGCATAAGGTCGGCAACGCCGTCGCGATACATAAGAATACTGCTTTCGGTCGGGCTTTTGATTTCGGTAAAAGTAAGACCGATTTTTTCGCCGTTCTTTGCTCTGACAATGTTCGAAGTGTCAATTCCGTCGTTTTTGAAGTAGTTGACAACATAATCGCCGTGCTGATCATCGGAAACTTTTCCGATAAAGCCGACTTTTTTGCCGAGCCTTGCAAGACCGACTGCAATGTTTGCCGGCGAACCGCCGACGTATTTGTTGAAGTTGCAGCTTTCGGAAAGCGGACGGTTCATGTCCGTCGGGTTAAAGTCGATTGCAATTCTTCCGATGGGGATAACGTCCAACGGGCGGCTTTCATCAAATTCAACGTATTTCATAGTAAAATCTCCTTTAAAATAAATCTATATCTTCGGCTTTTCCAACCGAATAAAAAATTTCCATGTGTTTTTTCGCGTTTTGATATGCGCCTTCAATCTCCGCTTGATGAAGATCGTAATAGCCGTGAATTTCTCCTTTTTCATAGCTTTCGCGCACCGAACGCTCAACAGAATCAAAAGTTGCGGTTGCAATGTTGATTTTCTTGATTCCGCTTTGGTGGCAGCGGATAAAGTCCTCTTTGCTGATTCCTGTTCCGCCGTGAAGAACGAGCGGCGTTTTGACAAGTTCATGAACCTTTTCAAGAATGTCAAAGCGAAGTTTCGGTTCTTCCTTGTAATTTCCGTGGGCATT
This sequence comes from Ruminococcaceae bacterium UBA6857, assembly GCA_002451715.1. Lineage (GTDB taxonomy): Bacteria > Bacillota > Clostridia > Oscillospirales > Acutalibacteraceae > UBA6857. The sequence continues at coordinate 16,265 of DKDD01000109.1, read as the reverse complement.
TCCGATTGCGATTGCAAGCGCGTCAACCCCGGTCTCTTCGGCAAAGCGTTTTGCCTGTTCGGGAGAGGTGCAGTTGATTGCAATGTCTTCACTGCCGTCTTCGCTTCCGCCAACACAACCGATTTCCGCTTCAACCGCCGCGCCGTATTCCTTTGCAATTTCAACGATTCCCTTTGTGATTTCAATGTTTTCGTCAACGGGAAGGTGCGAGCCGTCAAACATTACCGACGTAAAGCCGATGTCGAGTGCCTGCTCAATGCAGCAGGGCGTTTTTCCGTGGTCAAGGTGAACCGCAACGGGAACGCTTGCTTCTTCCGCCGCGGCAACCATGAGCGGACCGATGAGCGCAAGAGGGGAGTGGTTGAGCCGAACTTCGGCAATTTGAAGAATAATCGGAGACTGCGTTTCCTCTGCGGCTTTGATTACGCCGAGCACCATCTCCATGTTTGCAACGCTGAACGAACCCACCGCATAGTTGCGCTTTTGCGCGTCGGCAAGAAGGTCTTTCATGTTAACAAGTGGCATTTTATCTCACAACCTTTGCAGATTTTTTATTTACAATGTTTTCAACATCAGAAAGCGTTGCGGCACAAGTGTCGCCCGGAGTTGTCATGGCAAGGGCGGCGTTTGCAAGCGCAAACCGGAGCGCATAGTCTGTATCATCGCCGCGAAGAAGCGAAAAAATAAAGCCCGAAGCAAAGCTGTCGCCGCTGCCTATGCGGTCAAGAACACTGAGATTTTCAAGCGTTTCTGTTTTCAAAAGTTCGTCTTTTCCTTTTTCAAAGCATACCGCGCGAAGACTGTTGCAGGACGCGGAATGAACGGTTCTGACTGTTGTTGCAATCAGTTCGATGTTCGGATATTTTTCGCTTACTGTTTTCATAAAGCGAAAGTATCTTTCGTCATCGTGAATATCAAGGTCGGCGCCCTTTTCCGGAACAAAGCCGAGCACTTTTGAAAAGTCAAATTCGTTTCCGAAAACGATGTCGGCATAGCGAAGAATTTCACCGATGTTCTTTTTGACTTCCGCTTCGCTTTCAAGACACGCCCAAAGCGACGGACGAAAGTTAAAATCGAACGAAACAATCGCACCGTATTCCTTTGCCTTTTTTACCGCTTCAAGCGCCGCGGCAGAGGTACTGCCCGAAAGGGCGCAGAAAATTCCGCCGGTATGAAAAACTTTTATGCCGGAAGAAAAAATTTTGTCCCAGTCAAAGTCGCCTTTTTTAATTTGCGAAACAGCGGTATTTCCGCGGTCGGAGGTGCCTTTTGCGCCCCTTATTCCAAAGCCGCGCTCAACAAAGTTGAGTCCGTTGCGGCAGCTTTTGCCGATTTGGTCAAAAGTTTTCCACCGAATGAACGAGGTGTCAACGCCGCCTTGCATGATGAGGTCTTCAATAAGAAAACCGATGTCGTTTTCGCAAAGTGCGGTTGCAACGGCGGTTTT
>DKDD01000109.1:7811-14778 GCA_002451715.1 Ruminococcaceae bacterium UBA6857 | reverse complement strand
GCCGAAAACACTTTGAAAGGGCGCGGGCAACGTTGTATTCTCCGCCGCCCTCCCAAACGGTGAAAGAACGCGCATTTCTCACTCTTCCCTCACCGGGGTCAAAGCGAAGCATGACTTCGCCAAGCGAAAGAAGAGCGAATTTTCCGTCTTCCTTAAAATTCATAAAGTAATCACCTTACTCGTTTGATTTAAGCGATTCAACAATGTCAACGCGGTCAAGGTTGCGGCGAAGAACAAGGTTGACGCAAAGAGAAAACGCCATTGAAAGAACTGCCGAATAAACAAAACTCATGAAACCGACCGAACGCGAGAACATCAATATGTCAACCTCGCCGACGGCGATTATCATTCTGTGAAGAATAATTCCCAAAAGCAGACCGCAGAGTGTTCCGATAACACTCAAAAGCAGGTTTTCTCTGAAAATATATCGCGTGACTTCGGGTTTTCTGAACCCGAGAACTTTGATTGTTGCAATTTCCTTTATTCGTTCGTTAATGTTGATTGAAGAAAGGTTATAAAGAACAATGAACGAAAGAAGACCGGCCGAAATGACAAGAATGATAACAACATAGCTGAGCGAATCAATAATATGCTCAAATGTCTGCTGCGTCTCTTCGGCATAGGAAACGGCGGTGATGTCATATTCATCCATGAGTGCTTTTGAAAGTTCTTCTTTTTGTGTTCCGGTAAGCTCGGTTTTAAAGTTCGCCATGATGTAATTATATCGCGCATTGCCGGCAAAAAGGGCGGAGTAAACTTCCTTTGTCATGAAGACGTAATGGAAAATATAGTTTTCCGCAATTGCCGCAACGGGAACCTGAACAACATATCCGTCCGAAACATGAACAAAGATGTAATCACCGACGGAAACGCCAAGCTCTTTTGAAAGCTTTTCGGTAATTACCGCGCCGTTTTGCGGAAGTGCAAGAGCTTTTCCGCTTTTTGCGTCTTTGAGTCTTATAAAGCCGGGAAGAAGATCCGCATTTTCCGGAACCATGAGATAGGTTTCCATAAGTTTATCGGATTTACTGCCGCTTGTGTTGAGAACTTTCATGTAATTAAGGTTTGAAACGGCAACTTCGGGGCGCGAAGCAACGGTTGCCACAGCGTCCGGCGTTGCAACGTTCGTATCATATGAACCGTTCAGAACAACCTGCATGTCGTAGGAAACGATGCTGTCTGAATCCAAAAACTGCTTGTCAAGCATGACATTGATTGAGTTTTGAAGACCGAACGCGGCAACCATGAGACCGGTGCAGCCCATTACGCCGAGAACAGCCATGATGAAACGCTTTTTGTTTCTGAAAACGTTTCGAAGAGTAATTTTTGCAGAAAAGCTGAGCTTTTTCCAAAAGTTCGGAAATCTTTCAAGGAAAATTCGTTTTCCGCCTCTTGGTGCTTTCGGGCGCATGAGCGTTGACGCGCTTGTTTTAAGACTGCGGTTGCACGCAAGATATGCCGAAAGAACGGTAACTCCGATTGAAATAATCATTGCCGGAATCGCATAGCCGAAACGGTAAGAAATGATTACCGACGGCAGGGCAAAAAGAATCGAATATGCTTTTGTTATTGCAAACGGGAAGATTGCAAAGCCGAGCATTGTTCCCGCAAAAGAACCGATTGCGCTTGCAACAAAGGAATAGAAAAGATATTTTGCAACAATTTCGTTGCTTTTGAAGCCGAGCGCTTTGAGTGTTCCAAGCTGGGTGCGGTCGTCTTCAACCATTCGTGTCATAGTGTTGAGGCAGACGAGCGCGGCAACAAGGAAAAATATCCACGGGAAAAGTCTTGAAATTGCGGCGGTTCTTTTTGCTGTTTGTTCAAGTTCGGAAAAGCCCATGAGGGCGTCGTCGCGGTTTTGAACATACCATTTTCCGCTGTCAAGGTTCAAAAGAAAGTTTTTTGCTTCGTCAAGCTGAAGCTTAGCCGATTCAAGCTTTTTGTTAACTTCTTCTTTTTGCGCTTCAAAATCGGCTTCGGCGGTTTTTGCTTTTTCTTTTGCAAGCTGAAGATTTGTTTCAAAGTTTGTGATTTGGTTTTTGGAATCCGAAAGCTGGTTGAGAACTTCAAGTTCGCCGAGCTGAATGTCATAGTTTGCGCTTGTGAGTTCTTTTTCGGCTTCCTTGAGTTCGCTTTCGGCTGTTTGAAGCTGGGCTTCAACGGTTTTGAGAATGTTAACAAGGCGTTCTGCCTTTTCAAGTTCGGCTTTTTTTGAAGCAAGCTCGGTCTGCGCGTCGCTGAGTTCTTTTTTTGAAGCGGCAAGCTTTTCTTCAAATTCCTGAAGCTGCGGCTCCATGTATGCCGCCATTTCTTCCGCAGTGCCGACGGCGGTGAAGCTGTTAATTGTTGACATGATTTGGTCAACCTCAACGCCGACAAGACCGGATTCTTTGAAACGGTCTTTAATTGCCTGAGCATTGTTGTCCTGCGTTTGGTCAAACTGCGTCATAGCGGAACGGGTTGTTGAAACAAGCTTTTCAAGATAGGAAACCGTTGTCAAAAGGCTGTTTACCTGTGTGTTTGCAACGTTATATTGGGTCTGTGCGTTTTTGTAATCGACTTCTGCGTTTGAATATTCGTCAACAAGTTTTTTTGTTTCGTTATACTTGTCGCGCTTTTCTTCCCATTTTTTATACTGTTCGGAATGTTCAAGTTTGCTTTGGTCGATTTTTGAAGAGGCTTCGGTAACTTTTTTGTTGTATTCCTCTTTGTATTCGGCAAGTTTTTTGTCTCCGTTTTCCGCAAGGTCAAGAATTTCTTTAACCTTTGCTTCGCCTTCGGCAAGCTGGGTTTCCGCTTCGGCTTTTGCTTCGGCGTATTTTTGCTCCTGCTCGGAAACTTCGGATGAATACTTGTCTTTAATTTCCGAAACGCGGATGTCAATTCTTTCCTGCGCGATTGAAGTCAGGTAATCCGTGAACGGTGCAACATAGTTTTCATATTCTTTTGAATACGGATCCATGTTTTCGGTTCCGGCAAGTTTAATCGAAAAGCTGTTGAAGTAATCGGAAGTGAAGTTTTCCGATGAAATATAAATGAAAGTTCCGAGTTTTCCGGTTCCGATTGTTGTATAGCCGCGTTCATATGAGATATAAAGAGGCGAACGGATTATGCCGGTTATCGTGAACTGTGTGTTTTTAAGTGAGGATGAAGCGTCGGCGGAATCGCCCTCAATCGTAATAACATTGCCGATTTCAAAGCCGTCCGGCGTTGAAAGAACACTTTTGTCAACAACGCACTGGTCGGGCGAAGTCGGCCACGTTCCCTCAATAAGCTGGGGACGGTTGAGGAAAGATTTGTCATCGACACCCTGGGTATAGGCGGAAACTTTTTCAAGGTCGAGCGAAAGCGCGCGAACCGTAAGCTGGGAACCGTCAAGGTCGGTTGCGTTCTGTCCGTTGATTTTTAGGTTGCCGTCAAAAAACTTTTCGCCGGTAATCGCTTCAACGCCGTTGATTGAAGAAAGCGTTTGAAGGTCCTCGTTCGAAAGACCGACGGTTGAAGTTATGCCGATATCCATTGCGTTGGTATCTTTGTAATATTGCGCCGCGGTGTCAAGCATATCCGGCGCGGTTGCGTTCATCCCGGCAAAAAAGCTGATTCCGAGCGCAACGATTGCAACAATCGAAAAGAATCTCGACCGTGTTCGCTCAATTGTTCTGAGCGTATCTTTAAACAAAGCGTTAGTCATTTTTAAAATTCACCTCAAACGAAAGAGTCGCTTTTTTACCATTCAAGAAGGTCAACGGGAACAGGTCTGTCATTGACGGCAATTTGAATAACTCTTCCGCTTCGCATGGTTATGATTCTGTCTGCCATATCGGCAAGCGCGGAGTTGTGGGTAATTACAACAACGGTTGTTCCGGTTTCGCGGCAGGTTCGGTGAAGCAGTTTCAAAATCTGCTTTCCGGTTTTGTAATCGAGAGCACCCGTCGGTTCGTCGCAAAGAAGAAGCTTCGGGTTCTTTGCAAGCGCTCTTGCAATCGAAACGCGCTGCTGTTCGCCGCCCGAAAGCTGAGAGGGGAAGTTGTCCATTCTTTCTTCAAGACCGACTTTTTTGAGCAGTTTTTCAGGCGAAAGCGGTTTTTTTGCAATCTGCGAGGCAAGCTCAACGTTTTCAAGCGCGGTGAGGTTCGGAATAAGATTATAAAACTGGAAAACAAAGCCGACGTCATAGCGGCGATAGTCGATAAGTTCTTCCGGGGTGAGTTTGTTGATCGGCTTTCCTGCAATTCTTATTTTGCCGTCGTCGCAGGTATCCATTCCGCCGAGAAGGTTAAGAACGGTCGATTTACCGGCGCCGCTTGCGCCGACGATAAGGCAGAATTCGCCTTTTTCAATTTTAAAGTTTACTCCGTCTGCGGCGGTGATGATGATTTCGCCGGTTTGATATCTTTTATAAACGGATTCAAATTCAATAAAGCTCATTTTATGACCTTTTCCTTCCTGCTTCTTACTCTTCTTTTGCCGTTAAGCCGGCTTTATTTTATAAGTCAGCCTTTGTTCGGGGCGAGTTTTCCCTCGCGCCAATGCTTTCTGCAAAGGCTTGTGTATTTTTCGTTTGCACCGAGCACAACCTGTTCGCCCTCTTTGATAATTCCGTTTTCGTCGAACCGTGCGTTGCAGGTTGCCTTTTTTCCGCACCAACAGATTGTTTTAACTTCTTCAATTGTGTCTGCCCACGCAAGAAGATACATGCTTCCGGGAAAAAGGTCACCTTTGAAATCTGCGCGCAGTCCGTAGCAAATTACGGGCACGCCGAGGTCGTCAACAACATGAACAAGAAATTCGCAGTCTTCTTTTGAAAGGAACTGTGCTTCGTCAACAATGAGGCAGTCAACCTTTTTAATCTCTTCTTCCCGAAGTTCGTGGAACCAGACGCAGTCGCATTCAAGACCGATTCGCGAACGGATCTTATGTTCGCCGTCGCGCGTGTCAACGGCGGGTTTTGTGATGATTACCCGCTGACCCTGCTCTTCATAGTTATACTTGACCATGAGGGCATTTGCACTTTTGCTTGAATTCATTGCGCCGTAGCGAAAATAAAGTTTTGCCATTTTATAAAAACACTCCGATTGTTCTTAATTCTTCGTTTCTCTCTGTTATCTTCTGCTTTTTTGAACCGCTTCCCAAACGCCGTTTATGTAGGCTGCGCCGAGTGCGCGGTCATAAAGTCCGTAACCGGGACGTGCTTTTTCGCCCCAAATCATTCTTCCGTGGTCGGGACGGATATAGCCGTCAAAGCCGACATCCTGAAGTGCCTTAACAATTTCATAAATATCAAGGCTGCCTTCGGAAGAAAGGTGAGCTGTTTCATGAAAGTGGTTGCCGATTCGTTTAACATTTCTGATGTGGGCAAAATAAATGCGGTCTCCGACTTCTCTGATCATTGCGGGAAGGTCGTTCTTTTCGCTTGCGCCGAGCGAGCCTGTGCAGAACGTCAGTCCGTTATACGGCGAATCGACAAGTTTTAAAAAGCGTTTGATTGAATCAATGTCTCTGATGATTCGCGGAAGACCGAAAATGTCCCATGGCGGATCGTCCGGATGAATTGCCATTTTTACGTCGCATTCTTCGCAAACGGGGATGATTCTTTTAAGGAAGTACTCAAGGTTCGTCCAAAGATCTTCGGCGGTAATGCCTTTGTATTTTTCAAAAAGATCCTTGATTTCGCCCATGCGTTCGGTTTCCCAGCCGGGCATTGCATAGCCGTTTGAGTTTTCGTCAATTTCGCGGAACATATCTTCCGGACTTTTGCCTTCAATCTGTTCGCCGTTATAGCAAAGGCAGGTTGCGCCGTTGCCCATATCCATTGCAAGGTCGGTTCTTGTCCAATCGAAAACGGGCATAAAGTTATAGCAGATAACTTTCACTCCGGCTTTTGAAAGGTTGCGTATGCTTTCGATATAGTTTTCGATATATTTTTCTCTTGACGGAAGACCTAATTTGATGTCTTCGTGAACATTGACCGATTCAATGCATTCCATTGTAAGACCCGCGTCTTCAATCTGCTTTTTCATTTCAATAATCATGTCAAGCGGCCAGGCTTCGCCGCAGGGGAGGGTGTGAAGTGCGGGAACAACGCCCGTAACGCCCGGAATTTGTCTTATCTGTTCAAGCGAGACGGTGTCTTTTGTTTCGCCGAACCAGCGGAAAGTCATTTGCATTGTTTTTTCCGTTCCTTTCTGAATTTTATATTAGTTACTGAATATCAGCGGAAGTGTATGTTTTTTCTTCGATTGTTTCTTTTGTTTTGTTGTCAACAACGGTGAGCGTGAATTTCGGCTCTTCGATTCCGGCGAAAGCTTGATATATCAAGCAGCTTTTAACAATTGAAAGGCGCATGAGAGCCGGGTCTTTTGCCGAAGAATATTTTTCGCGGTTAACAAGAACCGAAACCGCGGCAAAGTCTTTGTCGTCATAGCTTTGAATGCCTTTGACATACGGAAAATCTCCATCTTCCGCAACGGCATAGATTTTTTGAATTGTTTGCATACCGATTCTTGTCAAAAGAAGATTGTATGAAAGGGCGTCCTTTTTAACCGTTACCGTTCCGTCGGAATTGCTTTTTCCTTTTTCAAAGCCGTATTCGCTGCAAAAAGCGTCGATATCGTCTTGATATTTTTCGTCAATGAGCGCGACGGGAATGTTGATTTTAACATCTTCGCTGAGGTCTCCGCTGCCGGATTCGGAAGTGGAATTGACGATGAACGAAGCCGGGTCACCGCCTTTTTCCCCGCAGGCGGCAAAGGAAAGAAGCATAAAAATTGCAAGCATGGCACAAATAATTTTTTTCGTATTTTTCATAATCGTAGTCCTCCTTGATATAACTTTATCTTAAAATGTCTAATACAAGTTAAAAGAACGGGTTTTTGTTTTCTTCGCACAAAATCATTCATATTATAATACCATATATACGGAAAGATTTCTATAACAAAATGAAAATAATTTTGCGTTTTTGCGGAGA
>DKDD01000109.1:6320-7745 GCA_002451715.1 Ruminococcaceae bacterium UBA6857 | reverse complement strand
GTACTGCGCGGCGGAAAAAACGTTTTGCCGATTGCTTTTTTGCTTTTTGAGGTATATAATAAAAAAAGAAAGGGTGTGAAAAAAATGAAACGCTGCATTGCTTTTGCCGGAATCGTACTCGAATAAATTTTTTAGGAGGAAGAATCATGACGGTTCCGGATAATAAAATCTATCCCCGAACGGGAGACACTCAAACGGTATACTTGAAAAATGTCATCACCGGCAAAAACATCGAGGTCGGCGATTACACGATATATAATGACTTTGTAAATGATCCGCGCGATTTTGAAAAGAACAACGTTCTTTATCATTACCCAATAAATCACGACAAGCTCGTAATCGGAAAATTTTGTTCGGTTGCCTGCTCGGCAAAATTTATTTTTAATTGTGCCAATCATACCCTAAAATCGCTTTCAACCTATACGTTTCCGCTCTTTTTTGAAGAATGGGGACTTGACAGAAAAAACGTTGCCGATTCTTGGGACAACAAAGGCGATATTGTAATCGGCAACGACGTTTGGATCGGTTTTGAAGCTGTTATACTTTCCGGCGTGAAAATCGGCGACGGTGCAATCATCGGCGCAAGAGCGGTCGTCACAAAAGACGTTGAGCCTTATACAATAGTCGGCGGTGTGCCGGCAAGACCGATTCGAAAGCGTTTTGACGAAGAAACCGTTCAAAAACTGCTTTCGTTTCGCTGGTGGGATAAGGACAGAGAGTTTATAAAGCAAAACATCGGCGCAATTCAGTCGGGTGACGTTTCAAAACTTATAAATACGGCGGAAAATCCGTGCCGATTAATTGACAAGTCCTGTGATATATGATACAATATCACGGAAAATAAGATATGGAGGTAAATAGATATGAAACATATTAAGACTATCGAGACCCGCAATCTTTGCGAAAGCGCAAAAAAAGGCGGCTGCGGCGAATGCCAGACTTCCTGCCAGTCCGCTTGCAAAACAAGCTGCGGAATTGCTAATCAGGCTTGCGAAAACAAGAACGAGCAATGATTAATTAATTGACACGCAATTAAAAACAATGCCGTCCCATAGGACGGCATTTTCAATACGGGAGACAATTTATGATCCACCAATACAAATTGCTCGGTCTCAATGTTGTTCTTGATGTCTGCTCCGGAGCTGTTCACGTTGTGGACGACGTTGCCTATGACATCATTTCGCTTTTTGAAGAGAACGGCAAAGAAACCGTGCTTTCAAAAATCAGGGAAAAATATAAAAACGAAGCCGATATCACAAACGAAGATATTGAAGAATGTTACGTCCAGATTGAAGAACTCAAAGCTGCCGGAAAGCTTTTCACAAAAGATGAGTTTGAACCGATGGCGGGTGAACTCAAGGCGCGCACATCGGGTGTTATCAAGGCGCTTTGTCTTCATATTGCGCACACCTGCAACCTCAACTG
>DKDD01000109.1:0-6269 GCA_002451715.1 Ruminococcaceae bacterium UBA6857 | reverse complement strand
TATCACGGTGAACGCGCTTTGATGAGCTTTGAAGTCGGAAAACGTGCGCTCGATTTCCTTATTGAAAACTCCGGAACAAGGCGCAACCTTGAAGTTGACTTTTTCGGCGGTGAACCGCTGATGAACTTTGACGTTGTCAAAAAGCTTGTTGAGTACGCAAGAAGTATCGAAAAAGAAAAGGGCAAAAACTTCCGCTTCACTCTCACAACAAACGGCGTTTTGGTTGACGATGACGTTATTGACTTTGCAAACCGCGAAATGAGCAACGTTGTTTTGAGCCTTGACGGAAGAAAAGAGGTTCACGACCGCTACCGCGTTGATTACGCCGGAAACGGAAGCTGGGAAAAGATTGTTCCAAAGTTCCAAAAGTTTGTTGAAGCTCGCGGCGGAAAGAATTATTACATGCGCGGAACGTTTACTCATGCTAATCCGGATTTTCTTGAGGATATCAAAACAATGCTTGACCTCGGTTTCTCCGAACTTTCAATGGAACCCGTTGTTGCCGCCGCAGATGATCCTGCCGCCCTAACAGAAGAGGATAAGCCGCTTGTTATGAAGCAATATGAGGACCTTGCAAAGCTTATGCTTGAGCGCGACAAAGAGGGAAAACCGTTCACGTTTTATCATTACATGATCGACCTCAAAGGCGGTCCGTGCATTTATAAGCGCATTTCCGGCTGTGGTTCGGGAACGGAATACATGGCGGTAACTCCTTGGGGCGACCTTTATCCCTGCCACCAGTTTGTCGGCGACGAAAAATTCAAGCTTGGCGACATTTGGAACGGTGTTGAAAACAAGGAAATTCAAAATGACTTTGCTTCCTGCAACGTTTATGCAAGAGAGGAGTGCCGCTCCTGTTGGGCAAGACTTTATTGCTCCGGCGGCTGTGCGGCGAATGCGTACCACGCAACCGGTTCGGTTCGCGGCGTATATAAATACGGCTGTGACCTTTTCAAAAAGCGCATGGAATGTGCGCTTGCCGTTGCAATTGCACGCGAACTCGGTGACGACGAATGAGCGCACCGATTTGCGACTTTGTGAAAAAATACGCCGAAAGCGAACCTGTTCGTTTTCATATGCCCGGCCACAAGGGCGAGAATTTTTTCGGTTTTGAAAAGTTTGACATTACCGAAATTGACGGAGCGGACAACCTTTTTGCACCGAACGGAATAATCGCAGAAAGCGAAAAGAATGCAAGCGAAGCTTTCGGTTTTAACACGTTTTATTCGACCGGCGGCTCAACGCTTTGTATTCAGGCAATGCTTCATCTTCTTGCGCTTCACGCTTTTGAAGAGGAAAAAGAGCCTTACATTTTGGCCGCGCGGAACGCACACAAGGCATTTCTCAATGCCTGCGCCCTGCTCGGAATAAAAATCAAGTGGCTTTTTCCGAAGAAAAGCTCAACCTATCATTCCTGCCTTGTTACGGCCGAAGAAATCGAAACCGAGCTTGAAAACGATAAAGCAATTACTGCGGTCTATCTCACAAGTCCCGATTATCTCGGGAACACGGCAGACGTTGAAGGTATTGCAAGGGTCTGCAAAAAGAGGGGAGTTCTTCTTGCTGTCGATAATGCCCACGGCGCATACCTAAAGTTTTTGCCGCAGTCACGTCACCCCATTGATTTGGGAGCAGACATTTGCTGCGATTCTGCGCACAAAACGCTCCCCGTCGTTACGGGCGGTGCGTATCTTCATATTGCAAAAACCGCACCGAAAATGTTTGGCGAAAGGGCGGTTTCGTCGCTTTCGCTTTTCGGCTCAAGCAGCCCGTCATACCTCATTTTGCAATCACTTGACGCGATGAACGACCGTTTTTCTTTGTTCAAAGCGGAGCTTGAAAAGTTTTTGCCAAAGGTAAAAACACTCAAACAAAAACTTATGTTGCACGGCTTTTCGGTACCCGAAAACGAGGAACTCAAAATCACTCTTGCGCCGAAAAGTTTCGGCTATACCGGCGAAGAAATTGCAAGGGTTTTGGAAGAAAAAAACATCTTCCCCGAATTTTACGACCCGGATTTTGTTGTGGTGATGTTTTCGCCGTTCGGCAAGGAAAGCGATTTTGAAAAGCTTTCCGGCGTGCTCCTTTCGCTCAAAAGAAAAGAGCCGATCAAAACCGAAGTTCCGCCTTTGCCGAAGCCGAAAACGGTTTTGACCCCGCGCGAGGCGATTTTCAAAAAAAGCGAAGTTTTGCCAGTTCAAAACTGCCTCGGAAGAATTTGCGCTTCTGCGGCAATAAGCTGTCCGCCGGCGATTCCGATTGTCGTCTGCGGCGAAAGAATTGACGAAAACGTAATCAAGAATTTCAGCTATTACGGCGTCGAAAACTGCGCTGTGATAATTGAATAAATAAATTTTTTAAGGAGATTTTTTTGAACATTAAAAACTTATTCTTGGAGTGTGTAAGCTGACCGGGAGGTCGGTGAAAAAAACACGCCGTTTCTCCCGAAGAGGACTTAACGATATTCTTCAGGAGGATTAATTTATGAACCGTGAAAACAAACGGAAAACATTTGAAAAAGGTTATTATAAAACACACGCCTGCAACGACAGTTTCACCTGCAAGGTTTGCGGAAGACTTTGCACACCGGAAAACGCCGGGAGTGACCACCGCAATCATTGCCCAAACTGCCTTTCAAGTTTGCATGTTGACATTGAACCGGGTGACCGCGAATCCGACTGCGGCGGAATTATGGATCCCGTTGCCGTTTGGGTAAGAAAAAACGGCGAATGGGCGATTATCCACCGCTGCCGCCGTTGCGGAACACTCAGTTCCAACCGCGTTGCCGCCGACGACAACCCGATGAAGCTTATGAGCATTGCGATGAAACCGCTTTGCGAACCGCCGTTTCCGATTGAACGAATCGAAGAAATGACAAAGCTCATGGGCGGCGACGGAAGTTTGAAGTAACCGAAAAAACAAGGACTGCTTCGCACGGAGCAGTCCTTTGTTTATTTCCTGACAAAAATAAACTTGACTCTTATTTGCGAATATGATATAGTGTAATCTGTAAGAGAAATTTAAAATTAAAAGAGGAGAAAACGCTATGGATCAGTATTCACAGCCTCAGCCTTCGTTTTATCAAAGTGAAGTAGCTTTTGAAAAAACCAAAAACGTAATTTTTGAAACAAGTCCGATAAAACTCATTCTTGCCCTTGTTCTTCCGGGGGTTATTTCCGGAATAATTAAAGCGGCGCAGCCTTTGATTATAGATTGGATTGTGGGTTATACAGACACAAACTACTCAAAGTGGTATTCTATTTTGCTGATTTTGAACGCCGTACTTATTTTTGCCTTGACGTGTATCGTCACTTTTTCGCTTTGCAAAAACAAAAAAGAGGGCATAATGATTTTGGGCTTGAATTTTTTTGTCGGCTCTGTTTTAAAAATTTTTACAGATTTTATTGCAATATTTCAAAAAGAAAACGGCTTCGGTGTTCTCACAATTATCACATATGCAATTTCCTTATTAAGCTTTGTTGCAACTGTTCTTTTGGCGTTGTATTTGACAAAGCACGGCGAAAAGCACGCAATTACCGAACCTATTAACGGTTATTTCAGCACAAAAATAGAGTATCTTATTATTGCGGCGGTTTTAATCACCGTCTTGGAATATTTTCTTTCGGCTTTGATTCTTAGTATTTTTTCATCACGGGGCGATTGGAACCTTATTTCGTCAATTTCAAAGCTTGCAAGTGATGTTTTGATTTTGGCACTTATGCTGATTTTTTGCACCAAGGCTTTTAAAAATCGAAAGGACAGTTTGCTGTTCTTTGGCATGTTCAGCCTTTCTTCGGTTGTTATGGACATTTTTTCCGGTTTCAGGGAGTTTCTTATAAATGTTGTTAATATGCCTGCGACTTATGTTTCTTGGATTTCGTTTATTGCAATCGCTGTTTTGATTGCCGTTCGGGTCTTGCTTTTGGTACTGATGACGCGGGAAAAGAGAGCTGACACGGTCGGAACGACCGAACCGCAGACGGAGTAAAAATTAAAACATATTTGCATATTATAATAACTAAGGACTGCTTTTGACGGCAGTCCTTAGTTTTTTATCGGTGACTATATTATATCATCAATACAGAAAGGTGCAAGATGTTGATCACACTCAAATTTCAGTGTATTCAATCCTCACCAGTTTTTTATCTCCGATTTTATCCGTGCCGGAAGAAAACGCCATGTGACCGACAGAGCCTACATAATTTATCGTCATGTTGTCATTGAGGGCAAAAATGCTGTCCGGTTCGCGGCTTGTCGGATTTGCGCCGTCGCCGAAAGTGAAACCCTCGGCTTCCGCATCGGCGAGAAAACGGCGGGCAAGCTCACTCGTTTCAAAATGCAGGAAAATTTTGCTATCGGGATAAGCTGATAATAAATTTTTGAGTTTTGACATTGAAAAAACCTCTCTTTAAAATTTTTCCGTAAAGAGAGGCAAAAAGAAAAGCACCCATAGTTACCGACGGGTGCAACAATTTTATGTTTGTTACCATCGGTCAGACTTTGGCACCTTGCGCTTTTGCAGGTTGCCGGGCGGTCAACGGGTCTGTCCCTCGCACCACTCTTTATGGTAAATTTTATGATAGCATGGAAAAGGAAAAATGTCAAGTGTTGTTTAATAAATACAAAAAATTACCTCCTTGCATTTGTATGCAGAACGTTAATTTGATATAAGAAAAATATTATTGTTATCAAAGCATATCTCATTTGTGTGATTAAATATTAAAATCAGATCATTCATTTTTTCTGTGAATATATTTACTCCGGGATTGCTTATTTCTGCGAATGCCATAATACTGTCCGATTCAATTTCTTTTGCCTTATTTTTTATATGCTCTCCGACTCCTTGTAAGCGTTCATCAATCTGCCCATCTTTAATTTTCGGAATGCTTCCGATGATTTTTCCGACTGCTTTACTTGTAGTACCTACGCCTTTTAATAAATTTGATTCAACAGATGACCTTCCCAAATTCTCTAAATATAAAGAACATTCGCTGTATGTTTCCCTATATGATAATGCAAGGTTTTGTATATTTTTTTTAATGGCTAAAATGTTTTCTTCGTTAAAATTTTCGCTCAACATAATTTCAATCAGTGATGACATGGAAAAGGCAAACAAAGATAATCTGTAATATTTGAAGGATTTAATCAGTTCATCAAGAACTGATTTGATTTTACTTTGTGAAACAAGGAATTTCTTTTCACAGATACTATCTTTGACCTTTTTTTGATAAGAATTCATGTTCTTCCTTGCTGTCCTTTGAATATCAATTACCAGCTTGTGGTTGCTCGAGACAAATTGCTTATTATCCCAATTGTATTTATATTTTTCAATGATGTTTGAAAGTGTTTCAACATCTGCTTCTATTTCAGATTCTTTCTCTGCTTCAAGAAATGAGAGAATATTCTTTTGTGTTTCTGCTATATTTCCAAGTTGCTTTTCAATAGAGAATAACGCAACAGCCATCATCATCGTTGTGGGATTAATTGGCAATTCTATTGTATTTGTTGATGAAATGCTACCGACTTTTTGAAACTTTGCCATTTTCGATTCGCCTGTTTGCGTCTTGTATGCACCCCAGTTTAGACCATCTTTTAAGGCTTTTAATTCACTTCCTTTTTCTGCATTTACCCATTTGTAAAAAACTTCCCCATCGATTGAGGGAATTTGTGTTACTGTTCTGAAGGCAGGTAATAGAGACGCAACGTTGGCACCAAGTGCGGAAAGCTGTGAAATCGGCATGCTAAACTTTTGAACTTGAGATATGTCACTTTTCACATCAAAAAGTATATTTTGGGTCATGTTTAACAAATCGTTCTTATTTTCACAAGGTATGAGTGGTGTTTTTTGAAAATTGTTATTAGATATCTCGATATTATTAGCCATGTTTATTAAACTCCCATATAATGCTTCATAACAGCATTTGTGTTTTTCGTTAATCTCTCATGTCATTATACACAAATCAGTCAATAATCGCAAGACCCACATAAACAAAAAACAACCCCGTGGCTCTTTCGAGTCACGGGGTAAATTTATTGATTTGCCGAAATTATTTCTCAGCGATTGCAGCCTGTGCAGAACGATACTCCGGTAGGACTTTTTGGACGACTGCGCCATATCCGTCAAACTGCATGGCATATGACCCAAGCGATAACTTCCCGCCGTTTATGTCGTTCACCATTAAGTTCGACGAGGCCGAAGCATACCGAAAAGCAATAGGCTGTTATCTCCGCAAAAACCAATGGGAAGATATAACCGTCGATGTGTACCT
>DKDD01000169.1:1590-7130 GCA_002451715.1 Ruminococcaceae bacterium UBA6857 | reverse complement strand
GGAATCTTTCGCTTCTCGGCTGTAACGTTAAATTTGTTGCCGCGCTCGGAAACGATACATATACACCCGAGATTGAACATGAGGCAAAAAAGTTCAAAATTGACCTTTCTTTATGTCTTCATGCCGATGAGCAAAACTCAACCTATCTTTTTATTACCGATGAAAACGGTGATATGCCGGCCGCCGTAAACGACATGAAAATTAACGGTAAGCTGACAAAAAGTTTTTTTGAACCGCTTTTGCCGTGGCTTTCAAAGATGAATGCAGTTGTTATTGATGCAAACCTTGAAAGTTCACTTCTTGAATACCTTTGCAAAAGCATCAAAGCACCGATTTTTGCGGATGCCGTTTCCGCAAGCAAGGTTATGAGGCTCAAAAGCAGCCTTTCGTATATTCATTCTTTTAAGCCGAATGCAATTGAAGCCTCAATGCTCACAGGCGTTGAAATAAGCGATTTTGATTCTGCAAGAGAAGCTGCAAAAATTCTTGTTGAAAAATTCGGTGTCGGTCGGGTTTATCTGACTATGGGTTCAAAAGGACTCATTGCATATGACGGAAAAGAGTTCATTCAAAAGCCGACTGTTTCAAAGACTGTGATAAATACCGCAGGAGCGGGCGATGCGTTTTTTGCTTGCACGGTCGCAGCGGAGCTTTTGAAAAAGCCGTTTGAAGAATGTGCTGAACTTGCGCTTAAAGGTGCTGCATCCGTCTGCAAAACAGAAAAATCAATTAATGCAGAAATCTTTAACGATGTTTTTAAGTAAATGCCGATAATTATATAGGTATGTATAAAAAATACTATGATATATCAGAAAGAAGGACAAAAAGATGAATAAATATCTTGATATTTCACCGGAAGTAAAAAAAGCTCTTGAGGAGAACAAACCTGTTGTTGCCCTTGAGTCAACGATTATTTCTCACGGAATGCCTTATCCGCAAAATGTTGAAACCGCTTTGAAAGTTGAAGAAACAATCAGAGAAAACGGCGCAGTTCCGGCAACAATTGCGGTAATCGGCGGAAAACTTAAAGCGGGACTTTCAAAAGATGAGATTGAATACCTTGGCAAAAAGGGAACCAAAGTAATCAAAGCTTCGCGACGCGATCTTCCTGTTCTTGTTGCAAAAGGTGAAGACGGCGCAACAACCGTTGCAACAACAATGATTATTGCTTCAATGGCAGGAATCGGAATTTTTGCAACCGGCGGAATCGGCGGTGTTCACAGAGGCGCAGAAGTTACAATGGATATTTCCGCCGACCTTGAAGAGCTTGCAATGACTCCGGTCATGGTAATTTGTGCAGGCGCAAAGTCGATTCTCGACCTCGGTCTCACTCTTGAATATCTTGAAACAAAGGGTGTTCCTGTAATCGGCTATCAAACAAACGAGCTTCCCGCTTTCTATACAAGAAAGAGCGGCTTTTCGGTTGATTATCGTCTTGATTCACCGAAAGAACTTGCTTCTGCATTTGCCGCAAAGCGTGATATGGGTCTTAAGGGCGGTATGCTTGTAACCAACCCGATTCCCGAAGAGTATTCGATGAATGCAGACGTTATCAATGAAGCCATTGATCGTGCAATCAAAGAAAGCCGCGATCTTGGAATCCACGGAAAAGAAACAACGCCGTTCCTTCTTGCAAGAATTAAGGATATTACCGGCGGCGACAGCCTTGATTCCAATATTCACCTTGTTCTTAACAATGCCGCTCTCGCCGCAAAAACCGCTTGCGAATTTGTAAAACTTAAATGATCCAATATAAAAATAATCCCGGCTCTCAAAAGAAAGTCGGGATATTTTTTATTCTTCAATACCGAGTTTTTGCATGATGAATTTAGGAACATTGTCCGGCTCTATACCAAGCACATAGGCAAACTCCGAATGAATCATCTTTTCCGCTTCGGAAAGAATGCGTTCGTCGTTGCTTCTCAGTTTTCTGCCGATAGCGGCACGTTCTTTCCTTTTCTTATGAAGTTCACAAAGCATTTCAATAATTGCGGTTGGCTCTTTGCTTTTTAAAACATTGTTGAATTTTTCGTTGCGCTGCTTTTCATCATCTATCCATTGCGTCTCAATGTTTGCCGAATTTTTGATTGCCAATGAAAGCTGTTCTTTTGAAATCGGATAGCGAAGTTCAATTTTGTTTCCAAAAACGGGAACATATATTTTTGTCGGCGCCGACGAATAAACGGGGGAGAGCACATAATATTTTTCGTTTGACATCCCGAAACGTTCAAAGCGAATGTCGTTGATTTTGCAAACACCTGCATTCGGATGAACAATGACTTCGTCAATCTTAAACATAAACGGTCGCCTTCTTTCGTTTAAATATGCTAAAATTATAACACAAAATCAACCGAAAATCAAATGGACAATTTTAACAAAACGATAAGAGCCGACAGATTTTGCAAAAAGCTGCAATTCTGTCGGCTTACTTTGAATCAAACAACTGCATCGGTTTCTTCGCGTATTCTGAAGGAAAGACCGTTATCTTCAAGTTTTTTTAGATATTTGAAGGCATAGCCCGCACCTTTTGCGGAAGCGTTTTCGCTGTCGATTATGAGCTTTATGGGAACTTTGAGTTTTTCTTCAAGCGCTTTATCGAGTCCCGAAAGTTTTGCTCCGCCTCCGGAAAGAATGATTCCCGAAGAATAGATGTCTGCACAAAGTTCGGGCGAAGTTTCTTCAAAAACGTTGCCGATGCCGTCGGCAATTAGATTTACTATGTCTTTAAGTGCCTCGTGAATTTCGGTTGAGGTGACCGAAAAAAGCAATGGAATACCTGTGGTGTGCTCTTTTCCCGCAATCGTCATTTCAATTTCTTCGCCGGGAAGAACGGCACAGCCGAGCGTTTTTTTTATTTTTTCCGCCGTGGGAATACCTATATCGAAACCGCGATTCTTTTTAAGATATTGAATAATTGCCTCATTCATTTCATCGCCTGCGGTATAAAGTGTTCTGAAAACGGCCGGTTCACCCATAGTGAGAACAGCGATATCCGTTGTTCCGGCACCGATGTCTACAATCATTGAACCGTGCGGATCATTGATTTTTATTCCGCAACCGAAAGCCGCCGCAACAGTTGAATTAATTAGCGAAACTTTTGCCGCACATGCCGAACAAGCAAGCGAAACAACGGTACGCTTTTCGGGTCCGGTTATTCCTACAGGTGTGCTGATAATGACATTTGGTCGAAGAATGCTGTTTTTGCAAATGTCGTTTATTATTTTTTCAAGTATGAGACTCATGACGCCGAACTTTGAAACCGCACCGGCGCGCATGGGCATTATAAATTCCAACGTTTCCGGTATTTTTGAAAACATTTTTTCGGCTTCATTTCCGAAAGCAATCGGCTGATTGGTGAGTGTATCAAGAACAACGGCATTTGCTTCTTTATATACGATGCCTTTTCCGCCGACATAGGCGGTAACAGTACTTGTGCCAAGGTCAATTGCAATATTTAATCCTGCCAGTTTTAATCGCTCCTTTCTTTTTACATATCTGCTGTTTTAAAAATCTTTTCTTTGGTTTTTAAGGACGTGAGAAATCGGAACAAAATAATCCGTGACCGCCGCGCAAAGGCAATAAATATCTTTTGCACCGGCGGAAAAAAGAACATCACAGCACTTTTTAAGTGTCGTTCCGGTTGTTTTTATATCGTCGCAAAGTAAAATTGTCTTTTCGCTCAGGTTGTAGCTTTCATTTACTGCAAATGCGCCGTTTAGATTCGTAAGACGTTCATTTTTTGAAAGATTGTGTTGATTCAAAGTGTCTTTAACCTTAAAAAGCAAATCGGATTTATCAATCAAGAGTTCATCGGCAACAACATTTGCTAAAAGTTCGCTTTGGTTGTATCCGCGCTTTTCAAGTTTCGACTTTGTCATCGGAACAAAGGCAACATAATCGGGTTTAACCGAAGAGAATACTTTTTGAAACCGCATGCTCATTTCATGACCGAAGAACTCGGCTTCTTCGATCTTGCTGTCAAATTTAAGTGCGTGAAGTTTTTCTTTGATCGCGCCGTAGTATAAAAACGGTGCGGTAACATGCGGCAAAAACGAAGAGCCTTTGTAACAGCAACAGCAAAATTCGGCTTCCGCACCGCAATGCTCGCAAAAACTTTCACTGATTCTAAAAACGTCACTGAAACCGCAATCACATCTGTCTTTATTAATCGGTATAATTGAACCGCATTCATGGCATTTCTCAGGAAAAAAGATTCTCCTGACAGTCCTTTTCAGATTCAATGTTAACATCCTTTGTCAAAAAATATTTTAAAGCGGTATATCTTCTTGTTCGTTTGTTGTTGTCAACCATTGCGAAAAGTTCCCTGCGGCTTCCGACAATGATCATTTTGTTCTTTGCTCTTGTGACCGCCGTATAGAGAAGATTTCGATAGCGAAGCTGTTCGATCACACCGCAGACAGGCATTATAACAGCTTCAAATTCGCAGCCCTGGCTTTTGTGTACTGTGACGGCATAGGCATGTTCAAGTTCTTTGGCGTTTTCAAAAGGATATATCGCTGTTCTGTCATCAAAAATAATTTTCATCATGCGGTTGGTGTGATTGACGGTAACAACCGTTCCGATGTCACCGTTAAAGATTCCGCTTGAAGTGGTTTTTCCTTTGACCCATACGATGTCATAGTTATTCTTAATCTGCATAACTTTGTCGCCTTCGCGGATGATCTTTCCGCCAACAACAAGCTCGTCTTTGTCTTTTGACGGCGGGTTAAGCAGTTGCTGAAGCGAACGATTGAGAGCAACCGTTCCCAGTTCGCCTTTCCTTGAAGGGCAGATAATTTGAATGTCGTTGACACTGTCATAGCCGTATGCTTTCGGAAGACGGTTGGTATAAAGATCGACAACCGTTGTTGCCGCAGAAAAAATATTTTCTCGAGAAAGGAAAAAGAAATCCTTGTCTTTTTCGTCAAGAATGGGGTATTCGCCGCCGACGATTTTGTGCGCGTTTGTAACAATGAGGCTTTCCATTGCCTGACGGAAAACGCGGGTCAGCGAAACAACGGGCAAAAGTTTTGAATCAATTATATCATGCAGAACGTTTCCTGCGCCGACGGCCGGAAGCTGATCACTGTCGCCTACCATAATCAGACGGCAACCGAGCGGAAGCGCATCGAGAAGTCCCCAAAAGAGGTGAACGTCAACCATCGAAAGCTCGTCAACAATAACCGCGTCGCAATCAAGAGGATTTTCCATGTTACGGGTAAAATGCTGACGATCGTTTTCTCCCCAGACAACTTCAAGGAGTCTGTGCAGCGTTTTTGCTTCGCGCTTTGTAACTTCGCTCATTCTTTTTGCGGCTCTTCCGGTCGGAGCGGCAAGAAGAACACGAAGTTTTCGCTTTTCATAAAGATCCAAAATACCGTTGAGCGTTGTTGTTTTACCCGTTCCCGGACCGCCTGTGAGTACAAGCAATCCTTTTTTGACAGCCGTCATAATTGCAAGACGCTGCTTTTCTTCAAATTTAATGCCCTGTTTTTCTTCAATGTCGTCGATATCTTTTTCAACCGGTCTGCCTTTTGGCG
>DKDD01000169.1:396-1571 GCA_002451715.1 Ruminococcaceae bacterium UBA6857 | reverse complement strand
TGGCGGTGGAAAGCGTAGCATAACTTTCATTCTGTCGGCAATATTTTTTTCCGCAAGATACATCGACGGAATAAAAAGAAACTTTTTTCCGTCAATTTCCGCTTCAATAAGTTCCTTATCTTCAATAAGATCGTCAATGATTTTTTGAATGGTATCTTCATCGCAGCCGAGAAGTTCGCACGACGGGGCAATTATCCGTTCTCGCGGAAGACAGGTATGACCGTTTTGAAGATTGTGGCTTACAATATGAACAATTCCCGCGCGTTCGCGGTGGATCGGGTTGATGCCTTGAAAAGCTTCTGCAATTTCATCGGCACGGTTAAAGCTTATACCTATTTTTTGTGAACAGAGAAGATATGGGTTGTCGGTGATTCGTTCAACCGCATTTGTGCCGAGTGCTTTATAGGCACTAAGACATTCCGACGGACTCATTCCGTATTTTTCAAGATAAATCATAACTTCGCGAACGGCGAATTGTTTTTTGAAACTTTCGCCGATACTTTCCGCTTTGTCGGATGAAATACCCTTGATTTGAGCGAGCAGGTGAGGGGAGTTTTCAAGAATATCAAAGGTTTCTTCGCCGAATTTTTCAACAATTTTAAGTGCGGTTGCCGGGCCGATACCTTTAATGGTGCCGGAAGAAAGGTATCGAAGCATGTCATCGGCACTCTTCGGAATTTTTCTTTCGCAGGATTCAACTTTGAATTGCCTTCCGAATGTCGGGTGATTGACCCAAGTTCCGCTCATCTTGAGTTCTTCTCCGGGTTCAACGCATGAAAGCATGCCGACAGCGGTAATAAGCTTTCCCTCAAAGCTTATGTCAAGAACGCTGTATCCGTTTTCGGCGTTACGAAAAACAATACCTTCAACCGTTCCGGTTATAATTGCTTTGTTTTGTTCTTCCAAAGCGTTGAACCTCCTTTGCCTTTTGCTAAAAATTTATTATACTACTTTTTCTTCACTCTTTCAACAAATAATTGCGCTAATTCATCATCTTTGCAAAAAATTACCGTTCCGAAGCCCTCAAGCATGTTTTCGCACTCGCGCTTTTCTGCTTCGTCAAGTCCCATATCCAAAACAACTACTTCATTTTTCTTTGAAAAAGTGAAAAGATTCGAGCGAACAAATGCAGAGTAAACCGACGAAGGAAGAAATTCGTCGCCATGAAAACCCGT
>DKDD01000169.1:0-359 GCA_002451715.1 Ruminococcaceae bacterium UBA6857 | reverse complement strand
CAGAAAAACCGACTTCGCATTCTTTCGGTGTAATAATTTTGTCAAAAATCAAAAGGCAGACAAAAAACATTCCGCAAAGAATAAAACAGAGCGCAAAAGCGTAGATAATGCTTTCAAACACAAAAATCACCTCGATTTATCATATGAAAAAGGCGATTTTTTGATAAAAAACCGCCGACCGAAATAAGAAAACTTAAATCGGTCGGCGGCAAAATGAGTAAATCTGTAAGCCGAGTTCTGTCTTTTAAGGCAATCATCTTTCTTGTCGTGCAGTTACCTGCACGCTCCAGCCACCCGTTGAATATACGCCCAGCTGACGCGCAAAAATGCATTCGGTCGGTGTTGCTTCGGATAGGGTT
>DKDD01000105.1:746-4180 GCA_002451715.1 Ruminococcaceae bacterium UBA6857 | reverse complement strand
CCTTTGAAAAAAATCACTGCTTTTCAAATTAAGTATGACGATGAAAACATCGCAAAAGAACTTTACTATAAAGAAAAAGCGCTTTGGTTCGGCGAAAACGAATTTGAAGTTTTCACAAGAAGCAAGTATGTCTGCCAAATAAGCTTTATCACAATCAAAAAGGATACCGTCACCGTTGAAGGTCTCATCGAAAACTGGGTTTATAACACAACGAGCGAAGAAGTTCGCCTTGCGTTCAGAATCAACGGCAAAGTCACAAAAACCGATGTCAGCGAATTTGCCCACACAAAATTTGTCACCTGCTTTGACGAAGGACCGAAATTCAAAAAGTTTGTTTGCAAAATGAAAATTCCGAAGATTGAAGAAAAGGACGGCGTAATCAAACTTTTCCCGATCATCTATTTCGGCAAGCGTTCCTGCCGTCTCGGAATGAACTATCAAAAGTTTGTGCCAAACTGCAACGCTTTTGCAACGGCATATCATTTCTTCGGCAATTACTGCATTCAAAGCTACCGCACCGTCATGAAGATTCAAAAAGCGGAAACAAGAATGCAAAAGCTTTCGCTTCTTGCAAAACACGAACAGGAAAATCAAAAAGAGCTGCGCTCAATCAAAAAAGCGCCCGTTGCCGCGCTTCGCCGCCGCTATTTCAAATATAAGGCGCTTCACAGAAACGACGAAAAAATCTGGCTCATTTCCGACCGTGTTCAAAATGCCGGCGATAACGGCGAAGTCCTTTTCAAATATTTGAGTAAGATTAAAAAAGAGGGCAAGGGTCTTGAAAACGTTCGCCCGATTTTCGCAATCAGCCGCGACGCCGAATGTGTCGAACGTCTTAAAAGCGAGGGTGAGGTTGTCTTTTTTGAAGATAAAAAGTATTTTCTTTACTTCCTTCTTGCCGATAAAGTAATCTCTTCCGGCGCAAGCGAGTTCACCGCAAACCCCTTCGGTGCAGACAGAAAATATTTTACCGACCTTTTCTCGTTCAAGTATTACTATCTTCAGCACGGCGTTGCCTGCGCCGACCTTTCGGGCTGGCTCAACAGATTTTCAAAGAACTTTGAAAAGATTTTTGCCTCTTCCGAACGCGAAAGAAACAGCTTCATTGAAGCGCCGTATTACTATAAACCGGATCAAATCGTCGTCACCGGACAGACCCGTTTCGACGACCTTTACGACAATGCCGAAAAGCTGATTCTTATTCTTCCGACATGGCGCCGTTCAATAAGAGAAAGCTATGATTCAAACACAACAAGCGTCTATTTCGACGGCTTTAAAGATACGGAATATTTTAAGTATTACAACGGTCTTATCAATAACGAACGCCTTTTGAAAGCAATGCGCGAAAAGGGATATAAAGGACTTTTCTGCATTCACCCGATTCATATGAAGCAAAGCGTTGACTTTGAAGAAAACGACGTTTTCTCGGTCAATGAAGGCTATGTCGATTACAACGACGTTTTTGCGCGTTCGTCTTTGATGGTCACCGATTATTCAAGCGTTCTTTTCGATTTTGCATATCTTCGCAAGCCGGTTGTCTATACGCAATTTGACAAAGAGGACTTCTTTGCCGGTCAGATTTATGACGAGGGCTATTTCAGCTATGAAAACGACGGTTTCGGTCCTGTTTGCTATGACATGGATTCAACCGTGGACGCAATCATCGGCGCAATTGACCGCGATTGCAAAAACGAAGAAAAGTATCTTGAACGCCTTGACCGCTTCTTTGCTTATGACGACAAAAAGAGTTGTGAGCGCGCCTATAAGGCAATCATCGGAGAAAAGTTTGAAATCGAAGATTATAAAAAGAGCAAAAAAGACTGAGCCTTTTTGAAAAAAAGCTTTTCTTCAAAACCAAAGAGAAAACGGAAAAACGAAAAATCGGCACCGTTTTATCGTATTCTTATTACTGTGCATAAAACACAATGATAATCGTATGAAAAGGGGAGAACGGCATGAATTACGATGTAATAATTATCGGTGCGGCAACATCGGGCGCATATTTTGCAAAGAAGGTGGCCGCAAAGGGACACAGCGTCCTTATGCTCGAAGCGCTTTCAAAAGAAAAACTCGGAACGAGAATGGATATTTTCCATGTTACGAAAACCGATTTGAAAACTTTCGACATTCCGCAGGTAAAGGAGGGCGACGGTGTTTGGGCGTTTGAATTTACCGAAAACCATTTTTCGTCGCCGTCGAATAAATATGTAATTCCGACAACGAGCGAAATTGTCGGTCTTCATATGCATGAATATGTTGCGCTTATGGTTCGCGACGCTCTTGAAGCGGGAGCAAAAATCGAATACGGCGCAAAGTTCAAAGAATTCATCTTTCAAAAAGGCAGAATTTCCGGCGTAAGATATGAAACGGCAGACGGAATAAAAGAAGTTTTCGGAAAAGTTGTTGTCGATTGTTCCGGCAGCCGTGCCGCCGCAAGGTGCGCTTTGCCGAACGGATACGGCGTTGAAAATTTCGAACTTTGTCCGGAAGATATGTTCCACGTTGTTTTGCGCTATGCGAAGTTTGAAAAGCCGCAGATCAACACCTTTTGGCTCAACACAAAATCGTGGTACGCTCCGTTTTCAATGGATAACACCGAAAAAATCATCGGTGCCGGCGCAACAAAAAGCTTTGAGAACGCAGAAAAAAGCCTTTCAAAACTTGACGAAAATGCGCCCGAAGAAACCTATACCCTGCTTCGAACCGAAAAGGGAACAACTCCGTACTGCCGACCGCCGTATTCGCTCGTTGCCGATAATTTTATTGTTACGGGTGATGCCGGCTGCCTTACAAAGCCGGATTGCGGCGAAGGCGTAACAAGCAGCATGGTGATGATGGACATTGCCGCGGATGTGCTTGACAAAGCGCTCAAAAGCGGAGACGTTTCGAAAGAAGCTCTTTGGAAAATCAACAAAGAGTATAACCGCAAACAGGGTGCGGACTTCTCGTTTGTAAGGGCTTTTCTCACAAAGGTTGTGAAAGCGTCCGACAGAGAGATAGAATATTGCTTTGAAAACAAAATCATTTTCAACGAAACGTTCCTCGGCGGCGGAAAAATCGGCGCAAAAGATATTAAAGACGTTCTTGTCGGAATCACTTCTGCCGTTGCAAAGAAAAACATTTCGAAAAAGACAATCGCCGCGGTGATTTCCGGCGTGATGTCCGGTCTTGCGCTCAAAACGCTTTATATGAACTATCCCGATTCGCCTGAAAAGCTTCCTGCGTGGACAAAAAAAGCCGACGCACTTTGGAAAAAGGTCGGAAAAATCGAATAAACGGTTTTATATATCGCAATAAAGACCGAAACTCAAAAATAATTTATAAAATAGTTGAAAACCCCTTGACTTTTTCTTTTGCATAGTATATAATAGCTAAGCACTTGAGAAAGTCAGATATCGCGGAGTAGAGCAACCCGGTAGCTCGTCGGGCTCATA
>DKDD01000105.1:0-704 GCA_002451715.1 Ruminococcaceae bacterium UBA6857 | reverse complement strand
GTTGCAGGTTCAAATCCTGTCTCCGCAACCATGTTGGTGGATGTAATTTTTTGGTTACATCCACTTTTGTTTTATCGACTTGAATATGAAAAAAATCAATTGGGGGAATGGTTATGAATCAATTAGTGCAAGATTATTTGGACAGAAAGTCAAATGAGAGTCAAGAAAAATCGCTTAAAAACAAGAATGAATTGTTGATTAAATTGGGTCTTTTTGAAAAAGAATACTCTGATAAAGAAGAATACTCGTATAAATATCCCGAAAAAGAATGGGACAATGAATCAAATACTTATAAGTATTTTAGAAAAGTACCTGTTGAAGTGTCTGACAGTGAGTATTCACAAATATTAAAGTATCAAAAAGATAGCACTGATGCAAATAATAACAACGGTACACCTGCTTTTTTACCAATTAATACAATCTCAACTGTTTTTAAAGTATTAGCATGGATAATATTTATCGGCGGATTTATTGCCGGTATTGCTCTTGGCAGGGTAGAAGTGACAAGAGGCTACTATTATACATATACCGATACCGAATTTTCATTTGCGCAAGCGTTCATATATTGGGCTATTAGTTTTATAAGCGGAATGGCATTTCTCGGATTCGCTGAAATTATTCAGTTGCTAACCGATATAAAAAATAAAAAATAAGTCGTTTTTGATTTGTTAAATAAAAGGGGCTGTCGTATTTAGATGCAGAAA
>DKDD01000130.1:4527-5087 GCA_002451715.1 Ruminococcaceae bacterium UBA6857 | reverse complement strand
GCATTTATGTTCGATTCGGCAACCCCTTGCGCTTTCCCAGCCTGCACCGAAAAGTGCAATGTCGGCATCACTTAAAAGCTCGATTGATTTTCCAAGAAAACCGAGCGCATTCCCGTTATAGTCAGAAAAGAGGCTATCAAGAATTTCAACTTCATCATTGAATTTCCGTTTTGCTTTTTCAATAAGGTTTTCGCGCTCTTTGAGAATTTCCTCGTCGCTGCGTCCTCTCATTGGTTGTGAAATAAATAATTTTTTCATGTTAATCGTCCTTTCGTTAAAAAATATAAAATCAGATTCAGCCTTTGAATAAATTAAGAAGCTTTAAAACAATTTCAGTAAACCAAAATAAAAGCCTACTCATTTCGCTTGCTTTCACCCTCAAGGTCCTTTATTCGGTGATTAATCACCTTTATTTGTTCCTCAACAACTGGCATTCTTCGCGCAAAGCCGTTGTGCTCCCGAACTTCGCGTGTCAGCTCTTCAATCTTGCAATCTGTCACGGCCTGACACGTTTCAATTTTTGCGGCGGTGGCTTTTGCCGCCTTGTGATTCGTTACGAC
>DKDD01000130.1:0-4511 GCA_002451715.1 Ruminococcaceae bacterium UBA6857 | reverse complement strand
GCCGATAAGTGACAGCGTTCCGGGGATAAGCGCTGTAATCAGCGCAACTATAATTTCAGTCATTTTTATATCCTCTCACAATAATCAAGGCAAACCCAGCCGCTCGGAGTTTTGCCCCAGCTTCCTCTTACTTTCGTAACAGTAAAAGTTAAGCCTTTAACATACCCGTTGCACTTTTCGCCGGAAAGCTTGAGAATTTTACTCTGTGCGTCCTTTGTGAGCTGCGTAAAGATTTTCTTTGCGTACTTTGTACCGGCGCCCTTGCGAACATTCAACACAGTGGCTTTCGTAACCTTGTAGTTCCCGGTGTTGTACTTTTTCGCCGCTGTCGGTGCTTTGTATTCCTCTTTGAACCACTTTTCAGCGTCAATGTAATCACCACCCGAAAGCCTTTTCAAGCCAAGGTGCAGATGAATGCCCGTTGCTCTGCCGCTCATGCCGGTATTGCCGAGAACCGTTTTTGCGGTTACTTTCTGTCCTGCTTTTACCTTGATTGAATCAAGGTGATAATGCAGCATTTTAACGCCGAGTCGCGGATAAACGACCCAAACAAATTTTGCGCCTCCATAGGCATAGTCAACGCCGCAAGAGTAGATATACCCGTCTTCGATTGCATACTGCGGAATCTTTTTCTTGTTCGTTCCGTAATCAACGCCGTTGTGGAATGATGATGTTGTTCCCGCAGAAGTACCGAAACTTTTTCGATATCCGAACGGTGAAGTTATGTAAGCTTCATTGTTGTGAAAAATAAGTTTAATCAGTGAATCAGCCATGATATCAAATCCTTTCCTTGATTTTAATTACTAAATACCAAATCGGTAAAAGCACATTGAAACAAAACGCCTTTCCCAACGCTCTTGCAATACCTTTGAAAAAATATACAAATTCGTCTTTCATATATCGTCTCCTTTCTATCCGGCAAACGGGTCATAGTAAATTTTTGTATTGCCTTTAAAAATCTTGAAAACCGGTTTTTGTCCCAGATAAAATGAAGCTACCTTGTTTCCAAGATAAATAAGCTTGATTGAATTGTTTATCCAATGAGCAAAAAGAGATTTATAAGGTTGCACAGGTGTATAACTTTCGCCGCCGTCAGCAACTTTCACTCCGCCTTCTCGGCTATCGTACCAGCCAAGAAAAGCGTAACCCTCTCTTGTTAATGTCGGCAAAGTAACCTTATATAAATATCCTGATGGAACAAATAAGTGCATTAAATGCAATGAAACTGCAGAAGACGGAAAAATATATTGCAAAAAGCACGCTTATCTCAATAAATTTTTCTTTGTGTTAAAATTTTTAACCTTAAATTTTCTTCTTTCGGCTGGATATACTTTGTTCAAAAACTATCATAAAAATCATGTTCCTTTAAGTGGAGAAATCGGATTGGAAAGTTTAGCCGTAGGGTTAATTGCCGTAGCAATCTACGCTCCGTTTTACATATATGTGCGTCACGGCGGAAGAGAAAGCACAAGTTCAACAATGCTTGATATTACATACATTGAAACTCCGATTCAGGAAGTTCAAGAAGAAAAGCACACTCATACCGAAATAATACACAATGATGTCAAAGTTAAATCCTCAGTCGAGCCGACTTATAAAAAGAATCCTTCAAAACGCAACTTGAAAATTGCTATTGTTACGGTTTCAATTCTTCTTGCCGTTTCAATCGGATTTAATGTATTTCTCTTTCAAAACAATATTTATACAGAACAACAACTTTCCGAAGCACAAATTGAAATATCAGAAAAGCAGGACAGAATTGAATATCTCAATGACCAAATAGACGACCTTTACATCAGAATCAATGATATGACCTATGACTACGCATTTTTTCAAGAATATGCCGTTTGTATAAATGAGCAAAGTGTTTTTTATCATCATCCGTCTTGTGATTATTTTGATAATTCGTCATTCTATATTTATAACATTGAACTTGCCGAATCATACGGTTACGAACCTTGTCCGGTGTGTTGGTAATTAACCGCCCTCATGAGCAGAAAGGAAATAAAAAAATATGGACGAACTTGTAAAATACAGTGAACAGACTTTTGGAGCAATTAAACACATTAATGAATACGGAGAAGAGTTTTGGTATGCAAGAGAATTGCAAACTACTTTAGAGTATGCGGAATGGCGCAATTTTTGCAAAGTAATTGATAAAGCTGTTACCGCCTGCGAAGCAAGCGGCAACAAATCAAATATACATTTTGTTGACGTCAACAAATCATTACCTACCCAGTTGATTTTTCAAGATTAAAGAACAAAACAAAAAAATCTCGATTATAAAAACAATCGAGATTATATGTAGCATTAGAATTGATATTGTTTGCTGTTATTCTATTGTAAAAAATATTTAAATATACCCTAAATGGATTATAAATATTTTATCATTTCTATCAAATAGTCACCTGATAATTCGTCTTTTTCATCCCTATCAAGCCATCTTTTGCCAAAATTTATAAAACCGTTTTTGCTATAAAAATCTTTAAGGCACTGCTTATCTTCACACTCCAAATAAACAAACTTTCCTCCGGCTATCATCTGTACTTCTTTAACTTTTTGACAGGCAAATTCAAGCAGTTTATCTCCTGTTATCAGATCGTTATTATTGTTGCTAAAATTTTTACCTAACTGTCCGATAAGAACTGCACTCATTCGATATCCTTTCGTTTGTTTGTCATAAATAACAAATCTATTCAACCGTCTTTTCATCTTATAAGATAAGCTTTTAAATCCGATATTAAATGATTTTATCGCTAACGAAAAGTAACCTACAAAATGTTGCTTTCCATTTTTATTACAAAAAATTAGGTGTGTTTGTGCAACGCCTTGTTTCGAAAACATTATAGCTTTTTTGTTTAGGAAGTTTTCAACATCTTTGTTTTTGGGACAAGAAAACCCGGAGAGAATTGACTTTGTTTCACACTCTCCGAGTTCTTCAAGCATATCGCTAAGCAAAACTAATGAGAATTTCTCATTCATCTGTCAGAGAAAAACTCCTTAATCTCACTTCTTTTGATGGTTGAAACTTCCTTGTTTGACGTCACTGTCTTGCCTTTACGTCTCTTGGCTTTTTCCAAAGCGGACACGAAACTACGGCAAGCGTTCTTATTTGATATATTGACGTTTTTGTAAAAACTTTTTGTTGCCATATAAACAGTCCTCCTTTGTTAATGATGAGTATTAATACTCTATAATATTATATGCATAATTAACAACCAAAGTCAATAGAAATCATGAAAATCAACAAAAAATCCTTCGATTGTTGGCGCAACCGAAGGAAGATGAAAGCATATATAACCACCGCAATATGGTACATAGCACTTTCTTGGTGCTATTGTATCACGTTCATTTCAAAAAATCAAGGAGTGATATAATAGTGAAAAAATCAAAAAAAGAAAGGAAATTCACAAAACTTACGATAAAAATCGGTGATAAAACTTTTTATCGTTCTGTTTCATACCGTACGCTGTCCGAGCTTACCGAAAAGCGGCAAAAAATAGAAGAAGAACTTCGCCGTGAAAATTCCGATAAGTTTTCCGATATTGCCGACCGTTGGCAGGAAGAGCACGACGAAGAAGTCAAAGGCTATACTAAAAGCTGCTACGTCGCACCCTTGAAAGATCTAAAGGCCGAGTTCAGCGAAAAACCGGTGAATGAGATCGGTTCAATTGAATTTCAGATGTTTCTCGACAAAATGAAGAAACAAGGTTTTGCAAAGCAAACAATTCAGCTTCGCAAAATTGTAATGAAAATGGTTCTTGATTATGCTCTTGCGCATAAGATGATTATTTACAACCCTATTTCGGTTTGTAAAGTGCCTAAAAACTCAAAAAAGAGTACAAGAACTCCGCCATCTGATACTGATGTTGAATTGATTAAATCTCACCCGGAAGGTACTTTCGGTTTATACTGTAACTTTCTTCTCTATACCGGACTTCGGCGTGAAGAAGCACTTGCACTTTCGTTTGACGATATAGACTTTGAAAAGAAAACGATTCGTATTTCAAAAGTAGTTGTTTTTGAAGGAAGCAAGCCCATTGTTCGCGACAGTACAAAAACAGAAGCCGGCGAAAGATATGTTCCGCTGCTTGAACCCGTCGAAAAACTTCTCTCGGCCGTTTCGGAAAAGCAAGGACTTCTATTCTCCGGCAAGTACGGCATTATGACGAAATATGAATTTGACAAAGGCTTTCGGAAATACAAGGACTCAACCGGAATTTCCTGCACATCACATCAGCTTCGACATTACTTTGCAACACTGTGCTTTGACGCTGAACTAAAAGAAAAAGATGTTCAAGAAATCATGGGTCATTCAAAAATTTCTTTGACGCACGACGTTTATACGCACATCAGAAAGCAGCGAAAAGAACAAAGCACAGAAAAACTCAATGCTTTCCTCTTGGCAAAAGAAAAAGAAAATTCCGAAGTCTCAGCCTAAAAAGTGTGGCAAAAGTGTGGCAAAAAAGTGGCAAACTGGGTCTAAAATAGTCCAATTCTGTCAATGCCTA
>DKDD01000045.1 GCA_002451715.1 Ruminococcaceae bacterium UBA6857 | reverse complement strand
TTCTCGGTATGTATTTCGACGAGGACATATCGAAAGAAAATATATTGAAAGAACATTTAATCGGAGCCGACACTCTCGACTTCTGGATCAACGAGCGAAACGCTGAAATATCAAACAGAAAAAAGAGACAATCAACCGATTTTTCAAACTACCAGTCCGAAGCCGATAACAATTTTCATATCTTTTTGAAAAAGGAAAATGACAAGATGGCAAAAGAAGTAATGAAAACAAAGCCCGAAATCGTCTTCGCCGACGTTACCGACGAAAGAACGGTTGAACTTTCGTGGAAAGAAGTTAAGGAAGCAACGGGCTATAACATCGAACGCTATGACCGCGAAAAGGATAAGTTTGTGAAAATCGGTTCAGTTGACGCCGGAACAACAAACTTCACCTGCAAAAAAGAGACTCGCGACGGTGTATATCAGTACCGAATCAACGCGCTCAAAACGGTTGAAAACAAGTTGCGTCCGCTTTCAAAAAAAGGTTCGCCGCGCGCCGTCAACATTTCGTCGATTCCGGCGGTCAATGTCACTTCAATCAGCAGTCCCGGCTTCGGAAAAGTTCTTGTAACATGGGAAAAGGACGAAAATGCGGTCGGCTATGTTATAAACCGCCGTTTGGAAGAAATGAACGAATCGGTTGTTCGCGGCGAAACGGACAGCGAAAACCTTTCCTTTGTTGACGACACCGCGGTTTCGGGTCAGGTCTATTATTACAACGTTCAAAGCTTTATTCTTGACGAAAACGGTGAACGCGTTTTCAGCAATACCGGCAAAGAGGAATGTTTTGTTTGCGTTGACAGCACCGAAATTTACGAAGTTAAAAGAAAACTTTTCAAAAAAGTTACTTTCAATTACAGACTCACCGCCGGCGTTTCATATTATGTTCTTTTGAAAAAGACCGAGGAGGGCGACAAGTTTCAAGAAGTTGCAAGAAGCAAAAGTCCAACGGAACTTTCGCTTTCCGACAAAGGAAAAAGCGGAGAGAAAACGGCATATTACTGCATTGAATGTTGCAAAGTTGTCAATTCAAAAGAATGGTATTCCAAAAACAGCCGCATAGTTACCGTGAAATATAAATAAAGGCAAAAACTTTTTGTGTGCTTTTTGAACAAAGTTTGACAGCGGGGCGAAAAAAGTTTTAAAAATTATTGACTTAAACGTTCGCCTCGGTTATAATTACCGTAAGATCATATTTTTTTAAGGAGGATCCGAATATGAATAAAACATTAAGAAAAATCATTGCATTTGCTCTTGTGCTCACTCTTTCGGTTTCAATGTTCGGCGTTGTTTTTTCGGCTTTCGCCGCAGATCCGACCGCAGCCGCAACAACCTCGGTTGCAGATGATTCCGAAGACGAAGAAGAACACACTACTTATCTTCAGATGATTGCCGATTTCTTTAAGTCGATCTACTCGTTTTTGAAGTACATTTTCTATGAGATTTTCCTCGGCAAGCCCGCTCCGGACATTCCGAAGCCGCCTCGCAGTTTATAATTTAAAAAAACTTTTTAAAAGAGTTGCCGTAATTTTGCGGCGGCTCTTTTTTGTTCTTGAATCCCAAAAACGGCACAGTGCCGGCGAACGTCTTTGGATTGAATAAAGGCGGCGAATCTTGTTGAACTTTTCGGTGTTTTGTCGGATTTATTTTTAAAAACTATGCACAGTGAACAAAAATTAATGCACAAAATTAGTTATTAATAAGTTTGAATTTTTGGTGATTTTATGATAGAATGTTTAATGTTAACTTCAGATATTTCAGATATAAAGATATTTGAGTGACTGATTTAATATATAGGCGGAATTTCTTCCGCCGTGAAAACGGATCGCGTTTCGGGATTGTCGTTCCCCGCTGTGCGGTTCAAGGAGGTAATTGATATGAAATCTTACGACGCAAAAAACATCAGAAATATCGCCATTGCCGGCCACACCGGAAAGGGTAAAACAACTCTTGCCGAAGCAATGCTTTTTCTTGCAAAGGCAACCGACAGACTCGGAAAAGTCAGCGACGGAAACACGGTAATGGACTTTGATCCCGAAGAGAAAAAGCGTCAGTGCTCTCTTTCAACGGCATTTGCTCCTCTTGAATGGAGAGACACGAAAATCAACCTTCTTGACGCACCCGGAAAGTTCGACTTTGAAGGCGGCGTTTACGAAGCAATGCGTGCGGCCGAATGTGCTCTCATCGTAACGAGCGCAGGTTCCGGTCTTGATGTCGGTGCTGAAAAAGCAATCAAAGCCGCCGACAAAAGAGGCATTGCAAAGTTCTTTGCAATCACCAAAATCGACGCCGAAAACAGAGATTTCTATAAAACCTTTGAAGCTCTCAAAGAAGAAATCGGACCGAAACTTTGCCCCGTTGTAATTCCGCACATGGTCAACGGAAAAGTTGAATCCTATGTTAACCTTTGCAGCAACAAGGCTTTTAAATATGCAAACGGAAAGTCAACCGTTGTTGACATTCCCGCAGACCCGCATTTCGGCGAAATGAGAGACGTACTCATGGAAGCTGTCGCTTCCGTTGATGACGACCTTATGATGAAGTTCTTCGACGGCGAAGAACTCACCAAGGAAGAAATTATCGACGGTCTCACAAAGGGCGTTGAACAGGGCGAAATTTATCCCGTATACGCTTGCTCGGGAACAACTCTCGACGGCGTTGACCTTCTTCTTGACGCAATTGTTTTCTCCGCTCCGTCACCGGCAGAAGCAGGTTCGGAAAAGGGTGAAAACGACGCAGGCGACGAAATCGACGTTAAGTGCGACCCGAACGGACCGCTTGCCGCAATTTGCTTCAAAACCGTTGCAGACCCGTTTGTCGGTAAGATGTCATACATAAAGGTTGTTTCCGGAAAAATCACCGCAGAAGTTCCGGCATATAACGCAAGAACAGGCGAAAGCGAAAGAATGGGCAAGCTGATCTCCGTAAGAGGCAGCAAGCAGGAAGACATCGCCGCTATCACGGCGGGCGACATCGGCGTAATCACAAAGCTTTCCGGCCTTGCAACAGGCGACACAATCTGCAACGCAAAGAACGTTATCAAGCTCAAGGGCGTTGACTTCCCGGCTCCGTCGCTTTCAATGGCAATCGTAGTCAAGAAGAAAGGCGAAGAAGACAAGGTTGCCGCCGGCCTTCGCAGAATCATGGGCGAAGATCCGACCGTTGTTTTCTCAAACAATGAAGAGACAAGAGAAATGATTCTTTCCGGTCTCGGCGAACAGCACCTTGACATCGTTCTTGCAAAACTCAAGTCAAAATTCGGCGTTGAAATCGACCTCAAGATTCCGCGCGTTGCATACAGAGAAACAATCCGCAAGAGCTGCCAGGTTCAGGGACGCCACAAGAAGCAGTCCGGCGGTTCAGGTCAGTTCGGCGACGTTTGGATTCGCTTTGAGCCGCACGACGGCGATGAGCTTATCTTTGAAACCGAAGTTGTCGGCGGTTCAGTTCCGAAGAACTACTTCCCGGCCGTTGAAAAAGGACTTCAGGAAGCAATCCTCAAAGGACCGCTTGCCGGTTATCCGATGGTTGGTCTTAAAGCTGTTCTTTACGACGGATCGTATCATCCCGTTGACTCGAACGATATGGCGTTCCGCACCGCGGCAAAAATCGCATACAAAAACGGTATGGCGCAGGCGAACCCCGTTATTCTTGAGCCGATCGGCGAACTTAAGGTTTATGTTCCCGACGCAAACCTCGGCGACATCATGGGCGACATCACAAAGCGCCGCGGCCGCGTTCTCGGCATGGGTGCCGCAGACGAACCGAAGATGCAGGAACTTGTTGCCGAAGTTCCGATGGCGGAAATGGGCAACTTTGCAACAACTCTTCGTTCCGTAACCGCAGGCAGAGGACACTTCTCGCTCACCTTTGCGCGCTATGAGGACGCTCCCGGAAACGTTGCTCAAAAAGTTATTGACGACGCAAAGGCAGAAGCCGACGATTGATTCGGCTCATAAAAAGACTTCTTGTTTTTCAAAATAAATAAACACACAATTTTTCAAAGAGCTGTTGCTGTGCGACGGCTCTTTGATTTTTGCCTTGCGGCAAAAGTGAAATATTGCCCTTGCAATGTGAAATGCCGCCAAAGCGACGTGAAATATCGCCTTGCGGCGATGTGAAATGTTGAACTGCGTTCAACGTTACGGCGCAAAATTACACGGACGGATTTATACAAGTTTTATTTTGGCAACTTTATTTGTTATATGAACATATATGTTGACATTTAAATACTCATATGTTAGTATACAAATGGATAATTTTAAAGTTTTCGATTTGGAGATTATCTATGTGTAAACGAACGGTATAATTGGTACACATAATTATGTCGGAGCATTTATCGAAGAGATACCCTAAATTCAAAAAAGTTTTTATTGCGGCTACAACCGCAGAAAGGAGCAAATCAATGAAAACAAGACCCATGAAAACCAAATTACTGACAGTCCTGCTTACAGTGTGTATGTTGCTGTTGACGGTGTCTTTTATGGCATTTGCCGCAGATTCGATAGTCAGCAGTGAAGCGGAACTGGAAGCGGCATTGGAAAATGCTGAATGCACCGAAATCAAGTTAGGCGGCAACATTGAGACCACTTGGCAGCTGGATGTGGAGCGCACTGTGACTCTTGATCTTAACGGATATACTCTTAGTTGCAGTTCGACAGATGAAGATATAATTCGGGTATGTAGTAGCGGAAACCTGACGGTAAAGGACAGCGGCACCGACGGCAAGATTGACGGACAGAACAAAAACTGCGGATTTAATGTTAAGGGCGGCACGCTGACCTTGGAGAGTGGCGGCATCGTAAACTGCACGGATGCCGACGGCGACGGCGGCGCTGTAGATGTAGCCAAAACCGGCGTGACGGAAACACCCACTAAGTATGGTAAATTCGTTATGAACGGCGGTTCGATTACGGATTGTAAAGCCGGCGACGACGCCGGTGCGGTGGACATTGGCAGCGGCTGCACTTTCATTATGAATGGCGGAATTATCGGCAGCTGCAGAGCCGACGATGACGGCGGCGCGGTATTTATTAAGCAGGGCGGCTTCTTTGTGATGAATGGCGGAACAATCGAAAATTGCTCTGCCGGTACCAACGGCGGTGCGGTGAATATTTACGAAGACGGCAGTTTCACCATGACCGGCGGCACCATTAAGGACTGCAAGGTGGACTTGGGCGGTCTCGGCAATGCGGTGTATGGCAAAAATAACAAGGCAATCGTCGCTATTTCAGGTGGAACAATTGAAAACTGCGGTGTTTTTCCGTGGTCTTTTGACGAGTTCACGGTGACCTTTGACTCTGACGGCGGAAGTGCTGTGGCAGAACAGATGATCTTAAATTCTTCTGCCGTTAAGCCTGCCGACCCAAAGAAGGACGGATATGATTTTGATGGATGGTATCTGGATGATACGCAGTACAACTTTGATACCAAGATTACCAAAGATATTACACTGAAAGCCAAATGGACACCTGTGGCATTGGTCAACATTACCACTGCTACTATCGAAAATGCAAAGTTTGACTATCAGCCGGGCAATGCGCCGCAGGCAACGGCCACGGTGGTTGCTGCCGACGCAGACAAATACGAGATAGCTTATGAATGTTGGCAGGAATTTGAAAACAACGCTCCCGTTGCCGCATGGTATTCCGACGACGGTTCACACGGTTCTTTGCCGACCATTAATAAGTTTGAAAGCGGCAAGAAGTATGTGTATTCCATTATGCTGACTCCGAAAGAAGGATACTCTTTTAGCGGCGAAACCGTTATTACAGTGAACGGACAAAAAGTATCGGCACCTTTCGTCGGCGGTTCCATGTATATTCCCTCCGTTAAAACGATCACTCCGACCGAACCGGAAAAACCCGAAACCCCGGAAAACCCCTCTGCGAACTGTTCCTGCAACTGCCACAAAAAAGGCATTGCAAACTTCTTCTTCAAAATCATCCTGTTTTTCCAAAAGTTGTTCGCTCAAAACAAAATCTGCGATTGCGGTGTATATCATTATTAACCGCATATAACATTAAATAAAAAAGCTGCCGCATTCGGTTCTCACCGCTGCGGCAGCTTTCGGTTTTGATTGAAAAGCAAAAATCAGAAGTTGTTCTGCTGCTGTTCCTGTTGGCGGTTCTTCTGCTGCTGTTGCTGCTGTTGC
>DKDD01000218.1 GCA_002451715.1 Ruminococcaceae bacterium UBA6857 | reverse complement strand
TGAATAAGACCTTTCCTTTCGGAGCGGTCAAGGGTTAACTGATTGAAACGCGCGGCGTCACACCATGATTTTGCGCGCCATTTCTTCGCTGATTGCAACTCTTGCTTCTTTAACGTTAACAATAACGTTTCCGCCGAGAGTTGTTATAACCTTAACATTGCCTCCGACAACAAAGCCGAGGTTTTCAAGGTGCTTTTTAACTTCGGGATTACCGCCGATCTTTTTGATCGTGTTGTCGGCTCCGACATCTGCATAGCACAAAGGCATCATTTAAAATCCCCCGTTTCTTCACTGCGCCAAAATTAGCTTTAGCTAACTATTGCACACATCATTGGTTAGCTCCCGCTAACCTTACTATATGATACGCCGAGGATTTAAATTTGTCAAGAAAATATTCGTCATTTTTCGCTTTGTTTCAAAATTTTATCGTCATTTACAATTTAAGTGCAATTTGGAATTTATAATTTATACATTTTGTCTATATTTTTTGCTCAATTTTAAAAATACAATCACTGTCCGAACGGGCTGTTTTGTGCTTTTGCGTCGAAATGCGGGTGTTTATTCACCACGATAGAATATATGTACAGGCAAAGGCTGTTATGCTTTTTTCGAGTTTCGCCTTTCGGCGAAACTCGTACCGCAACAAAAAACTCCCGACGGCGCAGGCGGTCGGGAGTTTGAGAGCGTTTTTTTATTTCTTTTCGTTGACTGCAATCCAAATTTCGCAGGTAAAGTTTGGGTTTTCAACGTCTGCCGAAGGATAAACTTCAAGCTCAACGCCTTTGCCGTATTCATAATTTGCGCTCTGCGGGAAAAATTCGGTGCAAATCTGCTTATAGGTTTCGACAAACGCGTCGGGCATTTTTCCTTTGCAGGTGAATACCGCGTAGGTGTATGCCGGAATTTCAACAATTTCAAGTCCGTCATCTTCAAGCGGAAGACCGTTGTATTGAGCGCCAATCCCGTATGGAAAATCATTCGGCGAAACTTCGTCTGAAAAGCAGATTCCCAAAATTCCGTGAAGATTTTCAAAATTTGCATACTTTTGAAGCTTTTCTATTGTTCCGTTTGAACCGCATTCGTTCCAAAACGGCGAAATTTCTTCGGTTGCGGTGTAGCCTTGCGGTTTTGTTACCTTTTTCTTTTTGCAAACAACTTTGAAAGCGTCCTTTTTTTCAATTCTGTAATCCATTAAATTTCCTCCGTCGAAAATTATTTTTACAGAAAGGCGTGAAAAATTTTTTGCTGTTGCTCCTTTTCTCGCGTCGGTCGGCGATACACCGTGAAAACGGGTGAACGCACGCGGAAAACTTTCCGGAGTCTCATAGCCGTATTTAAACGCAATGTCAATCACTTTTTCGTCCGTTCGGCGAAGATCCTCTGCCGCAAGCGAAAGGCGGCGCATTCTTATGTAATCGCCGAGCGTGTATGAGCAAACAATCGAAAAGATTCGCTGAAAATGAAACGAGGACGAACAGGCCTTCTTCGCCGCTTAGTCAAAATCAATTTCGCCTTTAAGATTGTCTTCAATATAATTGATTGCGCTTTGTATTCCGGTTATCCAATCCATTTTTCCGCTCCCTTTCTTGTGTTCCCATTATATGACAACGGCAGAATTTTTTCTTGATATTTTTTGCTCTCGCATATCATGCGTTTTTCGGGAAATATTATAACATATTAAAAATATATCATTTTTCCGAAAATCATCTATTTTCTGTTGACAGAGCGTATATTTCCGTAGTAAAATATTTCGCAAGAATAAAGTCCGACACCGTATTGCAAAATGAGAGGGACGGTTCTTGCGGTTTTCGGAAGTACAAAAGGAGAATTTTTCAATGCTTAAAAAAATCGTATCAGTTTTCATGGCAATCTTTTCGTTCGTTCTTTCGCTTTTCGGCCTCGGTTTTGACGAAAAAGAAAAGTGCTATGTCTATAAAGACCTCGCCTACGGCACGGGCGAAAACCGAACGCTTGACCTTTATGTTCCGAAAAAAGCAAACGAAAAATGCGGTCTTGTGCTGTTTCTCCACGGCGGCGCATGGGTAAGCGGTGACAAGTCCGAAGTGAATGACGAAACGCTCAAATATATCTGCGAAGACCTCGGTTTTGCCGCGGCAACGATGAATTACCGCTTTATAAGCAAAACGGTGAAAACGCTTGACATTCTTGACGACATTGAAGCCGCGCTTTCAAAAATCAAGGCAAAAGGAAAAGAAACCGGCGCAACAATCGACCGCGTGATGCTGAACGGCGTTTCCGCAGGAGCACACCTTGCGCTTCTTTACGGCTATACAAAAACCAATTCTTCGCCGATAAAAGTTGCCTGCGTTGCATCTTTTTCCGGTCCGACCGACATTGCCGACGCAAAGTTTTATTCCGAAACTTCAACGCTCGGAAGCAAGGATTATATCTATGACCTCATGTCAAAAGCCTGCGGAAGAAAATTCAACGAAAAAACTTTCAACTTTGCCGTTCCCGCGCTCAAAAAGGCTTCTCCGCTGACTTATGTCACTTCGTCTTGCCCGCCGACAATCATTGCGCACGGAAAAAACGACACGGTTGTTCCCTATTCAAACGCAATGGCGCTCAATTCGGCGCTCGGCGCAGTCGGAGTTGAGCATGAATTTATCATCTTTAAAAACTCCGGTCACAACCTTGAAAACGACCCGGATTGCGAAAAAGCGGCAAACGACGCACTTGTGAAATATGCAAATAAATATTTGAAATAACCACTGCAAAGCAAAATAAAAAAACGCACGGCCGTTCGGTTTTGAACAGCCGTGCTTATTTTTATA
This sequence comes from Ruminococcaceae bacterium UBA6857, assembly GCA_002451715.1. Lineage (GTDB taxonomy): Bacteria > Bacillota > Clostridia > Oscillospirales > Acutalibacteraceae > UBA6857. The sequence goes on along the minus strand of DKDD01000218.1, from coordinate 169 downwards.
ACGTTATGCCAAAAAGCTTTTGCGCGTTTTGATAAAGAATCTTTCGGTTTTCCTCGTCGGAAAGACCGAGACTCAAAAGATACTCAACCTCTTCTTTAGGATCCCACATCGGGTAGTCCGTTCCGAAAAGAATTTTATCGGCGGTATATTTTTTGATGATCCGCTTTGA
>DKDD01000221.1:225-5360 GCA_002451715.1 Ruminococcaceae bacterium UBA6857 | reverse complement strand
TTTGCAGCCGACGCATTTTTCAAGATTGATTTTGAGCGGCTTTTCGTGCTTAACGGTTTTGAGAAGAGCACACGGGCGGCGCGAAATAACAAGCGACGGCTCTTTTTTTGCAAGTTCTTCTTTGATAACCGCTTTTGTTGTTTTAACGTCAAACGGATCAACAACGCGAACGGAATTAATTCCGATTGCGTGGGCAAGCGCTTCAAGGTTAACGGCAACGGTCGGATCGTTTCTGATTGTGAGACCGTTTGCCGGGTTGTTCTGGTGACCGGTCATGCCGGTGATCGAGTTATCAAGAACGATGACGGTTGAAATGCCTTTGTTGTATGCGATGTCAATAAGTCCGGTGATTCCGGAATGAATGAACGTTGAATCGCCGATTACGGCAACGCTCTTTGCCGCTTGTTCTTCGCCCCTTGCGGTGTTGAAGCCGTGCAGTGCGCTGACCGACGCGCCCATGCAGACGCAACTGTCCATCATTGAAAGCGGAGCCTGTGCGCCGAGCGTATAGCAGCCGATGNNGCACGCAGGGGATCATGCGGCCCTTGTTGTACACGATCTCCGCCGCGCCGGTCATGCCGGAATGGAAGAAGGTGGAATCGCCCAAAACGCCGAAGACCTTTTTGTCCTTCTGCCCGGTGGCGGCAAAGGCCTTTGCCATGCCCATGGCCACGGTAAAGCCGCCGCCCATGCAGACGCAGCTGTCCAGCGCGTTCAGAGGAGGCGCAAAGCCGAGCGTATAGCAGCCGATGTCGCCGCTGACATAAAGATTAAGTCCTTTGAGTGAATAGTAAAGTCCTCTGTGCGGACAGCCGGCACAAAGAACCGGCGGACGCGGCGGGATTTCATCAGGGAAAGAAAGCACGTCCGCTTCTTCGCCGAGCAGTGCTTTTCTAACCGTTGCCTGTGAAAATTCGCCGAGGGGTGAGAAAATGCTCTTGCCTTCAACCTGAACGCCGATTGTTTTGCAGTGGTTTTCGATAATCGGGTCAAGTTCTTCGATTACGACAACTTTTTCAACGTTCTTTGCAAATTCTTTAATGAGCTTGACCGGAAGCGGATTGACCATGCCGAGCTTTAAAAAGCTTGCTTTTTCGCCGAGCGCTTCGCGCGCATAGGTATATGTTGTGCCGGCGGCGATTACGCCGAGCTTTTTGTCAAAATATTCGACGGTGTTAACGCCGAGCTTTACCGCTTCGGTGTCCGCCCATTCGGTGAGCGCGGCGGTGCGGTTTTCAACTCTGACGTGTGCGCCTTTTGCCATGGCGGGCATCATGACGTTTTTCATAACGTCTTTTTTATATTCTTTAAGCTCTCTTTCCTCGCGCGGAGAAAGCGTAACAAGCGAACGCGAATGTGAAACTCTTGTTGAAAGTCTGAGCAAAAACGGTGAATCGAACTTTTCCGAAAGTTCATATGCAAGCTTTGCAAAAGAAAGGCATTCACTGCTGTCGGCAGGCTCAAGCATCGGAGTTTTTGAAGCGATTGCATGGTGGCGCGAATCCTGTTCGTTTTGCGAAGAGTGCATTCCGGGGTCGTCTGCAACGGCGCAGACCATTCCGCCGTTAACGCCGATGTATGATGCGGTGTAAAGCGGGTCGGCGGCAACGTTGAGACCGACATGTTTCATTGCGCAAAAGCTTCTTGCTCCGCCGAGCGAAGCGCCGAAAGCGGCTTCAAAGGCAACCTTTTCGTTCGGTGCCCATTCGCAGTACATTTCGTCATACTTTGCCGCAGCTTCGGTAATTTCCGTGCTGGGCGTTCCGGGATAGGCGGAAACAAAGTTTACTCCGGCTTCAAAAAGTCCGCGGGCAACTGCTTCGTTTCCGAGAAGAAGAGTTTTTTTGTCCATTTGTTTTAACCTCTTTTTGAAATATCTGTTGTTATACTGAAACCAAAATTATTCAAAACAAACATCCGGCGATTTATATTTGAAGCATAAATAAAATTATCGAAGTCGTAGGGGCGTCTCGTGAGGCGCCCGTGAAATCCGACCGTTTTCAACACATGATCCGAACGATAAAACCAAAAAAGCTCGGTATCAAATACATGCAGGAATAGGCTGCGGGCGCCTCACGAGACGCCCCTACAGTTAAAATCCGGACGAAATTTCAGTTAAATCTATGCAGCAGGAAAATGTGTAGGGCAGAACTTTTCGTTCGCCGAAGGTATGTTCATTACAATTCGTTTGTCTTTATTTTACTTGCTTTCGCCTCTCAAGTCAAGAACTCTCTTTGCCTTTCCGGTGAAGCGTTCAAGCGTTTTCGGTTCAACAAGGCTGACCTTGATTTCAATTCCGAGAATCGCTTTGATTCTGTCGTGAATCTTTTTGCGAAGCTTTTCAAGTTCGGAGTAGATTTCAAGAAGCGACGCGTCAATAAGTTCAACGCGAACTTCAAGAGTATCCGAAAATCCCTCGCGGCGAACAACAAGCTGATAGTGCGGTCCGATCGAGGTGATTCCGATGAGTGCGCTTTCAATCTGAGACGGGAAAACGTTGACTCCGCGGATTTTGAGCATGTCGTCGCTGCGGCCGATAATTTTGCTCATTCGGGCGGTTGTTCTTCCGCATTTGCAGGGTTCGTAATTTATGTTTGTGATGTCTCTTGTGCGATATCTTATCATCGGTATTCCGCGCTTTGTGAGGTTTGTCACAACAAGTTCGCCCGTGCTGCCTGGTTCAAGAACGTCGCCTGTTTGCGAATCAATAACTTCGCAAAGGAAGTGGTCTTCGTTGATGTGAAGACCGTTTCTCATGTAACATTCGCCGCTCATTCCGGGACCGTTGAGTTCGCTCATACCGTAGTTATCGGTGCAGAAAAATCCGCCGCCCCAACGCTCTTCAATCTGGGTTCTCATTTCGGGCGTGCAGCCCTCCGAACCGAGGAGACCGAGTTTGAGTTTATAGTTATCCATAGGGAATTCGCCGGCTTTTTCTCTTGCACATTCGGCAAGGTACAAACAGTATGAGGGCGTTGCAACAATTGCGTCTGTGCCGAAATCGCGCATAAATTTAAGTTGTTTTTCCGTGTTGCCGGAAGAAGTCGGAACAACGGTTGCGCCGATTTTTTCAAGTCCGTAATGAAGACCCAAAGCGCCGGTGAACATTCCGTAGCCGAAGCAGATTTGAACAACGGTTTCATCGGTTGCTCCGGCGGCGGTAACAAGGCGGGCAACCTGTTCGCTCCAATTTTCAAGGTCATCTCTCGTATAGCCGACAACGGTCGGGTTTCCGGTTGTTCCGGAAGAAGCGTGGATTCTTACAAGTTCCTTTTTTGGAACGGCAAAAAGTCCGAACGGGTAATTGTCGCGAAGGTCGGTTTTTGTTGTGTACGGAATATATTGAATATCCGAAAGGGTTTTGATCCTGTCGGCGGTGATGTTGTTCTTTTCAAATCTGTCGTGATAGAATTTTACGTTTTTGTCGCAATAATCAATCAGCGCCTTGAGCCTTTCAAGCTGAAGCTTTTCAAGATCTGAGCGCTTCATACATTCCATCTCTTTGTTCCAGATTCTGTGTTCCATTTTTAGAAACGTCCTTTCGAAAAATTTTGATTAGTGAAAACTTCACTTTTACGGTTTAAATCATTATAGCACAAAAGTTATATATTAATTTTTAAAAGCGAAATTTAATGAATTTTTATTTGGCTAATATGCCAAAAAAATGATTGACTTTTAACCTTGATTAAAGTATATTATAGATAGCCGTTCAAAAACGGTATTTCCCATACTTTTTATAAAGGAGAACAAAAGAAACATGAAGAACGTTTTCAAAAAGTCACTTTCGCTTTTTCTTGCCGTTTTGATGATTTTCTCAGTCGGTGCGTTTGCTCTTGCGGAAGATGCTCCGGCCAATGAAAAAGAAGTCACCGGTTTCACCGATGAAGATTTTCTCACAACAAAAGGCATGAAAGTCTATAACCAAAAGGGCGAAGAAGTAAAACTCAAAGGTGTGAACCTCGGTTCATGGCTCATTTGGGAAGATTGGCTCACTCCGTATGACGGCGTTGAAAAAAATGCCGACGGTGTTACCGATCATATGCAGGTTGTTGAAAAGCTCACCGAACGTTTCGGCGAAGAAAAAGCCTATGAGCTTATGAACACCTATATGGATAACTGGATCACGGAATATGACCTTGACGAAATCAAGGCGCTCGGCTTCAACTCCGTTCGCGTTCCGTTCTGGTATCGCAACTTCTACTATGACGACAACGGCCGCAAAATTCTTGATAAGGACGGCAATTGGGATTTTTCGCGCCTTGACTGGGTTGTTGAAGAATGCTCAAAGAGAGAAATTTATGTTGTTCTTGATATGCACGGTGCAGTCGGCTATCAGAGCGACGCTCCGCACAACGGAAAACTTGACAGCTGCCACCTTTATGACAAAACCGAACAGGGCGAACGATACCGCGAACTTACAACCGAACTTTGGGTTGCAATTGCGGAACGCTTCAAAGGCAACCCCGCCGTTGCAATGTATGACCTGCTCAACGAACCGGGCTGCGAAGTTGAAAAGCCCGGGATCACAAGAAGAATCAACAACGAAATGATGTATTCGATTCTTTATGACGCAGTTCGTGAAGTCGATCCGGATCATATCATCACTCTTGAATGCATTTGGACTGCGGCGGCTCTTCCCCATGCATGGGTAAAGGGCTGGAAGAACGTTATTTATCAGGTTCACTTCTATCAAAATTCAGACTTCATCTTCACCGCCTTCTGCGTGCTTACAAGAATTTATCACTTCGGTACCCCACTCATGATGGGCGAATTCTATCCGCTTAAAAAGACAACATGGAAAAACTGCTTTAAAACGCTCAATGCGCTTGATTTCGGTTGGTTCCTTTGGACATATAAGGCGGCAAACCACGGAATGTGGGAATCCGACTGGTGCCTTTGCGGAATGAAAGACGGCTTTGAACGTGCAAATGTCAGCGAGGATTCTTATGAAGAAATCGCACGCAAATGGGGCAGCGTTCTTCAAACACAGAACAGCTTCCAGGATACCGGTCATTACGACAGAGACGTTAAAGACTACCTTTAATCCTCGGCTTGTTTAAACTTACACAACGCAAAAAGAACGCCCGCGCGGCGTTCTTTTTTGCCGCTTTCTTGAAAATAACGTTTTTTTTGTT
>DKDD01000221.1:0-167 GCA_002451715.1 Ruminococcaceae bacterium UBA6857 | reverse complement strand
TAAGAAAATTACGGCGGCAAACATAACATAAAAAACGACCGACCGCATTTTGAAACGAAAAACGCGGTCGGTCTGTTGTTTTAAAGTGTTGTATTAAAGGAACTTGTCAAGTTCTTTTTCCGCTTCGGGCATTTTTTTGATTTGCGGATCGTTGATCATATAACCGT
>DKDD01000029.1 GCA_002451715.1 Ruminococcaceae bacterium UBA6857 | reverse complement strand
TGCTGCAAAACAACAAAACCAAGAAAATTCCTTTGTTCTTGTTTCTGTTTCCGGTTGCGTCAACGGTTGTCCTTTATACTTTGTACTTAGTTTCAATGAATACCGCACTTTCCGACCGAATGGATTATTTGATTATCGGGTCGGCCTTTTCTGTTGTTGTTTCAATTTTGCTCACATATGTCTTTTACAGTAAAACCACCAAGGAATTGAATGCTCTTTATAAAGCGCAAAGCGAACAGGATAAAATTGAATCCGATGCGGCTTACTATGCAATTCTTGACAAGCAAAACGAGCAGTTAAAGACAGTTTTACATGACGAAAAGAATCATCTTTTTGCAATAAAAAGCCTTGCAAATAACCCGGAAGTCAGCGCATATATTGATGAAATATACGGTCATATTGCAGAAAATTCACTGTTTGGGAACACCAAAAACAAAATACTGGATTTGACAATTAACAAATATCAATACATATGCGAAGACAAAAACATCAATTTTAATGTTTCAATCAAAACAGCAAATCTTTCACACATTGAAACCTCTGATTTAACAACACTGCTTGGAAATTTACTTGATAACGCAGTTGATGCCGCAAAGAGATCTAAAAACAGGAAGATTGATTTTTCGCTGAACAAAGTTAATGAATTTGAAGTTTTGACATGTGTCAACTCTTGCGATGAATCGCCCAATGCTATCGGTAATTATTTACAAACTACGAAACAGGATTCGGGATTCCACGGATTAGGCATCAACAGTATAAAAAGAATCGTAAAAAAATATCACGGCAACTTTGAATGGTCATACAATGAAAACGACAAAGAATTTACTGTATATATTGCCTTTTAAAGTTCTGATTGAGGAAGATAGGAATAAAGCGTGCTTTATATCTATCTTCCTTTTCAATGCCAACAATAATTAATGCTTTTTCACATTAGAGTCGCTCGTCATTCTAAATTCTATATATTATTGATCGTGTTATTTGTAAAATTCTAACGCATCCACCCTTATTCCATTCTGAATCACCTCAAAATGACAGTGCGGACCGGTTGAATAACCTGTCGAACCGACTTTTGCAATAACCTGTCCTTGTTTTACGGTCTGCCCTGCCGAAACAAGCAAAGCCGAACAGTGACCGTAAAGTGTTGAATATGTTCCGTCATGTTGAATTTTGACATAGTAGCCGTACCCTCCTGCCATGTATGACGAAATTACAACTGTTCCGTCAGCAGCCGCAACAATCGGCGTTCCCTGTGCTGCTGCGATATCCGTACCGCCGTGGGTCTTAACCGCACCCGAAATCGGATCAACTCGTGTTCCGAAACGAGAAGTTATGGAATAATCACCTGCAACAGGCCACACAAATTTGCCCGAACCGCTAACCGAACCGTTCGGTAAAATAACTAGGCCCGAAGCATTGATAAGCTCGTCCCATAATTCAGTATATTCATCGCTGAGCAGTTCGTAAAGCATCGCTTTTTGCTCAGCGTTGAAGCTGTAAAAATCGCATATCTCGTTTGCTGATAAGTTACCGACGGTAATTGTCAGCACTTTTTTTGTTTCGTAGGTTGTCTTCTTTATTGATACACCATTTTCATCGGTCGTAACCGTTACAATCGGAATGGACTTATTCGTCACTTGTCCCGACTTCGGATTCATGTCATTTACAACTGTTTTCAAAAGCTCATACTTGTTATCATCAATCGTGACAACTTCAAAGCCGTCTGTTGCTGTTGTAGTTTTAACCGCATAAACGGCCAAAACCGTTTTCCAATCAATGGCGATATTTCCCGAAGCAGTTTTGATTTCGTATTGATCATACTCATAATTTGACTTAAAGTCTTCTAAATCGGTGTAGTAATCTGTTGTAAGCTGTGAGATCGCCTGTGTCATCGTCATTTTACTACCGGTTGTTTTGTCATTTGAAAGAAAAATCCCGAAGCAAGTACCGCCGACAGCCGCAAGTAAACAAATAACGACAACAAGAACAACAGCAGGTACACCACCTGTGGCAATAGCGGCTTCGGCTCCTTTTGCCGCCGCAACCGCTGCTTTACCTGTTTCAACAATCGCCTTGCCAACCGCTTTTACCGTTGTTTTGGCGGTTTCTTCTGCTTTTTTGGCAGCCTTAGCCGACATTTGCGCCGACTTTTTGACAGCCTTTTCTGATTTTTGAGCATTTTTAAACATAGTATCGGCTGTCTTAATTGTATTCCTTGTATTTACTGAACTACGAGTGGTTTGCTTGATTTTAGTCTCACCTGAATGAGCATATTTTACAGGCTTTTGCTCGACTTTAGGCTTTTTTACGGAGAGTTCGCCCCTTGTTTTTGGTGGTTGTTGTTTTCGCTGTTTGGGGTTCTTCTGCTTATCCTTAAAATTCACCGCGCCTGAATTTTCATTGCTGTTTTCTGTCCGAAACTTTGTTTTTTTAGGTTGGGTCTTTGAATCTGCTTTCTTTTCTTCAAATTTGCGAACGCCGCTTTTTACGGCTTTATCCCCGACAATGATTGCATCTTCTGCGGTTTTGTGCATACCTTCGGTAATTTTATCTGTAGCATACTGCCCGGGCGAACAATCTTCGGTGTTATTTGCCCTTTCCCGAACTTTGTCTTTAGCAACGATAATAGCGTCTTTTGCTTTAACTGAAACAATTTTGGCTCTGTCGGCAACTTTACCGACAGAGCCTTTATATTTTCTCTCGATTACTTTTTCTTTGGGCTTAACATCTTTTGCCATAAGCACCTCGATAATTACTCTTTTAATTTCGTACTCATCAATTTGTACAACTCCGTATCCTGCGGAAACTTTCTTTCAAACGGCACAAGAGCAGAGCCGATCTTTACAAGTCCGTGTCCGACTTCAACATTGGTGATGTGCGTCATCTGTGTTTCGCTGATCTGCAAGAGATTTGCAAGATCTTCTCTGTCCGTACCGCCCTGATTGAGCATGATGATAAACTCGGAGTTTGCAAGCATTGTTCTTGCTGTATGACTTTGAAGCAAATCATCAACATTCTGTGTAATGCCGGTACAGTACGCACCGTACTTACGAACTCGTTTCCAAAGAGTGAAAAGAAAGTTCGCGCTGTATTCATGCTGAAAAAGCAGGTAAATCTCATCAATGAAGATATATGTTTCCTTTCCCTCGGCCCGGTTTTGCGTAATACGGTTTAAGATATTGTCAAGTACAACTAACATACCTATCGGCATAAGCTGACTGCCGAGGTCGAGAATATCATAACAGATAAGCCTGCTCTTTACATTGACATTGGTCTGCTGAGCAAAAGTGTTTTGTGAACCGCTTGCAAACAATTCCATAGCAACCGCTATTTCGGTTGCTTCGGGTTCGGGTTGTTCTCTAAGGTCTTTGCACAGCTCAACAAGTGTCGGCGGCTTGCCTTTGTACTTTTTCCCTATATATGTCTTATACACATTTGCAAGGCAGCGGTCAATGATTGATTTCTGCATAGCCGTAACTTCACTTTTGCCGCATACCTGTTCAAAGAGCGACAAAACAAATTCAGACTTCATTGCAAGAGGATTCGCACCGTCAGCATATTCCTTGTTAATATCAAGACAGTTGATATGACTGCGGCTTGTGGCTGAAAGCCTTACGACCTGTCCGTCCATTGCTTCAACAAGTGCTTTGTACTCGCGTTCGGGGTCGATGATGATAACGTCAGCATTGGTTGAAAGAAGAAGTGATACCATTTCCTCCTTTGCCGTAAAGGATTTACCTGAACCTGACACGCCGAGGATAAAGCAGTTACCGTTAAGAAGAAAACTGCGGTTTACAATTATCATATTCTTGCTGATGACATTAACACCTTGGAATACACCGCCGTCGTGCTGTATCTCCTGTACTTTAAATGGCATAAAAACAGCAAGGCTCTCTGTGGTAAGAGTTCGCCTTGCTTCTATTTTGTTTATGCCGATGGGAAGCGTGGCGTTAAAACCGTCAAGCTGCTGATATTTCAGCACTCCTATCTGACACATATGATTTCTGCCCATAGCCTGTATTGCTTCGGTATCGGCGTTAAGTTCGTTAAGGCTGTCAGCCGTGTGCATAATCGTCATAATAACTTTAAACATCTTCTGGTCACGAGCCGTTATATCATCAAGAAATTTTCTGATTTCCTTTCTCTGAACTTCCATATCATAGGGAATTACTGAAGTGTAATTGTTGTTTGAGTTTTGTTTTCTCTGATAATTAGCTATGTTTGTTTCCACGCCGAGTG
>DKDD01000155.1:3032-4718 GCA_002451715.1 Ruminococcaceae bacterium UBA6857 | reverse complement strand
GTTTCCGCTTGTTGAAAAAGCAGAAAGAACAGTTTCTAATTCCTTTTTTCTTTTAACACAGACGGTATATTTTCCCGCTTCGGAAACGGAAAGGTGCGCCTTGACTCCCGTTTCTTCTTCAAGAAGTTTTGCATAGGTTCGCGCAACAATTTCGTGTTCTGTCATTATCGAAATTCCGCCGGAATTGAATTCGCGCCCGAAAAGAAGCATACCGTAAGCCATTGCGTGACGGCAGCACGGCGCAAGATTTTCTGCTTTTGAAAGTTCATCTTTAACGCTTAAAGAAAACGACATCGTGCATACCTCACTGAAAAATTCAACGTCTTAATTCAAAGTTATTTTAAAATGTCCCTGTGGCTGACGGAAGAAGAAAAGCCTTTTTCCTTGAAATGGTTATACAAAATTTCGGCAAACGTTACCGAACGATGATGACCGCCGGTGCAGCCGACGGCAAGAATAAGCTGGCTTCTTCCCTCTTTTTGGCAAAGCGGCAAAGAGCAATCAAGCAAATCCAAAAGCTTTTTTTCAAAATCTTTTGACTCTTCAAAGCTCATAACATAATCGCTGACGGCCTTGTCAAGTCCGGTAAGATGTTTAAGTTCCGGAATATAAAACGGATTCGGAAGAAAGCGAACATCAAAAACAAAGTCCGCATCGTTCGGGATCCCGTGTTTGAAACCGAACGACATACAGTGAATGTGCATTGACTTGTCGCCGAAACCCGAAAACATTGAAGCAACCCTCACGCGGCACTGGATTGCAGAAAGATTACTCGTTTCAAGAAGATAATCGGCATTTGCCTTTGCTTTTGAAAGCATTTTTCGCTCGCGCGCAATTGCGTTTTCAACGGAATCATAAGTTCCCTGAACAAGCGGGTGCTTGCGCCTTGTCTCCTTAAAACGGTTGAGAAGAACGTCGTCGCTCGCGTCAATAAACATAAGCTTATATTCAATTTGGCGCTCCTTAAGTTCGTCAAGAGCGTCAAATAGTTCCGAAAACGATTCCCCTGCGCGCACGTCGGTAACAACCGCAACGCGGTCATGCTCTTTTGAACCTTTCAAAAGTTCCGCAAAAACAGGGATAAGTTTTGCCGGAAGATTATCGACGCAGAAAAAGCCGACATCTTCAAGCGAGTTCACAACCGCGGATTTTCCCGCGCCGCTCATGCCCGTGATAATTACAAGTTCCACTTTGTCTCACCGTCAAATCATTTTAATTTCCGTTTCAAGTTTTACGCCGAAGTTATCATAAACAGTCTTTTGGCAGTATTCAATGAGGTCTTTTACGTCTTTGCAGGTTGCAGAGCCGATGTTTATGATGAAGCCTGCGTGCTTTTCGCTGACCTGTGCGCCGCCTATGGTTTTTCCTTTAAGTCCGCTTTGTTCAATTAGCGCACCTGCAAAGTACCCCTTGGGACGCCTGAAAACGCTGCCCGCGCTGGGAAAAGAAAGCGGCTGTTTATCTTTTCTTCTGCCCAAAAGGTCGTTCATTTTTTCTTCAATCGCGCTTTTTTCGCCCTTTTGAAGTTTGAAAGTAACGCTCGTTACAATAAAGCCGTTTTCGCCGTAGGCACTTTTGCGATAGGCAAAGCCGAGCTGTTCTTTTGAAAGAACACCGGTGTTTCCCTTTCGGCCAATGTGCGAGCAGGAAAGAACAACGTCTTTCATTTCTCCGCCGTAAGCTCGA
>DKDD01000155.1:249-2998 GCA_002451715.1 Ruminococcaceae bacterium UBA6857 | reverse complement strand
GGCATTCATAAATGCCGCGCCGCCGACGGAACCCGGTATTCCGAACGCAAATTCAAGCCCGGAAAGCGAATTTTCAAGAGCAAAGCGGCAAAGTGCGGCAAGCGATGCACCTGCCCCGGCTTTGACTGTTGTTTCGTCAAGAAGTTCGATTTTTTCAAAGTCTCCGGAAAGTTTAATAACGGCCTTTGAAAGTCCGTCGTCGGAAACAAGAAGATTGCTTCCGTTGCCGATTATGATATATTCGGTTTTGCCTTCGCGGCATATTTTAATGATATCCGAAAGTTCTTTTTCGTTTTTCGGTTCGATGAAAAGCTTTGCCGCCCCGCCGATTCGAAACGACGTATGGTTTTTCATCGGTTCATTTTCAGAAAACTTTATGCCGTTTTCCGAAAGAAATGATAATAAGTCTTTCAAAGCAAGACCCCCGTCGGTTTAATAGCTGACAAGCGCAGCGCCGATGATTCCGGCATCGTTTCCGAGTTTTGCGCGGCAAAGTTCGGTCTGCTTGTCGCAGTATCTGCTGTAGCGTTCGGCTTCAACAAATTTGCGAAGCGGCGCAAGAAGTGTTTCTCCCTCGTTGCAAATTCCGCCGCCGAAGCAAATCATTTCCGGCTGGAAAATGTTGATGATGTTGACCGTTCCGACACCGACATATTCGATATACTTATCAACAACTTCCGTTCCCCATTTGTCGCCGGCACGCATTGCGTCAAAAGCAGTTTTTCCTCCGACATTATCGAGCGAGCCGCCCGCGATTTCCCACATTTTGCTGTCCTTGTGAGCTTTCATTGCTTCCTGCGTCTGTCTAACGAGTGCCGAAGCGGAAGCATATGCCTCCCAGCAGCCGACTCTTCCGCAGTTACAGGGAATACCGTCCATGTTGATTACGGTGTGACCAAGTTCGCCACCGGCTTCGTTGCATCCGGCCATAACTTTGCCGTCGTTAATAATTCCGCCGCCGACACCGGTTCCGAGTGTAATTGCGATGAAAAGCTTTTTGCCTTTTCCGACACCGGCAATCGCTTCGCCCAAAGCGGCACAGTTTGCATCGTTTTCAAGATACACTTTTGTGTCAATCAGTTCGCCGAGCATCTCGACGGCGGGAACTTGATTGAACTGAAGATTGTTAGCATATTCGATATAGCCGGTTTCCTTGTTGACGTTTCCGGGAGTACCGATTCCGATGCTTTCAATATCGGCAAGGGTGAGCTTTGCGTCTTTAACGGCAAGTTCAACGGCTTTGACGATGTCAACCATAATCTCTTTTGCCGGACGCGGCGCATTTGTTTTGAGTTTTCCTCTTCCGATAATTTCATAGTTTTCGTTGATTACGCCGACCGCGATGTTTGTTCCGCCGAGGTCAACGCCGACTCTGTATTTTTTGCTCATTTTTTCCACTCCTTAAAAATCGCTCCAAAGCTCAATTTCATCTTCCTGCGGAATCACGTCTTCAACCATTCCGAGGTTATGCATAAGTTCTCTTGCAGCGTTATAGCCCATTTTCTTTTGTCTGTTGTTCATTGCGGCAACCTCAATGATTATTGCAAGGTTACGACCGGGTTTGACCGGAACCGTTGTTGAGGGAATTTTTACACCGAGAATTTCCTTGCTTTCGCTGTCAAGACCCATGCGGTCATAAACCTTGTTTGAATCCCACGGTTCAAGTTCAATAATCATATCGATTTTTTCCGAAAGTTTAACGGCACCCATACCGAAAATTCGCCGCGCATTGATAAGTCCGATTCCTCGAAGTTCAATGAAATGGCGGATATTATCGGGTGCAGATCCTACGAGGGTATTTTTGCCGGTTTTTTTGATTTCAACCGCATCGTCGGCAATAAGGCGGTGTCCGCGCTTGATTAGCTCAACGGCGGTTTCGCTTTTTCCGACACCGCTGTCGCCTAGCATAAGAACACCTTCGCCGTATACTTCGACAAAAACTCCGTGGCGCGTAATACGTTCGGCAAGTTCAACGTTGAGATACGCAATAACATTTGCCATTGTGTTCGAAGTTGAGTCGTTTGTTGCAAGAATTGGAACGGCATATTTTTTTGCAAGTTCAAGAACATCGTCCGGGCAGTTGATCGAACGGGTATAGACGATTGCAATCGGAGACTTTGAAATAAAGTTTTCAAGTCTTTTTGCTCTTTGTTCCGGCGAACGGCTGTTTATGTATTCAACCTCGGACCTGCCGAGGAAGTTGATCCGTCCGGGATCGAAAAATGTGTCGTAACCGGCAAGAATAAGACCCGGACGGTTAACGTCGGGAGTCATGACCAAAATATCTTCCGCCGGCTGTGGAAGATAGACGGTTTCAAAGGACATTTCCTTAATGATTTTTGAAAGGGGAACCGAATATTTTTGCGGCATATTGACCCTCCTCGGACATAGGTATACTCATATATTATATAATAAATATTTCTATATGCCAACCCTTTTTTAAAGTTTTTTTGAAAACTTTTTGTCTTTTTCTGACAAAAGATTCATTTCGTCTTCGGCTATTCATAAAGAGAATGAACGATGACAAACGCAAGGGTATCCATTCGCTTTATTGTTTGCGCGGCACAACCTAAACTGTGAAGTTTATACTGACTCACTCTGCGAGGGAGCTGTCGGCTTGCCGACCGGGGGAGAGCAAGTGAAAGCCGAGCTTTCCTGTTTTTACGCTTTCTTTCGCCTACTATCCCTTAGATTTCCTCCCTCACACGTTCTGCCATTAAAACAACCGCTTCATCCGCTCCGCTGGGGT
>DKDD01000155.1:0-188 GCA_002451715.1 Ruminococcaceae bacterium UBA6857 | reverse complement strand
ACAAAGCAATGGAAAGCCGAGCCTTTATGTTTTTACGCTTTCTTTCGTTGACTTTCCCTTAGGTCAACCTCTCTTGCACGTTCTACCGTTAAAACAGCCGCTTCATCCGCTCCGCTGGGGTACCTTTGTCGATTGATACAAAAGTACCCAAAAGATCGCTTTTAAGGTACGCCGCAAGTCGAACCAAC
>DKDD01000148.1:6395-7318 GCA_002451715.1 Ruminococcaceae bacterium UBA6857 | reverse complement strand
TGTGAGCCATTGAGTGAACGATTCCGAGAAGAGCGTTCGAGAAAGCCATACCTGCAAGGCACTGAGCGTTGTGCATGCTGTCGCGCTTTGCCATGTCGCCGTTATAGGAATCAACAAGGTCGTCTTGAATCATCTTGATTGAGTAAAGAGCAAGAGGATCGGTGTAATCGCAGTTTGCGGTTGAAACATAAGCTTCGATTGAATGGGTCATTGCGTCCATACCTGTGTGAGCAACAAGCTTTTTGGGCATTGTTTCTGCAAGGTCGGGGTCAACGATTGCAACGTCGGGAGTAATTTCAAAGTCGGCAATCGGATATTTGATTCCCTTTGAATAGTCGGTAATGATTGAAAAAGCGGTAACTTCGGTTGCGGTTCCCGATGTTGAAGAAATTGCGCAGAAGTGAGCTTTTTTGCGAAGTTTCGGAAGGCCGAAAACTTTGCACATGTCTTCAAAGGTAACTTCGGGATATTCATATTTGATCCACATTGCTTTTGCTGCGTCGATCGGTGAACCGCCGCCCATTGCGATGATCCAGTCCGGCTCAAACTTAAGCATTGCGTCTGCGCCTCTCATAACGGTTTCAACCGAGGGGTCGGGTTCGATTCCGTCAAAGATTTCAACTTCCATTCCGGCTTCCTTGAGGTAGCCGACAGCCTTATCCAAAAAGCCAAAGCGCTTCATTGAACCGCCGCCAACGCAAATCATTGCTTTTTTTCCTTCGAATGATTTAAGGGCTTCAAGAGCACCTTTGCCATGATAAAGATCACGGGGTAACGTAAAACGTGCCATAATAAAAATCCTCCTTAAAGAACTGACTTTTTGTTTTTGTAACCCAAAAAGGCTACTTTCTTTTGACCTTTCGTCGGACTTATTTTAGCAGACAAAGCTCCGTTTGGGAATTGCATGTTTTTCATATGGGTAA
>DKDD01000148.1:0-6349 GCA_002451715.1 Ruminococcaceae bacterium UBA6857 | reverse complement strand
CTGTATAGATATACCTTTTATCGATTCTTGCCGAAAATGTTTAATTTTGTCAATTTTGAATAAAAAAGTTACAAAATTTTTACTTTTTTGGTTGTAAATGCCTTTTGGCTATGTTAAAATTAAAACGCACATTCCTCAAAGGGAGAGATATAATGAAAACAAAAGAAAAAACGCTTTCAAAAAAAGTCGGCGGATTTGTTTCGTCGCTCAAATCTTATTGGAAAACGCCGCCCGAAGGAAGATATGTTCCGTTCAAAGAAATTGCGGCATACAGCTTCGGCGGAATCGGCGTAAAGTTTTTGATTTCGGTCTGCTGGCAGATTTCGCTTTCCGGAACAAGTCTTCTTGCCGGTTCGGCGCTCGGTCTTGAAGTTGGCGATTTGACAAACCTCAACCTTATTGCAACGATTCTTAATCTTATCATTGTTCCGATTCGCGGAATGATGATTGACAATACACGCTCTTCAAAAGGAAAGTTCAGACCATATCTTTTATATACCGGGATTCCCACCGCTGCTCTTTGCACATTGTTTGCGTTCATGCCGTGGGAAACAATGGGATATAATGCAAAGCTCTATTCGCTTTTCATAATTTATATGCTTCTTCAGCTTTTCTATCCGTTTTATGATCAGGCATATACAACCCTTGTTCAGGTTATGAGTCCCAACTCAACCGAACGCGCAGACGTAATCACCGTTTCAACGTTCATTTATTCGCTTGCACCGACGATTACAGGTTTTGCATTCCCGCTCATCAGCGGCTTTTTCGGCGGAATGGACACAATCGCTCCTTATCGCATAATCATGCCGGTTTTCGGAATTGTCGGCGCGGCGGTCGGTCTTCTGACATACGGCGGAACAAGGGAACGAATCATCGTTTCAAAAGACTATGTTCCGAAAGTTCCGTTTGTCAAAGGAATCGTTGCCGGGATGAAAAACAAATATCAGTGGGCGCGTTCGTTTCAGGCGTGGCTTGTTTATTTTCAATGCGGAATCGGCAACGTCACAACGTGGTATTTTTACTATGGAATTAAAGACATGCTTAATTTGACAACGGAACAGCAGGGAGCGCTCAACGGAACGCTTGTAACCATTCTCGGCGCGTCGGCAACCCCGGCAATGTTCCTTGCGCCGATTCTCATCAGAAAAATCGGAAAGAAAAACTTTGTAATCATGTATACCGTCGGCAATATTATTGCAATGACGGGAATGCTCCTTTCGCTTCGCAACATTTGGTTGCTGTTTGCGTTCACGTTCCTGCGCGGATTTTTCACAACGTTCCCGATTATCAGTGACGGCGCAATCGGTGCGGATATACTTGACTATCAGCAGTATAAAACCGGCGATAGACTTGAAGGTCTTCTCGGTCAGGTCGTTTCGTTCATCGGAACATTCATAACAATGGCAACGACATACTTTGTCAACACAATTCTTATTCAAAATCATTACGGTCTTGTTTCAAATTACGACGACCTTTATAATCAAAGTTTTCGCGAACCGATTTCATGCGGAATGATAATCATTGCAATTGTCGGATACATTCTTTCGCTCATTCCGTTTATATCAATGTATAACCTTACGGAAGAGGATCACGACGCACATATCGACGTTCTTAAAATTCGCGCCGCGCTTGAAGATTTTGCAACCGGAGACCTTTCCGAAGGACAGCTTGATGAAGCGGTTGAAATTTTTCGCAAAGCCGAAAGCGAACTTCTTGACGCAAAAATGCGCCTTTCCGGTTCTTCGCCTCTTTCCGGAAAAGAAAAGGCTTTGCTCAAACGCAAAATAAAAGCACTCACTCTTGTTACGGAAGAAAAGAACCGCTTTGAAAAAGAGGACATGAAAAAAGCCCTTGCAAAAGCGCAGGAGCTTTTGAGCCACACGGTTGAAGAACTTTATTCCATTTCCGAACCGTCGCTTGATTCTTATAACAAAGCAAACGCAATGCCAGAAAACACACAGGAAGAACGAAAACTTAAAACCGCCGCGCTTCGGGCCGCGTCAAAAGAACTTGACGCATTCCACAAAAAAGCCTATGATTACATCAAGGCAAGAGCGCTCGTAAAACAGAAAGCATACTATGAAAACTGGAACGAAATTTTTGAAAGATAAAACCCAAAAGGCAAAAAAATGACCGGCCTGCTTTGTGCAGACCGGTTCTTTTTTGTGTCGGTAAATTAATAAGTGAAAGTATAATCGTCTCTGATAACGGCTTCAAATGTTGTGTCCGTAAAGCGGCTGTCAACAACAATGTTTGCGCTGCCGGTAATCGGAGCGGTGATTGACCATGAAACAAGCTTTCCTTCGCTGTCGGTCTTTGCGCGAATTGTTGTGTTTGAATAATTGATTTCGTCGGCAGATCTTACAAGGTCGGGATTGCCGGAAAAATCAAGCGGATCCATATACTTTGCAATGTTTTCGGTAACCGATGTTTTGCCGTATGGTTTGAGGTCGGCAACTTCTTTTGAAAGAACAAGAACAATTTTTTGTCCGCCGTCGTCAAGATCCTGAACCGAACCGGAAACGATTTCGGTTGAGCTGATTGTGATTTCCGAAACCTTTCCGAACGGTCTGATAAGGTCGTTTGCGGTTTTGCCGTCGGCGGTTGTTCCGTTTGAAACATTATAGGTGTTTGAATAGGAATATTCAAACTTGTCAAACACAGCGTTTGCTCCGTCTTTTGCAAGCGGATATTCGCAAGCGACGCAGGAAAGCTTTGCAACCGACTTCATGTCGATTTTGATATTTTGCTCTGCTTTTGCGGCGTTCACTGCGGAATTATAAGCATTGACCGCTCTTGTTGAAGCTTCGATTCTGTTTGCGGTAAAGTCTTTATAGTCCTGGAAGATTCCGACCGCTTTTGCAAACATTCTTTCCATTGTGAGCATTGCGCAAACAAGAACGCGGATCGGACGGATAAGTTTATCGGTTTTTTCCTCCCAAACGGCATAAAGAACACATTCGCCGTCAACATAGAATTGGTCGCCGGCATAGTAAAGTTTTCCGTGCTTGTCTTTCCAGCAAACAAACTGATGGTCAACGGCAAGCGGCTGGTCTTTTGTAACCGTGACATAGCCGGGACCTTCGAGCGAGATGCTGGGGTTCGGCTGATACATCATTTTAACGCCGGAAAGGGTTTCTTTTTTGTATACAAGGCAGTACATCAAGGGCTCTTCGTCATTCTCTCCGATTATGGCAATGAGATCCAAATCGGAAACAGCGCCGGCGGCGGCAGTAAAGCAAGAGAAAAGGCAAAGAACCGAAAGAAGAAGTGCTATGGCTTTTTTCATAATTGATATCTTCCTTTCTGTTTGTTATTTCAGACAAGTTTTCACTGTTCATTATACATTCATATTTCGCAAATATGTTTATCTATGAGAAAAAACAGACAACAATATTTATAATTTTTTCACAAAAATATTTACTTTTGCCGCCCGAAAAAGTATTATATTATAAAAGAAGGGCAGGCGAAAGCCTTTTTTGAAAAGACGTTCAAAGGAGAAAGAAAAATGGCATCGGTAATTATCGGCATTGCAGGAGGAACGGGTTCCGGAAAAACAACGCTCACGGATATTTTGAAAAACAAGTTTTCCGAAAAAGTCAGCGTGGTATATCACGACAGCTATTATAAGCGCAACGATTCAATTTCGTTTGAAGAGCGCAAAAAAATCAATTACGATTCGCCGACGGCGTTTGATACCGATATGATGATTGAAGATCTCAAAAAGTTGCGCGAGGGAGAAACAATTTTCTGTCCGGTTTATGATTATACGGTTCATAACCGCAGCGACGAGGTGAGACGTGTTGACCCGGCAGACGTAATTATCGTTGAGGGAATCCTTGTCTTTCAAAACGAAGAACTTCGCAAATTGATGGATATCAAAATTTTTGTCGACACTGACGCCGACGAACGGCTGATAAGAAGAATTCTTCGCGATTACGGCGAAAGAAAGCGCAGCCTTGAATCGGTTGTTGAACAGTATCGCAAAACGGTCAAGCCGATGCACGAAAAATATGTTGAGCCGAGCAAAAAGTTTGCCGATATAATTGTTGTCGGTGGCGGAGAAAACATGGTTGCGCTTGACATGATCAGCACAAAGGTTGAACAGCTTTTGAAAAAGTGAAGATAAAAAGATGCCGCAATCGGAAATGACTCCGACCGCGGCACTTTTGTTTTGGTTTAGTTTTTGCTGCGTGCAATTGCTTTGAGACTTCTTCTTGTGCGTCTTTTGTAAGTCTTTTTGGACTGAATCGGGGTACTTATGAGCATGTTCGAAAGAATTGTCCAGAAAATGATGAGGAAATAAATTCCGAAAATGCTGTAAAAGCCTGCCGAAAGCGACGCGCTTGTGACCGTGAGAATTGCCGTTGCAAGAGTTACGAGAGTGTTGTCCGAGAAAAGCGAAACAAGGTCGGTGAGGTTAACTTCGCCGCCGGAGATTTTTGAAAAAGCGTCGTTTGAAACAACAATCGCCGCGATTGAAACCGCAAGACCGAATCCGCAAAGGAAAAACGCCGCGTTGCGCTTTTTCTTGTCTTTTGCGCAAGCCGAAACGACCGCAATAACAATAAGAACGATGAGCATTATCGCGAAAAGGGCGGCAAAGCCATAGATGTCGGGCATAACGGCTTTTGCAACTTCGGTGAATGTTTTTGCGTCTTCGCCGGTTTTCGGTTCGGCGGTTACTGCCATTTTGATAAGCTCAAAAAGCGAATATTCATAAGTTGTTGAAAACTTTCCGCTTGAAAGCTGAGAAACGGCAGAAATAAGGTTGTTGATTGTGTCGTCTCCGTTTCCGACAACAAAGGTGAACAGTTTGAGAAAAACGCCGAGAACCATTCCGGCAACCGCAAGAATCGGAGTAACGATTCTGTATGCTGTTTTCATGATATTTTCTTCCTTTCTGTATGTTTCTGACCGCCGAAAACGGCGGCTTGTTTTATTTCCATGAAGAGTTGAGGGCAACCGTTCTGTTGAAAACAATGTTGTCTTCGGTTGACGAAGTGTCAACGCAGAAGTAGCCCTGTCTCATGAACTGGAAAGTGTCGCCGGGCTTGAGGTCTTTGATTCCGCCTTCAAGCCTGCAGCCCTTGAGAACAACGAGCGAATCCGGATTGAGGTTGTTTTTGAAACTTCCCTTTGATTCGTCCGACGGATTCGGAACGTTGAAAAGGCGGTCATAAAGTCTTGCTTCAAACTCGGTGCTGTGGTCGCTGACCCAATGAAGAGTACCCTTGACTTTTCTTCCGTCGGGCGAATTTCCGCCCTTGCTTTCCGGGTCATATGTGCAGTGGACTGCGGTTACTTCGCCGTTTTCGTCGGTGTCATAGCCGACGCATTTTACAAAGTATGCGCCTCTGAGTCTGACCTCGTTTCCGGGGAAGAGACGGAAATACTTTTTCGGCGGTTCAATCATAAAGTCTTCTTTTTCAACAAAGATTTCTTTTGTGAAAACGGTTTTTCTTGTGCCCATTTCGGGTTTGTCCTGGTTAACGGGAAGTTCGATTTCTTCTTCCTTACCCTCCGGATAATTGTCAATGATAACCTTGAGCGGGCGAAGAACGGCCATTGCTCTCGGCGCGTTTTGGTTGAGGTCGTCTCTTACGCAGGCTTCGAGAAGTCCGAAATCAACAACCGAATATGCCTTTGAAACGCCGACGCGGTTAATGAAATCGCGGATTGCCGCCGGTGTATAGCCGCGTCTTCTCATTCCGCAGATCGTTGCCATTCTCGGGTCGTTCCAACCGTCAACGATTCCCTCTTTAACAAGCTGAAGACATTTGCGCTTGCTTGTCAGGCAGTAATTGAGGTTAAGGCGTGCAAACTCAATCTGTCTTGACGGGTGGGGGAGTTCAAGTTCGCGAAGGAACCAGTCATAAAGCGGACGGTGGTTTTCAAATTCAAGCGAGCAAAGCGAATGAGTAACGCCCTCTTTGGTGTCCGAAAGCGGGTGGGCAAAGTCATAAAGCGGATAGACGCACCACTTGTCGCCCGTCTGATGGTGGGTAACGTGAGCAATGCGGTAAATTACCGGGTCACGCATATTCATGTTTGAGGAAGCCATGTCGATTTTTGCGCGAAGAACCCTTGCTCCGTCCGGAAATTCGCCGGCGGTCATACGGTTGAAAAGGTCAAGGTTTTCTTCAACAGAGCGGTTTCTGTAGGGACTTTCGGTGCCCGGCTCGGTGAGAGTACCTCTTGACTTGCTGATTTCTTCGGCGGAAAGGTCGCAGACATAAGCTTTGCCTTTTTTGATGAGTTCGATTGCACATTCGTGAATAAAATCAAAATAGCTTGAAGCATAAAGAACTTCGTCCCACTGATAGCCGAGCCACTTAATATCTTCCAT
>DKDD01000142.1:5148-5311 GCA_002451715.1 Ruminococcaceae bacterium UBA6857 | reverse complement strand
ATACTTGCAAAAGAAATAGCAGCTGTGACGTTTTTTGTTTCGTCACAGCTGCTTTTTAAAAATGAAATCAAATCAAAAGGAAAAGCCTTGCAAACGCAGTGTTTGCAAGGCTTTTTCAACCTGGCAGGGGCAGAAGGGCTCGAACCCTCGGCACGCGGTTTTG
>DKDD01000142.1:0-5014 GCA_002451715.1 Ruminococcaceae bacterium UBA6857 | reverse complement strand
CTCTAACCAACTGAGCTAATGGCCCATGTCGTTTTGCTGACTTTGGAAGTATACCAAAATAATCAAATTTTGTCAAGTGCTTTTGACAATTTTATTGAATTTAAAATTATTTTTTCAAAGGCGTGGAATTAAAGCAACTCAAAACGTTTTTTTTCGAAACTTAATCGTGCTCTCGTTGCGTACTTTGCGGAAAGGGTGAAATTTCGCTTTTGCCCGGAAAAGTTTTTGAAGCAAGCATGGCTTTCAGCGGTGACAGTTTGACGCCTTCGGTTAAGCTTCCGTTTTTCGGAAACAAGAACATGTCTTTCACCGGTCACAGAATCGGTTGAAAATTTAACCGATTTGATAGGTATTCGGCGGGGGATATGCAAAAAACATTAAAGAAAACGGAGAAACATTTATGATTACCGAAAATAAAAAAATGTTCGCACAAGCAAAGCGAAGCACCGCACCGGTTCTTACGGCGGTGCTTTTGCTGTTGGTACTGTCCGGCTGCAAAAATGAAAGCGAAACAACAACTACGGAATCTGTCTTGTCTTCCTCTTTTGAAGAAAGCAAAGAGCAAACCGCAACTTTACAAAAAGATGAGCCGACCTCTGCTTCTTCAAAACCCGAACAATCGTCCGCGGCGAAAGAAAGCACTGCGATTCAAACTTCTTCGTCAAGCTAACAGCAGACAACAGCCGCCGTAAGTACCGAAGAAAAGGAAATCAAGGCAACGAAAAGAACGGCAAAAAAAGAGACAGAGATTTTATATTTAAACCTATTGATTTTTGGAAAAACAGATGATATAATTAGTACGCGTATTAGTTAATGATGAAAGGCGGTGAAGCAATGTCCACAAGAAAAGAAAGTATCGAAACAAAAAAACGTATTCTTTCCGTCTGTGTCCGCCTGTTTTTGGAATATGGCTATAAAGAAACCACGATCAGCCGAATTGTTGAAGAAGCCGGCGTTGCAAGGGGAAGTTTTCAAAATTTTTTCCACACCAAGGACGGAATTTTGATGGAGCTTGTTGAAACAATGTTCGGCGGCCAGTTCAACATGGCGCGCAGCGTTATCGGAAAGAACCTTCCTGCGCTTTATATCTATGCCGTTGAAACGGCGATTCAGCTTGCAATCACCGAAATTAACGAAAATATTCGCGAAATTTATATCGAAGCTTACTCGCTTCCGAATACTTCGGAATATATTTTTCTCAACACGACCAAGGAGCTTAAACTGCTTTTCGGTGCCTATCTTCCCGATTATTCCGACAGTGATTTTTATGACATGGAAATCGGAACGGCGGGACTCATGCGAAATTACATGGCAAAAAAGTGCGATATCCATTTTCCGTTTGAACGAAAACTCGAATGTTTTTTAACGGCGTCAATGCGTGTATACAAAGTTCCGCAGGAGGAACAGGAAAAAGTTCTTGCCTTTGTGAAAACGCTTGATTTTGAAAAAATGGCGGGCGGCGTTTTGCAAAAGCTTTTTGCAAAGCTTGAGATGAAATATGATTTTACGCTGAAAAACGGCAAATAAGAGAATCGAACATTTTTAAGTTCAAGTTATATCACCAAACCTGTTTTATTACACACAGGCAAGCAACAAATTTTGTGCAGTTTTTTACAAAAAACTATTGACATTTAAAATGTAATTTGTTAACATTTATATATAACCGTTGCATTCGCAACGATTATTATAAAAACTTTATAATAATGGAGGAAAATAACCGATGAAAACAACAAAAAAACTATTGGCAATCTTTTTGAGTGTTCTCATGCTCTTGTCGTCCGTTGCGATTTTGTCTTCGGCGTATAGTTATGCAATAATCGAGAAAGAATTCGATGGCGGTACTTTCAGAAGCAAAATCAAGTATGACACGGAAACCATTGAAAGCATTACCGATATCCGCCTTGAAAGACATGAAGATGAAGGCTATAATGCCATTTACTTCACTGTAACTTTAGCAAAAGGCAAGGAAAATTATATTCCGATGTACTGGTACAATGTAGATGCTCCGATCGAACCCGAAATCGGTAAAGACGGAGCAAAAAGATATTGTATGTATACAGAGGGACTTTCTGCCGATTATATGAATTTCACCATATACGCAATGGCACCGACCTATGAAGTTACCCTTATCAACAGCAGATTCGCAAAAGAAGAGAGCGATTATATTGTGTTTTGGGATTCCCGCGTACCCGACGGCTCAACTCCCGAATATGACGAGCCGGAAGGCTACACAACCGAAGACGGCGGAATCTATGAATTCATCGGCTGGGACATCGCAGTTGACGGCGAATTTGACGGAAAAGTTGACGCAAAGAAAATCGAAAACGTAAAGAGCGATATCTATGCAGACGCTGTTTTTGTTAACGTTCATGACCACAACAGCAACCCCGATGACGAGTATTCCTGCTGGGAACTTGCAGGAATTGAAAAAGCAACCTGCACCGAAGACGGCGCATATAAGTACATCTGTGGAAGATGCCAAGAAGGCGTAACAAAGAGCGTTGAAATCCCCTCACGCGGCGGTCACACCATGAGCCCGTGGATCGAGCTTACTCCCGCAAAATGCACCGAAAGCGGAACAAAAGTACGCGCATGCATCAACATTGTTGAAACCGACCTTTACAAGGCTTGCGACCACACAGAAGTTGCTGAAATTGCTCCTCTTGGTCATGACTTCGGCGAATGGGTAACCGTTCTTGAACCGACCTGCTCCGAAAAAGGCAAGGCAGAACGTACCTGCAAAAACGACGCTTCTCACAAGGAATACAAAGACCTTGACGCAACAGGCAAGCACGTTGACGGTGACGGCGACAGACATTGCGACCATTGCGGAAAAGAATTTGGTCATTGCACAGACTGCGTATGCCACAAGGGCAACGTTCTTTCCTATGTTCTTCGCTATCTTTGCACTTTCCTTTCAAGAATGTTCCACACCGAACTTAAGTGCTGCGAATGCATGGAATGGTATAAGGACGAAATTTCTTCAATTTCCTGATTTGATTCGTTCAACATTTTGAACAGAAAGCACAAAGGCAATAAAATATTATTGAATAAAACTTTATACGAAAGGCAGGTGTAACAGTAATGTTCAGAGACGATTTTGTTATCGGTATGGATTCATTGGCAAGCTTCATTGAAAAAATCATCAAAGTTTTCAAGGATCTCTATACTTTCCTTAAAGAGCAGATTGACGGCGCAAAAGAATAAAATGAGTTTTATTGCGTGAAATATTGAATTTTTCAAGCATCGGGCGGCCGAAAAAAGACCGCCCGATGTTTTTTTGATTTATTACATGGCAAGAGAAAAAACGTTTTTTACTTTTGATAAGTTTGAAAATTGCAAGAGCTTCACGAAGCGGAAGAGACACCCTTTGTATCGGCAATTGCTTTTTGAAAGCTTATACAGAAAAAATTGATTTGTCGGACAGCTTTTCGAAACGTTCGGCGGATTTTTTTGACAACGAAAAATGCGTTCACAATTTCGTAATAACTGACAAAACTACTAAAAAATTATAATTAATTTTTACTACATTTTATATAGAAATTTCGGCGCGGATATGTTATATTTTAGTTAATAAGATGAGTGGTTACATGAACATAATGTGACCGAAAAGAAAAGTCTTATATAAAATGAAATGGAGGCGTTTTACCAATGATTATCGGAATCCCAAAAGAAATTATGCACGAAGAAGACCGTGTTTCGGCAACTCCCGAAACCGTGAAAGCTTATGTAGCTCTCGGCGCACAGGTTCTTGTTGAAAAGAATGCCGGCGCGGGCGCTCATTTTACCGACGACCAATACACCGCAGCAGGTGCCAAAATTGTTCCCGATGTTGAAGATCTTTACAATCAGGCCGAAGTTATCCTCAAGGTAAAAGAGCCTCTTTTCAACGATGCAAAAGGCAAGCATGAAATTGACATGATGCATGCCGGTCAGTATCTCATCACGTTCATTCACCCGGCTTCGCCCGTTAACCATCAGATGGTTAAGGATATGGCGGCAAAGGGCGTTATTTCAATCACACTTGACGGTATTCCGAGAATTTCAAGAGCACAGTCGATGGATGCGCTCACCTCAATGAGTACCTGTGCAGGCTATAAAGGCATGATTATGGCCGCTGACAGACTTCCGTGGTTCATTCCGATGACCGCTTGCGCAGTCGGCGTAATCAAGCCGGCAAAGATTCTTGTTCTCGGCGCAGGCGTTGCGGGCATGCAGGCTCTTGCAACCGGAAAACGTCTCGGTGGCGTTATTCATGCGGCTGACATCAGACCGATGGGTCAGGAAAATGCGCTTTCACTCGGCGCAAAAATCATTGACCTCGGCATTGACCCGTCTCTTGCAGTCGGTGAAGGCGGCTATGCTCTTCGTCTTCCGGACGACGTTCTTGCGGGCGAAAGAGAAACCCTTGCAAAAATTCTTCCGGAAATGGACATCGTTTTCTGTTCCGCTCTTATTCCCGGAAAGCTTGCTCCGATTCTTATTACCGAAGAAATGGTCAAGCAGATGAAACCCGGCTCTGTAATCGTTGACATCTCAATCGACCAGGGCGGCAACTGTGAAATTACGCCGAAGGGCGACATCGAAGTCAAGCACGGCGTAACAATCATCGGAACAAAGAATATTCCCGGTATTCTTCCGACAAGCTCAACATGGATGTTTGCAAACAATATGCTTGAACTTGTTAAGTTCATGACGAAGGACGGAAAAATCGTTCTTGATATGGACGACGCAATCATTAAATCGGCACTCACAACAATCGACGGAAAAATTGTTCATGCCGGTGCTCTTGAAGCAATGGGTCTTTAAGCTTAAATCATAATTTTTCCACGCGAAGCAGCGCGGCTTCAAAAAAGAGTGAAGCCGCGCCTTTTTAAAATTACAAACACGGGGAGTCAGATACATTATGACTATGAAAATTATTCTTGTTGCCGTTTTTATTGTTTCAATGTTTGTCGGCTACAAGCTTATAAACAATGTTCCGAGCCTTCTTCACACACCGCTCATGTCCGGC
>DKDD01000041.1:5100-16253 GCA_002451715.1 Ruminococcaceae bacterium UBA6857 | reverse complement strand
GTTTTCACTGACATTTTCTGAAAACAGCTGTTTTGTTTCTCCGCTTTTTATTCCGTTCAATTTCATTCTAAACGAAACGCTTCCGCTTAGTTTTTCGGAAATGACGGTTTTATAACAGACTATTATCGTTTTGTCGATGTCTTCGGCTGTCATGTTTTTAATTTCGAGCGAGCCGTTTTTGCAATGTACTTCAAAAGTGTCATTCATTGTGTCAAGCGGTTCTTCAAAAATAATTTCGTCTTCCGTATTCCAAACAGCATTTAAAAACGTTTCATCAAACTTTTTTTCGTCCTTTTCAAAAACAACGGCTGTTCCGCCTTTCGGAAGTACCGAGACCGAAAATTCCGCCGTTTTTCCATTTGCCGACGCAATAAGCCGGCAATACTCAATGTCGGAATCGGATACATTTTTAATTTCGGCACACATTATGCCGTCAGAGTTTCCGAAACTTAAAAGTCGGAGCTTTGAATTTATTGCGGTTTGCGCCTTTTGATCGGTTTCAGCCTTATAGGCAGTCGGCTCAAAAGGCTTTTTTGAAATATCTTCGTTTTGAGTTTGACTGACAGTTGTTGACGAAGCTTTGCTTTCGTCTGTAACCGAACTTGAAAAATTTTCCGAGGTTTCCGAAGAATCGGAAGACAGCGATTCTTCATTTGAAGAAGTCTCTGACTTTGAAGACGCGGAAAGATCGTTTTGCTTTATGTCTTCGTCATTTTTGCATGCGGAAAACAAAAGAAAAAAACACAGGGGCAAAAGAACGGATAACAGTAGATTTTTAATCTTCATAAAATACACACCAAAAGTATTAATTTAAACGTTTCGCCTGTCAAAACGTGACAGGCGAAACACCGTGTTTATTATGATTCGAACACATTTGTTCCGGCAAGCGGAACGTCATAGCAAATTTGGTCATGATCTCCCGGAGGAGCAAAGTCGCAGATATCTTCGGAAGCAAAGATTGTGAAGCCAAGTTCCGGGTCGGTTACCGGACATATATAGGCTGCGCTCGGACTTGAAAGAAGCGAGCAACCGGCCGCGATACTTGATGAAAGTTCAAACGACTCAAAAACAATTTGCGGTTTTACATAACGTTTTTTCATAATTATCCTCCCCCGGTGAATCATTTCATAAGTCCGAAAAGCTTCTTAAAGAACTCAATGATTTTTTCAAAAATGCCTTGAAGCTTTTCAAAAAAGCTCTTTTTCTCTTCATTTTGTTTCAAAACGGTAACGGTGAAAGAAGCGCTTTCTTTTCCTTCACGGCCGTATTCATTCACACCCGTTACGGTATAAACATAAGTTCCGCTTTCGCCGAAAGTCAGCGTAACTAGCCACGTTGTTGTGTCATCTTCAAGCGAAGAAGCAACTTGTTCAACATTTTCAGGTCCAATAAGATTTCCGTTTTCATCTTTGATGAGAAGCGTTTTAACGTCGCTTGATGTTTTGATGGTTACAACGGCACTTTCGCCGGCAACAGGTTTGCTTGCCGGAACAGAAACATCCTCCGACGAAATATTTGTGTTCGTATAAAGTGAGGAAACAATTGAGTAAGCCTCATTGCAAGTAGATTTTGTCGACATTAAAAGAACCTGTTCTGACGTTGTTTCATCCGGTATTCTGAAAAATCCGTAAGCACCGTGAGTATCAAACGTCCACTTAATTTTTCCGAGCGAAAGAATTGTATCCTGCGCAGAAGAGTTGGCAAGAACAAGTGTTCCGGTTGTGTAATATGCTTTTCCGTCAACGGTAACCTGCGTCCATTTCAGTTTGTGGGCAACAGGAAGAAGTGAGTTGAACGAATAGGTCATCTGCGTTGCGCTTGTCAGCGTTTTTTCAACATCGAGTCCGTCATAAGTGAGTTTCAAAGTCGGCGAACCTTTTGCGGATTTTGCAAAAATCTGAAGATCAGTCGGAACAGCCGTTGCCCAAACTTCAAACGCGACCGCCTGCCCGGAGCAAAGATAAAGCTCGTTGTTCGGTCCTGCAACCTTATACTTTTCAATGTCATTGTCAAGCGCGGGTATACCGTCGATAAAAATTACGCCTTGCTCTTTTTCGGCATCTCCGAATTTGTCGGCACCGATAAGCATATTACGAAGCTCAATATAATTAGGATAGGCTTCGCCGTCTTTCTTATACGCGTCGGCAGTATCACTGTCTGCAATATCATTGCCCGTTCCTACCGGGTCATAAATGCGGATTCCGTCAACATAAAGATTATAGCTTTTTACCGTTTCGTTTTCAAACTTATCTTCATTATAATGACCGTAGAACGTTGAAAACTGCGGTGTAACAACTGCAGTATATTGACCGTATTCAAGGTTTTCAATTCCGATTACGGGAATCTGATAAAGCGAATCGGTTGAAGAATTTTCATCAACCACCCAACCGTATGCATAAGCAAATGCGTATGCCGGATTTTCCGTTACGGTTGTTGTGAGCTTGCCGTCGGCATTATAATAAGTCGGACTTGATGTATAACCCTTTCCGGAAACATCAAGATAGAAAACTTTGCTTGTTATCACACCGTTTTCATCATAATATGTCGGCGTAAGAGTACAGTTGTTATTCTTTGTCCAATAAAGCGATTTATCGGTTTTGGTTCCCGTCGGGTTACCATTTTCATCGGCATAAAGCCTTGCGTAAGACGAGCCGTAATAAGTGTCAACAATGCTTTTCTTCACGCGCTTTCCTTCGGTTCCGGAGCCTTTATAAACTTCAACGGTGAACAGACCGGTTGTGTTATCGGTAAGACTCATAAGATCAAAGCCTGTTCCGGTGAAAGTGAACTGAACCGTTGGCCACGAAGAACCGCTTCCGCCGCTGTATTTTGCAGTCGGGTTATTCTTTGTACTGACGGTAACTTTTTTTGCCGTTCCGCCGGAGAAAGCTGTGCTTGAATCATATGCCGGGTCATAACCGTAAACATTTGCGTTAACGTCGCCGGCAAGATCAGCAGCCTGATTGATGACTTTTTCGCCCAATTCAACCGTTGTCCATTTTCCGTAGTTCGCCGAAGAATTGTCAAAGTTGCTCGGCGTTGTACCGTCGGTATAAGTGATTCCGCCTTTACTGCCTTCTGAGAACTCTTCTTCATAATAGATGTTTGTTGCCGGCACAACGGTAACTTTTTCAAATGCATAGTAAACCGCACCGTTTGAATAAGTCGGGTCGTTGCTGATTTCGGCGCAAAGATAGAACGAATCGCCGCCGGAAAATTCAGTTGTTGTCGGCTTATACTTAATAAGGCCGTCACTTGTTACGGAATAATCGCCGTAATCCCCGGGCCATTCCAGCTTTGACATGTTTTTATCAAAGAGAATGAGATCGCCGGGTTTTGTGAACGAAATTGCCTTGTCGATTGCGTCTGTTATTCCGACATACTCAATTTTTGAACCGTTTTCAATTGCGGTTTCGGTGATTGAATTATTAACCGTTGCATTATATTCAATCGGAAGACCGAAATCCGAAACAAGCGTCTGGTCGTTGAGTTTGATGTGCTCGGAAATTTGCTGAAGGTTAAAAGTGATTTTGCAGTTTGATTCGGTTGAACCGCGCTCAAGATAATAGAACGAAAACGTATGTTTTTGTCCGTCATTTTTAATCTTATTAAGATATTCGATTGCGGTTTGGTTAACGTCGCTTATCTCGTCATAAGTTTCGCCATATTTATAATATACACCGTTTTCTTCGCTGCTGATGAGCTTTCTGTCGGCAACATTCATTGCATACTGATATGAAACCGAAGCTTCGGTAAAGTTGATTTCGCAGCTTCGTGAGCCGTGAATACCGCCGTTATCGAGAACAAGAGTATCATCAACATAGACCAAAACGTCATCATCGCCCATAAAAGAGAATATGAAATCTTCACTTGTTTTTGAATACTTTCCGCCCTTGGGAATATAAAATTCAAGCTCGAAAGTCATTCCAAAATGATAAATGCCGTTTTCGCCTGTGAAGTTCTTTGTCTCTGAAGTTTCATTTTTTTGATAGTTAAACGGGAAGAAACCTTTTCCGGCGCCGGCATAGGGTCTGTTAATGCTCCAGTTATCTTCGTCTTCAAGGTCGACAACAGCCGTCTGCGAAGCATCGTCATAGCTTGCACGAATCATGTGGCTTCCGTCGGAAGAATCGTAAACATAATGGTTAACACCTTCGCTGTCGGTAGTTACCAAGAACGGAAAATCCGTGTTCCAATAATACTTGGTATATTCATTATTAGTACCCTTAACATTGTTTTCAGAGAAGAAATCGGGAACATAAACGCTTATGTTGTTGAGCGGTGTAAGCGTCACGGATTTTGTTGTCGTTTCATTAGTATTTAAACTAATTACAATGTTTGATTTCAAGCCTGTTTTTGAATGACCGCTGAGATATGAAAGTCCTCCGTCAAGAGTATACGGCGTATGCGAAACGGGAACGCCGGCCGAACCGAGGTACTTGCTGTATATGCCCTGAAGCGACACACCCTCGTCCTGCTTTTCGGAAGCTCCTTGGGTGTTGTCTTTCTGCCAGTGATTCCACATTGTTGTTTGGAAGTTTTCCACCTCTGTTCCACCCGTTACGGTCATGTCTCGGAATGAAAGGCTGTAAATTTCCGCATATTCGGCAATCGCGCTTTCAAGAGCCTGATCGGCATAGCCGTCTGCCCAAACCGTTCCGTTTGTTCCGTCATAATCAATAACTTCTTTGATTTGCGAAACAAGGTCATCATTGGCTTTAATTGCACTGCTCATCGCCGAATAGGTTTGTTCGTTATATTCAATACTTCCGCCGTTATACGGATTGCTTGAAGAAGGATTATAACCGTATTTGATAAGACGCGCGGGGAATTTTTTGATGAACTCTTTGAGTGCTGCAATTGCAGCATTGATTTTTTCGGTCGCGGCGGTTTTCTGCGCGGAGGTTGACGAAGAGTCTTTCAATATATCAATACCTTCGTTAACGGCATTAAAAAGTTCAAGATATGTTTGAGTATCATATGAACCCGGTTCATATGTCAGGGCAGTTTTGATTGCATTGTAAAGGATCGATCCCGAAGAATCTCCTCCGGTTCCATCAGAATTCTTTTTATAAAGTGTCATTCTGCGGTTAGTTGTTATATTACTTGCCGAACCGCTCCACGTTGAAAATTCTCTGTCGCTCTTATAAAGGTCGAGGAACTGGTTGCTCTCGTCATTACAAATTGCAACGTTACCGTCATCAAGAGCAATAAAAGTGAGAGCCTGTGGAGTATCCGAAAGCGAAAGCGAAGTATTGCCGGTTCCAAAATTCAGATATTTTCCTTCGGCAGTTTTGATGTAAAACTGCGATCCGTTACCGCTTTCATCTTTTTCGATAATGAAGTAATGATCTTCATCCATATAAAGACAATCATCCTTAACCGTTCCCGCCGCACTTGCCGCTCTGTTGGCATTTTGGAAATTATCGGTCATTACAAGGTTCAGACTGTCTGCACTGCAGTAAAATGCATACCTGCCGTTTTCAATTACAACACTTTCCGTTGCTGTCGAAGCTTTGGCAACGTTTGTTCCGTCAGTGGTATAAAGGGTAAGAGCGGTTCCGGAAGACCAAGTTGAAACAAGGTTTTTCGGGCTTGTTGAGCCGTAATAGTTAATATACTGTGTGCCGTTTCCGATTAAAACGCCGTCGCTTGAAGAGGTAACGGTAAGCTCATAAGGTGTTTCGGAAAGAGTAAACGAACCGGAAGACGTTCCGAGGGTAATATAGCGCTTAACGGAACTGCTGTCGGTGTAATATACATAATACTTTCCGTTATCAAGGCGTTCAAAATGCCATGTCGGGTCAGTCGCACTCGGAGTGCCTTGAACGCCGGTACTTTTGACGCCTTTGCTCGAACCATTGTAAACTTCATAAGTCATTGCTCCGCAAGCAGCAACAACATTTGGGTTGTCACTGATACCTGTTACAATGTAATCGCCCGAAGGCAAAACAAAAGATTCGGATACCGTTGAAACAGGATAGTAATTATAAGTTGTTTGCGAGTTTTCCGGTTCCGTGATTTCGGAAAACTCTTCTTTAAGCATTTCGTATTCGTCATAAATTCCCGGTGTATACGGAATAGTGTTTTGAAGAACAAAGTTTTCAAAATATTGAATTTTTTCACTCGCAGTCTGCTCTCTTGAAGTGAATGTCGTTCCGTCAACCGTAAGTCCGTCGGAAGATGTTGCGGTAACCTGAATGTTGTTAGCAATTTCGGTTGTTCTGACTATTGCAAGCGCACGACCGCTGAACATTTCTATCGAAGCGGAAGTATCCGATTTCAAAACAGAGCTTTGTTTGAACTTCTTTGTTGTTCCCTGGAATCCGTTATCAACACCGACAATCACACCGTCGTTATTGACGCTGACATTGAGCGTTCCGTAATAATCGTTGACAAAATTTCCGTCTTCGTCAACAGCTTCAAATTCAACATAGGCAAAGTTTTCGCCGTTTGCAACAAAATTATCTTCGCCCCAAACTTTTGCAACAACTTTTACGGCTTCCTTTCCGCTTGAAACGCTTTTTGTTCCAACGGTATCGGTAATTTCGTTTCCTGCCGCGTCATATGCTTTTACGCTGAGAGTACCATCGGCATATTTTACACCGAACTGAGCATAAAGATCGTGACCGGTTGAAGAATAGATTTCATTTGTGTTGCAGTTTGCGGTATCGACTGCGGTTTCTGTCCACGTTTTATATTTATATCCGTTAGCCGTTACAACATCGGTCGACTGTGCCGTTCCGACAACATTTCCGTTGAGCAAAAGCTCAATATGGTCGGCATTCGAATATACGTTAACATAAGAATATCCATTGTTGAGATAAAGATTGTCTTTGTTCCATGTTCCCGGAAGAAGATGAAGCGTCGTATCGTTATTCTGCCACCAGCTTCTGTAAAGATAATACTGATCTTTCGGGAAACCCGCAGTATCAACAATGCCGAAATATGAGCTGTTAGGAACGGTTGAAGAACCAGCGCCGTTACTGTTCCACGGGGTCGGCTCGCCGATATAATCAAAGCCTGTCCAAACAAATTCGCCCGAGAACCAATCGTTTGCCGCAGTGTAATACCAGCCGTATGCTGCGGTTGAACCCCAGTTTACTCTTGAATTGTCATAGGAATAAAGTGCATAATTTCTTTTGCTGACCTGTCCGCCCTGTCTTGTTGAAGAATAAGAGTATATTCCCCTGCTTGTGATTGCGGAAATGCTTTCGGTTGCAACAAACGGTTTAGTGAGCGACCCGTTGTTTTTAAGCGTGTTCCATGCTTCCGGATGATAGTTCGCTCCGATTACGTCCATATAATCATCAACGCCGAGCAATCTGCTTTGGTCATTGCCTTCCGTAAGCGGTCTTGTTGTGTCATATGACCTCACCGTTTCGCGCATCAAAGCCGCGATTGTTGCATAGTTAGTGCTTGACGAAGCTTGGTAAAGCTCATTTGCGCAGTCCCAAATAACGATGCATGGGTCATTTCTGTCACGCATCATTGTTTCTTTAACAACAAACTGCGCCCATGTGATATCCGACGAAGCGCCGATAAGACTGTTGCCGTCGTTCATTTTTACGCTGAAATACTTGCTGAAATCGTTACTGTTGCCGTTCTTCGGCGAATCCCAATCGTCAAAGAACTCTTCCATAACAAGAAAACCGAGTTTATTGCAAAGTTCGATAAGTACCCTCGAGGCGGAGTTATGACTTGTTCTGATTGCGTTGCAACCCATATCTTTTAATATTTTGAGCTGACGATAAATTGCGTCATATTCCTGAACCGCACCCAAAGCACCTTGGTCGTGGTGCATACATACACCTTTGAGTTTTACGCTTTGTCCGTTAAGATAAAAGCCGGTATCGGTATTCCATTCAATTGTTCTGATTCCGAAGTCGGTTTTGTATATATCAATTATTCCCGAGTCATCATCATTAATAACTGTTTCAAGTGTGTAAAGATTCGGTGTATCGGTATCCCAAAGTTTTGGAGAAGAAACGGCATAATCAAAAGAAAGGGTTTGCGAACTTTTTGCGGCAAGCGTTAAGTTTTTTTGCGCAGAAGCAACGCTTTTTCCGCTCGGATCGTAGACATTGGTTTTAACGGTGACATCTTTGCTAACAGAGGCATCGTTATCAACCGTTACCGAAGCATTGACTGCCGCGCTTTCGGTTGTTACTGTCGGCGTTGTTACATAAATTCCGTGACGTGCAACATGGGTTGTATTGGTAATTGTCAACGTTACGTCGCGATAAATTCCCGAGCCGGAGTACCAACGACTTGACGCCATTTCGCTTTCAACCTTAACTGCAATAAGGTTCCATGTGCTTCCGTTGCAAGTAATATAATTTCCGATATTAACGGAAAATGAATTATAGCCATAATGATTTTCGGCAACAAGGCGGCCGTTAACATAAACGTATGCATTGTTATATACACCGTCAAAGTTCAAAAAAACTTCCTTGTCGGCGTAATCGGCGGGCATGGTAAATAATTTTCTGTACCAGCCGGTTCCGGCCGGAAGATTGCCCGATTCAACTTCTGTGTTACTGTTGGTAAAATTCTGTGTAATGCTGAAATCATGAGGAAGGCTGACGTTTTCCCACGCGCTGTCGTCAAATGCTTTCGCCATAGCTCCAGTCGGGTCGCCGAGTTTGAACTTCCAATTGCGGTTGAAATTCAAATCCACACGACTTACATCACTGCCGTTTACAGCGACCGATGACGGATCGCTCTTCGCCGCATTAGCTTTTACCGTGAACATTGACGAATCAAAAATAAACGAACTTAAAAGCATTAAAATGCACATAAAAATGCTGACCGAACTTTTAAAGAACTTTCTTGCGCCGTTGATTCTTTTCATGCCTGAAAAGCCTCCTTTGAATACACGAAATTACACTTATAATTATAGAATATTTTATCAAACAGCGCATAAATTGTCAATATCAATCGACCGTAAACGTTTAAAAGCAGCGCTTTCGTTGCATTTTTATAACGGTTTTTTATGCACTTTCAAGTGTTCTGCCTCTTCAACCTATGTGATTTATCGGTTAAATCACCTTTGCAAGAAGCGTTTATGCTCAGATATAAAAAAGAAAAAGCCGCAGAGTTTTTACTTAAAGCTCTGCAGTAAATTATACTCATGAGAATATTTTTGAATAAAGTTTTGAAATCACGGTTCTTACCGAACGAAACACATTTTCCGAAAACGAAAGCGGATGAGTTGCAAAATTTATTGCTTTGTTTTCACTTTGAACATCGAGAATTTTTTCAAGTTTCGGAAAAAGTCCGACGGCGTTTAAAATAAACATCTCCCCTTTTTCGCGTTTCGAAAGGAAAGCCGTTGTTTCAAGTGCACCGGTCTGAGCAATGCACGCAGCGGTCGGCGTATACGGTGCATCCGAACCGTACAACAGGTTTTCTCCGCTTACGTCAAGAAGAAGGTCGTAAAGCTGTTTATTAACGGAGAATCCCGCAACGTCAAAATAAACGCGTTTCATATCGGCTTTAAAATCAATCGGCGCTTTGTTTGAAAGGTCGTTTCGAAACTGCATTGCAAAACCGCCGATTCTATCCGAAAGAATCGAAATGAATGCGCCTCCGTGCGGAAAAATCCATTTAATATTCGGAAAACGTTCAAAAATATTGTTCATCACCATGTTCATAAATGTTCTTGTTGTGTCCATTAAAAACTCCATTGCCGGAATCGGAAGTTCTTCGTTCACGTTTTCGGGTATAGCAGACGGTTTTACAGGGTGAACGTCAACAACGGCAGAGATGTCGTTTAAGTACGCCATAAGCCTGTCATATCTTTTGTCACCGAGATATACTCCGGCATAATGCGTTGAAAGACCGAAACCGTCAGCATTAAGCTTTTCAAAAGCAAATTTTGCTTCCTCAATCGCCTCTTTTTCGTGTGGCAAAGGAAGAGAAGCAAAAAGTCCGAACTTTTCAGGGTGAGCTTTGACAAGTTCACTTCCTTCAATATTGATTTTATGTACCATTTCAACTTCGGCTTCTTTGTCCGCACGGGAAAGGTTCGGCGAAGAAACGGACAAAAAGGCGAAGCCTATTCCAAGCTTTTTCATCAATTCAAGGTGAGATTTTGCGCTCCACTTCGGCGTCGGAAAAGAATCCGGCTTTTCGTCTTCAAAATCTTTAAGGTACTCATAGTATGTTTTTGAAAGATAATGCGAGTGAAAATCAACTTTTTTATTGTATGTCAAAGTTATCCCTCCTAAAAATCGAACAAGTGTTGAAGTTTTTGACTTAATAAAGTATAATCAGTTAAAAGTTGTTTTTCAATGTGTAGTTTTGTTTAAATCTGTTCAATTTTGTATAAAAAGATAAAGAGGTGTCGGATTTTGAAAGAAAGAGTCAAAGCGGAATACCGAAGTTCAATCCGGTCAAAAGAACTTATCAAAAACGCATACTTTGAAATGCTTCAAAAAAAGCCGCAGAAAAAAATAACCGTTACCGATATTGTTAACACGGCGAAAATCAATCGCGGAACTTTTTATGCGCATTACAGTGATATAAACGAACTTTCAAAAAGCCTTGAGCGCGAATTTTGCGAAGAACTTTATCACGCACTCAAAAAGCTTGAAATTTTTGGTAAGGTCACCTCTCCGCTTGAAACATTGCTTGAGATTTCGCGTTTTCTTGAAAAAGACGAGGAACGCTACCGTACCCTTGCAAGGCTCAGAAAAGCTGACCGCCTTATAAATAATCTTCAAAAGCTCTTCACAGAATACATGGAAAACGATTCAAAAATCAGTGAATCAGTTCGAAATTCAGCAGAGTTCAAGGTCAGGGCACGCTTTTTTGCATCCGGCGTTGCAAGCTCATACATAGCATATTTCAACGGCGAACTTGACGTTACGCTCACGGAACTTGCAGAAATTTTGAACTACATGATTCTTGAAAGTTCGCTTTTGTTTTCAAATATCTCTTGACATTTCGACATAAACGGAATATAACAAATATTGATAATACTAATGCTCATACGAGGTATGAATGAAAAATGGAAAAAGTATCAAAAAGAAAAAGCATTGACATGCTGAACGGAACAATTTGGAACAAACTTCCTTTGTTCGCGTTGCCGATTGCCGCAACGGCAATTCTTGAACAGCTTTTCAATGCATCCGACATTGCAGTTGTCG
>DKDD01000041.1:0-5054 GCA_002451715.1 Ruminococcaceae bacterium UBA6857 | reverse complement strand
CCGCCGCGGCACAAAAAACCGCCGCAGTTGCCGCCGTTGGCGCAAACAGTCCTGTAATCGGTCTTATAGTTAACCTCTTCGTCGGAATCGCTCTCGGTTCAAACGTCATTATTGCAAATGCGGTCGGCCGTGATGACAAAGAGACAATTCAAAAAACAGTCAGTACTTCAATCATATTTTCGGTTGTCGGCGGAATTATTGTTGCCATTATCGGAGAAATTTTTGCCGAACCGATTCTCAGCTCTTTGAACGTTCCGAGTGATGTTTTCCCTCTTGCGCTTTTATATCTCAGAATTTACCTTATCGGTCTTCCGGTCATCTTACTTTATAACTTTGAAGCGGCAATTTTTAGAAGTATCGGTGACACAAAGGTTCCTCTTGCGGCGCTCGCTGTTTCAGGTGTTTTGAACGTTTTGCTAAATTTGTTTTTCGTAATCGTTTTGAAAATGAACGTCAACGGTGTTGCAATTGCAACAGTAATTTCAAACGCGGTAAGTTCAGCAATACTCTTTTTCAGACTTCTCAAAACGGACAAAAACATCAAGATCAACCTTAAAAATATGCGCTTTAGTTTTTCCTGCTTCAAGCGTATTATCAGGATCGGTCTTCCGGCAGGTATTCAAAGTGCGGTCTTTTCTGTATCCAATATTATAATTCAGTCGGCGGTCAACAGTCTCGGCAAAGTTGTTATGGCGGCTTCAAGCGCTGCATTCAACATTGAAATTATTGCATATTATGTTCTCAACTCATTCAGCCAGGCTTGCACAACATTTGTCGGTCAAAACTACGGCGCCGGAAAAATCGAACGCTGCAAAAAAACACTTGCGCTTTCGCTTGTTGAAGACATAATTGCATCGGCTTTGGCAATTGGGATTGTCCTTTCGGCCGGAAGATTCTTAATTTCAATCTTCAACCGCGATCCGGAAGTCATCGAACTCGGCTACATGAGACTCGAAATCATTTTTGCGTCGTATATTTTCTCGCTTCTTTACGAAGTCATGTCGGGCTATCTTCGTGGATTCGGAATTTCGCTTACACCCGCAATACTCACAACAATCGGAATTTGCGGAATACGAATCGTATGGATAAACGCAGTTTTTCCGCAGAATCCGACTTTCAAAACAATCATGACCGTTTATCCGATCAGCCTTTCTTCAACGGCGGTTTTGATTTTTATCGCACTGCTTATTTGCCGCCCGTCAAAAAAATATATGAACAAAAGCAAAGGGATAAGTTTATAAAAGCGTTACACCGTCGAAACTTTGATTATTTTCAAACCGACGGTGTTTTTTATTTAAATTTTTATATTATATTATTTTTGGCTTTCAATATTGACAAAATTTTCACTATTTGTTAAAATGAAAATACAGATTAAGGAGTGTGATTATATGAAGAAAATAATTTCTGTTTTACTTGCCGCAATAATGATTCTTGGACTTTTTGTTCCTGCATATGCCGTGCCGATTTCATATCGTTCAAAGTACCCGATAATTTATTTTCGCGGAAACAGCGAAGATATCGTTGATGAAGACGGAAATATCGTTTATGATTTTGACGTTACCGGTGACCAGATTAAAGAAATTGCAAAAAAAGTTCTTCCGTATTTTGCAGCCGGATATCTTACCAATGACTTTACCGAATATTATAAAGTTTTTGGTGAAGAAATGTCAAAGCTTTATGACAGATGTATGCTTGACGGAAACGGTGAACCTAAATACGGAACAGGAATTTCCGAAGCAGAAAAGAACGATAACATCAAAGAAATGAATTCGAACTACGCCAGCAGCGAAGGAACTTTCAGCATTAACAGCTATGGTTTTGCAAATGACTGGCGTCTTGATCCTCTTGCAACCGTTGATGACGTTGAAGAATACATTGACGGTGTACTTAAAGCCACCGGAAAAGACAAGGTTTGTCTTGCCTGCAAATGTCTCGGCGGAGACCTTATCCTTGCTTACCTTGCAAAATACGGAACCAAAAAAATTCATGCTGTAGGTTTTGGTTCAACCGTTGCTTTCGGCGGTGATCTTGTTAATGATACTTTTTCGGGACACATGAGAGTTGACGGTGACAGCATCAACCGTTTTGCAAACGACACATTTTTGGAAAAGATTTTCCTTAATTCCGATAAAATTGTCTTGCAATTTATCAAAGAGACAATCGGACTTGCAAGCGCAACCGGAATTGCAGACGGAGCAACCGACACTTTCATGAAACTTCTTTATGCCCGCCTTTACGAAGGTCTTGTTCCCGCACTCGCAACAGCAACATATGCCACATGGCCCGGCTATTGGTCAATGGTTACCGCAGACAGGTATGAAGAGACAAAGGCTTTTGTTTTCGGAGATGAAAGTAGCGAAAAGTATCAGTATTATTCAGGCCTTATTTCAAAGCTTGATAATTATGACAAAGAAGTACGCCAACGCATTCCGGAACTTTTGAAGGCGGCTGAGGCTGACGGAGTTAACATTTGCATAGTTTCAAAATACGGTTTTCAAATGCCCCCTGTTCTTGAATCCAACTACGAGCAAGGCGACGTTTGGGCAACAACAAGGTTTTCCTCGCTTGGAGCCACTGTTTCAAAAATTGGCACCACTCTTTCCGATGAATATATTGAATCGCGTAAAGCCCTCGGTCTTGAAAAGTACATTTCACCGGACAAACAGATTGATGCATCGACCTGTGTTTTCCCGGAATATACTTGGTTAATCAAAAATGCAATTCACGATGACTGGACAGTTGAAGAAGACAGACTCATCATCACCGTTTGCAATGCAGATGAGCGAATTACAGTAAATGACATTGACGACAGACCGCAGTTCTTGGTCTATGACCGTGAAAACGGCACTGTTTCGCCTATGACCGAAGATAACAGCAATACCGAGTCATATGACGTTGACAATACAAAACCCAAACATAAACTTTTAAGCGCTCTCACTGCTCTTTTCAAATGGTTCAAAGCTCTTAATGACTTTTTGAGAAAGTTGCTTAAAAAATAAATTATCTTAGCAAAAAAGCTGTCTCGCAGGTTTTTCCTGTCGGGACAGCTTTTCATATTCATATCAGTAATTTTTCTATTCAGGTTTTTACCGCTACTATTGGCAAAGTTTCTCGTAATTCATGCTCATTTATATATAATTATTGTATTTATTGCAATCAAAATTTCGATTTTGCGATTAAAACGGAGCTTTCCCAACACCTCTTAACACCTCATGTTTCTGGCAAGACCCTTTATCCTGCAAAAAGCAAAGTTTGTTTTCCGGAATGTAGGGTAAATGTCTGAACAAAACGGCAATTTGTTCACAAAAAATCGTTGCTATATAAGGCTTTTACGTGTTTTGAGATAAAAAATAACCTTGAGGAAATTACTTTCTCAAGGTTATTTTGCGTTATTAAGTTTTGCCTTTTTCGTTAAAATGGGGTTTGCATCTTAACATCCGCTGTCAGGGGTAAGGTTCATTATCCTAAAAAAGGCAAAGTTGACTTTCCGGAAATATCCGAAAAAAGTGTGAATAAAACCAGAGTTTGGTTCACAAAAATCGTTGCTACACAAGGCTTTACACGCTATGAGGTAAAAAAAATAACCTTAAGGAAGTGATTTCCTCAAGGTTATTTACGTTATTAAATTTTGCCTATTTCGTTAAAATGGGGTTTGCCTCTTAACATCCGCAATCATTCCCACTCGACAGTCGCGGGGGGTTTACTCGTAATGTCATAGGCAACGCGGTTGATTCCCTTAACTTCGTTTGTAATGCGGTTTGAAGCTTTTGCAAGAAGCTCATACGGAATGTGCGCCCAGTCGGCGGTCATGAAGTTATCCGTTGTTACCGCGCGAAGAACAACAAGTCTTTCATAAGTTCTGTGGTCGCCCATTACGCCGACACTACGGACATCAGTAATAACGGCAAAGAACTGTGAAAGCTTGTCGGCATAGCCGCCTTTATCCATCTCTTCACGGAAAATTGCGTCCGCGTGCTGAAGAATGTCAATCTTTTCCTTGGTAATGGCGCCGATAATACGGATTCCAAGGCCGGGACCCGGGAACGGCTGACGCCAAACAAGCTCTTTGGGAATACCGAGCTTTTCACCTACGCGGCGAACCTCGTCTTTGAAAAGGCTCTTGAGCGGCTCAATGATACCGGCGAATTTGATGTCGTCCGGCATTTTAACTTTGTTATGATGAGTCTTGATTGTGTCGGCATCACCTTTTCCGGATTCAATGCAGTCTGGATAAATCGTTCCCTGTGCAAAGAAACCGTCGCCTGCGTTCTTTTTGATTTCACCCCAGAACACTTTATAGAACTCCGTACCGATAATCTTTCTCTTTTCTTCCGGATCGGTAACGTCTTTGAGCTTTTCAAGAAAAACATCGCCGCAGTTGACTCTGACAAAGTTCATATCGAAAAGCTTTACAAAAGTGCTTTCAACTTCATCACCTTCGTTGAGTCTCATAAGACCGTGATCGACAAATACGCATGTAAGCTGTTTTCCGACCGCCTTT
The DNA here is from genome assembly GCA_002451715.1 of Ruminococcaceae bacterium UBA6857. Lineage (GTDB taxonomy): Bacteria > Bacillota > Clostridia > Oscillospirales > Acutalibacteraceae > UBA6857. The sequence goes on along the minus strand of DKDD01000041.1, from coordinate 553 downwards.
GAAATAAGCGCAGCGGTAACGGCTGAGTCAACACCGCCGGAAAGACCGAGGATAACCTTTTTGTCGCCAATTTCTTTGCGAAGTTCGGCAACCGTCGTGTCGATAAAGCTGTCCATTACCCAATCGCCTTTGCAACGGCAGACTTCATAAAGGAAATTATGAAGAATCTGCTGACCAAATTCGCAATGAGTAACTTCCGGGTGGAACTGAACCGCATAGATGTTCTTTTCGGTGTTCTGCATTGCGGCGCAGGGGCAATCGTTTGTTTTTCCGATCACTTCATAGCCGTTCGGTGCTTTTGAAATATAATCCGTGTGGCTCATCCAAACCGTACTTTTTTCGTTGATACCTTTGAAAAGAGCGTTGTTTGTTTCTGCGGTAAGTTCGATTTTACCATACTCGCTGACGGGCGCGGTTGCAACCTCGCCTTTTTCCATATATGCAATGAGCTGACAGCCGTAGCAGATTCCGAGAACGGGAATGCCGAGAGAGAGAATCTCTTCGGTATAGTGCGGTGATTTCGGATCATATACGCTGTTCGGGCCGCCGGTGA
>DKDD01000022.1 GCA_002451715.1 Ruminococcaceae bacterium UBA6857 | reverse complement strand
GGCGGAACAAAATCCGCCCCTAATGTTTAATGAACAACGTTTTGACAAAAAAATTTACAGATTGGCGATAATAAAAAAACGCCGACTTTGCTTTATGCAAAAGTCAGCGGTTCTTGTTTAAGAACTTATTTAATTTCGTTTCCGTCTGCATCGAGGAATGTATATTCCGTCAAAGCCGAAGGAACATAAAACGAGTAAGGAACAGCGTCTTTTTGAACGGTTTCTCTAATCTGTTCGCCGTTTTCAAGCGTCATTTTTACGGCTGAAACTTTTGGATTGTTTATAAGAAAAGCATATCCCCCTTGCCAATTAACCGTTGCAACGTCAGAGCATTGATCCGTTATAGGTTTGTATGTATGAACAAAGGTATAATTCTCACCGTTGTTTTTGATTTCGATTTCCATAGGAAGATAGTAATGTTTTTGATATTCGTCACCGGAGATAAACCAAGCTATCGCCGTGCTTCCTTTTTTGCACATACCCGCATACTGTATATCGATCGTATCCGATTCGGATATAGGAATTTCTTCTCTTGCTTTTTCCAGCAGTTCATCTGTTCCGTGATATGTCTTTGCACACCCTGCCATACCGGCGCAAAGAATAAAAATCAATACAATGCTTACTATCTTTTTCATAGCTGGTCTCCTTAATTAATACAGATGTGTAAGTTAATTTCATATTATACAGTGTTTATGCAAAAAGTCAAGAGATATATGAATTAATATGCGCTAACTGCTAAAAGAGGCTGTCACATTCAGTGCAGCCCCATGTCTTTTAAATTAATTGTTCTTTTCAGATTCCCTTCATAAGCTTCAAAATAATAATTGCCGCAACCGCACCGCAAAGAGCGGCAAGAACAAGCTTGGCAACTTCAAAATATTTGTTGCGTTTAAGTTTTGTCGGCGGCGGCATTGAAGAAGAATCCGCAATCATGCCGGCACGTTCGCGGATTTTTCCCTCGCTGACCGACGCGTATTCCGGTTTCACAAAAAACATGATTCTTTCAAAATATTCGCACTGTGTTTCGTTGACTTCAACAACTTGGCGGTTAACTCCTTTAATCATCGGAAAATGCTCCTTTTTGTAATCTTTTTTCAAAAACTTTCTTAACATATTTTTCACCGCAGAAAGGGCAATATTCCGTTTTGGACGAAGTTTGACAAGGGTAAAATTTTGAAAAAGCGGTTTTCAACGCCGAATGTTGAAAACTGTGTGGAAAATGTTGAAAAACATTTGTTCTTTCCTTTGTTTTCCATATATAAGCAGTGTTGAAAGCGATAAAATACTTTTCAACATCAATGTTGAAAAACTTTTCGGCAAAATCCGACGCTTTTTTTAACGAAAGCGCGTCTTTCTCTTGCGCAGTTTTTCAAAATGTGTTATTATTAAAAACAGAGCGAAAAAATCAAACGTGATTTTTATTTTGACTCCGAAAGGAAAGATATATATGGAAAACACCGCTCCCGAAAAAAGACAGAAAATATTAAGCTGCATTCAGCCGTCGGGCATTCCGACTCTCGGAAACTATCTCGGCGCACTCAAAAACTGGAAAACCCTTTCCGATGATTTTGATTCGGCGTTTGCCGTTGCAGACCTTCACGCAATCACCGTGAGACAGGATCCGGCAAAATTCAGAAAACAGATTACCGAAGTTTTTGCGCTTTTGCTTGCAATCGGTCTTGACCCGGAAAAAAGCATTATTTTCATTCAAAGCCATGTTCCGGCGCATTCCCAGCTTGCATGGATTCTCAACTGCTACACGCAGTTTGGCGAAATGTCAAGAATGACCCAGTTCAAGGATAAATCAAAGGCTCATGCCGATAATGTCAACGTCGGTCTTTTTGCATACCCGGTACTTATGGCGGCGGATATTCTTCTTTATCAGGCAGACCTTGTTCCGGTCGGCGTTGACCAAAAACAGCACCTTGAAATTGCGCGCGACATTGCAAACCGTTTCAACACCGTTTATTCGCCGACATTCACAATTCCCGATGCGTATATCGGAAAACAGGGCGCAAAAATCATGTCGCTCCAGGATCCGACAAAGAAGATGAGCAAATCCGACCCGAACCCGAAATCATATGTTTCGGTTTTCGACACACCGGAAGTTATCACGAAAAAAATCAAGAGTGCGATCACCGACTGCGAAGGCAGTGTGTATTATGGTGAGGGCAAGGACGGAATCAACAACCTCATGTCGATTTACTCCTGCTGCACCGGTCTTGATTTTGATCAAATTGCAAAAGATTTTGAAGGCAAAGGATACGGAGACTTCAAAGCCGCCGTTGCCGAAGCCGTTGTTGAAGAGCTTCGCCCCGTTCGCGAACGCTATGACAGCTATATGAAAGACACCGGCTATCTTCTTGAAGTTGCCGCAAAGGGCGCTGAAAAAGCTTCAAGAATTGCAAACAGAACCCTCAATAAGGTTATGAAAAAAGTCGGCTTTGTTCTTCCGAAATAAGATTCAAAACGCAAAAAACCGCTCCGAAGAGAAAGCTTCGGGGCTGTTAATTTTTTGCCTGTATTAATAATGCGCCGCGCCACAGGTGCAGTATTTATTCGTTCCAAACAATTTGCAGAAGAAACGAACAATTGCCCAAATGAATCCGCCTCTGTGGCAAAGGTGTGAGCAATTCTGCGACGGTGTATCGGGTGTGTTGGGTGTACCTGTATTTACTCCGCAGCGATCACACTGCCCATCGTTGTTGCTGTCAACGTGACCGAGAGCCGGAATTTTTTCGGTGTAAGTATCGTTACAAACCGAGCAGGTGAAAGTTTTTATGCCCGACTCGGTGCAGGTTGCGGCTGTTGTGGTTTTTGATGTGTAGGAATGGGTGTGTATTCCTTTTTCAATGTTAAATGTAATACGGTTGCTGCTTGTGTAATGATATACAGTGCAAGCATCTACCCATGCTTCATAATATCCGGCAGGAAGAGTTAGGCTGTATGACGTGTCTTTAAGATTCCAAATATTTTTGTAAGATTTCAAATTGCCGGGTGTTCCGGTCATTATTCTTAAATTGTATAATTTTGCGTTTGCAGCCTTGCTCCAACTGAAGGTGGTTTTTGTTTCGGAGCTTCCGGTAGAAACCTTTATTGAAGTTGAGCCGACTTTATCAAATTTATAAATTGCAAATTTTTGCGCATTAGTTTGATTGTATGACCAAAGCTGAACCTTTGTTCCGGCATAACTTTCATTATTGAACACATCAAGGACTTTATCACAATGTTTGGGCTTTAGAACATATTCTCCGCTCCAACGTCCGTAAATAAACCATTGCTGATTTTGATTGGACCAGTAATCAAATTCAATTATTTGCGTTCCGTCATTTGTTGCGGCGCGTTGTGCATCCAATACCTTTCCGCTCTTGCAGTTATATATAACATATGAATTGTCACTTTGGCGAATGAAATGCCAAATTTCTGATGCATCGCCGGTTCCGTTAACAACCTGAACGTTTCCATTTACCGGTGCAATCGGTGCCCAGCCATCATTCTTGATTATAGCGGCATAAAAATCATCGCCAATGTTTTGTGGATTGGAAAATATTGGATTTTGAATAGAAACGTTTGGTGATTTAACATACCAATAATCTGTCATTCTGTTGAGCTTGTCATATTGGTTCGAGCCGGTTATTGAAGACTGAGAAAGAGGGATTCTTCCCGAAGCATAGTACGGATTCGAATCGGCGCAATAAAACGTGTCGGTACTCGCGTCGTAGTCCGTGAGCAAAATTGCGTGCGGCTGACCTCTGTTATAGGCAACAACACCTTGCGGATAAGCTTTCAAAAGAGAAATATAAGAACCCTTGATGTCGTTTTGATTAACATAGGCGTGACCGACGCTGATTCCGGCATATGAAAAATTATAATAAAGTCCGTCGGAATACCATGCAACAGATGCAACATTCGACGGAGTGATACTTCTCCAATTTGAGTTTCCGGCGGCAATTGCCGTTCTCCTCATCATCATTGTTGCCGCATAAAGCGTACAGGTTACACTGCCTTTCGGTTGTTTTAAAAATACTTCCGAAGTGTTGATGTCGTTGAACGTTGCCGCCTCTGCGTCAATCTTTCCGAGCGGCGCGGCGCACAGCAGCATGACGACTGCCAAGAAAAATGACAGCAGTCTTTTTGTTTTTCCTGTTTTTTTCAAATCACTCAATCCTTTCGGTATAATAATTATTGTAAAGCAAGAATATCACAAATTGAGATACTTGTCAATATCTCACAGCGAGATTATCTATAATATAAGCAAGATTTGTGTTATAGGGGTGTTTGATATATGCGGCTGAAAAGTTTACGCGAAGACAGCGACGTTACACAGGCACAGCTTGCGGCATTTTTGCATATTAAGCAAAACACCTATTCTCAATATGAAAACGGTCAGCGCGGAATACCGGTTGAGGTTTTGGTTGCGCTTTCTTCGTTTTTCAAAACTTCCGTTGATTATATTCTTGAACTCACCGACGAAAAAAAGCCGTATCCGCGCCGCAAAGAAAAAAGATAAAAGTCCGACAATTTTGCATATTAATTCAATTATCTCTTGACTTTTTGCATAAATGCTGTATAATCTATAGGTACTTTATACATCGGAGGAAAGAAAAATGCCGCTTTGGACAGGAAGATTCAAAAAACAGCTTGACAAAAAAACAAATGATTTCAACTCCTCAATTTCGTTTGACAGCCGAATGGCTTCGCAAGACATCAAAGGTTCGATTACTCATGCGACCATGCTCGGCAAGCAGAATATTATTGAAAAAAGCGAAAGCGAAAAAATCGTCGCTTCGCTCAAAGATATTGCCGCCGACCTTGAAAGCGGCGCACTTGAAATTGACATGACCGCCGAAGATATTCATACTTTTGTTGAGGGCGAACTCACAAAAAGGCTCGGCGATACCGGAAAAAGACTTCACACTGCGCGCAGCCGTAATGACCAGGTTGCACTTGACCTCAGACTTTACCTTCTTGACGAAATCGAAAAGCTTGATTTTGCGCTCAAAGAGTTTATTGACGTGATTCTTAAAAAAGCAAAAGAAAACTATGACGGCGTAATGCCGGGCTATACCCACCTTCAGCGCGCCCAGCCCGTGACGTTCGGCCATCATCTCATGGCATATGCTTCAATGCTTCTTCGCGACAGAGACCGTCTCAAAGACTGCAAAAAAAGGACGGCGGTGTCTCCGCTCGGTTCGGGTGCTCTGGCCGGAACAACCTATCCGCTTGACAGAGAGTATGCCGCAGAACTTCTCGGTCTTTCGGGCGTTTGTTCAAACAGCCTTGACGGTGTTTCCGACCGTGATTATGTTATTGAACTTCTTTCCTGCCTTTCGCTTGTGATGGTTCATCTTTCGCGCTTTGCCGAAGAGGTTGTCATGTGGTGCTCGTGGGAGTTCAAGTTTATCGAGCTTGACGACGGATATACAACGGGTTCAAGCATAATGCCGCAAAAGAAAAATCCCGATATGGCGGAGCTTGTCCGCGGTAAGACGGGCAGGGTATACGGCGATTTGATGTCTATGCTGACTGTTCTCAAAGGTATTCCTCTTGCTTATAATAAGGATATGCAGGAGGATAAGGAGTCGCTTTTTGACGCTGTTGATACGGGGAAGATGTGTCTCGGCGTGTTTACGCCGATGTTGGATACAATGACGGTCCTGACCGATAATATGTATAAAGCCGCCCAAAAAGGTTTTATAAATGCCACCGACCTTGCCGACTACCTCGTTAAAAAGGGTATGCCGTTCAGAACGGCGTATAAAAACGTCGGTATGATAGTTGCCGAATGTATCGAAAAGGGACTTGTGCTTGAAACGCTTCCGCTTGAAGAATACAAGAAATACAGCGATTTGTTTGACGACGGTCTGTTTAAAGAAATATCGCTTGAAACCTGTGTTTCAAAGAGAATTTCGGCAGGCGGTACAGGCGGAAATTCCGCGGATATACAGATTGAATATATAAAGAAATTTATATGAACAGTAAGAAAGCAATCGGCTCTCACCATTAAAACGGGAGAGCCGATTGCTTTTTTAATTGTTATGCTGAATTAATATAATCCACGCGGAGCGCATATTTATCTACGGTTTATCCTGCCAGCCGGCATACAGCGTTAAGCTGTCGGTCACGGTGTCGTTTTCGGTATCCCATTTGACTGTGCAGTCGGGGTCGCGGTACCAACCGCTGAAAGTGTATCCCTCTTTCACAGGCGTTTGGTCTGCCGAAATTGTTTCGCCGTGCAGTACCTTTTGGCTTGCGACAGCGGAGCCGCCGTTCGTGTTGAATGAAACGGTAAAACCGTTGTGCTTTACCAAAAACGCCATTGCGGCAAACAGCGCGCTTATACCTATTATAATTACGATATTGACCGTCTTAACGGAAACCTTTACGTTTTTATACAAACCGCCCGACTTGCGTTGCATTTTTTCTTCATTCATAACTAACGGCTCCTTAGGCAAGCGGTAATAAATCCGAACCCGTTTTACAAGAGGGATTTTCGCATTGCCTTGTTAAAATACTCGTTAATCCGAAAGGATTAACTGCGTTTTGTGCCTCGCCCTGCAAAAAATCTGCT
>DKDD01000024.1 GCA_002451715.1 Ruminococcaceae bacterium UBA6857 | reverse complement strand
CGAGATTTTTAACTCTGTCTCCCACGGAATAGGAATTGCGTTCGGACTTTTGAGTTTTATCACGCTTTTTCTCAAAGCAACAACAACCGGAACAAGAATCGGTGCGACAATCTTCGGCGTTTCAATGATGATTCTTTATGCGTCGTCAACAATCTATCACGCGATAAAGCCGTCATACGTCAAAAAAATTATGCGCGTTGTTGATCATGCGGTTATCTATCTTTTGATTTCCGGAACAAGTATTCCGATCATGATTGTCGGCATACTTCCTTATAACAAACCTTTTGCAATAACAATGATTACGCTCAGCCTTATCATCGGCACGGTCGGAACAATTCTTACTTATATCGACCAGGAAAAATATAAGGTTGTTCAAACGGTACTTTATATGGTGCTCGGCTGGATGTGCCTTGCAATGATTTATCCGCTTTATAAATACCGTGATAACGCTGTTCGGCTTATCGTTGCGATCATTCTCGGCGGCGCTGTCTATACGGTCGGAACAACGTTCCTTGCCCTTGGAAAAAAGAAAAAGTATTTCCACAGTATTTTTCATCTTTTTGTTCTTGCCGGTTCGCTGATTCATTTTATCGGGCTTTACTGCTGGCTGTATTAACCATCACCATACAACAAAAAAATCTGCCGCGCAGAGAGTGTTCTGTGCGGCAGATTTTTTGTGATTTTATTCTTCAACTGCGGCGGGAACAGCTTCAAGTTCGCCGCGTTTTTCTTTAAGAAGACGTTCAACTTCGGCCATATGTTCGCGGTCATCGTTGAGGAAAAGAATAACGATAAGATACATTATCGAACCGATAACGGGACCGAGCATGAACTGGTGCCAGCGGTATTTATAAAACGGTGAAGATTTGCTTTGTGCGCGGATGAGGGCGGAACCGTCAAGGTTCTTTCCGTTGACGGAAATTTTATCCTGAAACTTGAGGAACTTAAGAAGATAGCCCTGAATAAGCTTTGTTACGGCACTGCTGAGCTTTGAAATAAAGTTTTGCATTGAAAAAACGATGCCCTCGGTTCTTTCGCCGGTTTTGAGTTCAACTTCGTCAATCGAGTCGCTGATTAGTGCGCGGTGGGCGATATCTTTCATTGAAACGGGAATGTTGTAAATTGCAAGAAGTCCCCAAATTGCAAAGAGCGCACCGGTGTTGAGGAAGCGGTCGTTTGCGCCGATTGCGAACGCGCCGATTCGGCAGATGATTTGAAGAATTTCGGAAATAACCAAAACGCGCTTCATTCCGCCGATTTTCTCGGCGAATTTTGTTGCAAAGAACATCATGAATGCTCCGGGGATTCCCGGAATGAGTCCGTGAAGAACCTGCATTGTTCCGCCGTTGAGTTCCATGCCGAAGAATGTATATGTAACACCTTCGGTTTCAAAAAAGTATTCCCACGGAAGCATGAGCGAAATTGAACCGAGAAACCGCGCAAGGCAGATAATAATAAGCTTTTTGTTGTATTTGAGACTTTTAAGACTGTCAATAACGCTGACTTTCTTTTCGCTGACATAGACGGCCTTTTCTTTCATTCGATAGGCAAGCATTGAAATGAGCATACCGCCCAAACCGAAAACAACCGCGCCTAAAAAATATGCATTCTTTTCGCTCATCACGGAATTGTCAACCAAAATCGCTCTGATTGACGGGAAAAGTCCGCCGAGAGCCGCACCTGCACCCGCGCCGATTGTTACCCATTGAGAAACGCGCGCGCGTTCTTCGGAATTTGGACTTGAAAGCGGAAGAAGCCCCCACATTGCAACGTCCTGAACCGAATAAAGAATATCATAAAGAAGATAGACGATGAGAATAAAAATAATGCTTCCCGTGACGCTGAGATTGAAATCAAAGAACATCAGCGCAATGAGAACGCCGATTATCGGTGAAGTATAAAGAAGAAGCGAGCGAAGCTTATTGCCTGGCTTGAACTTTCTTGCGTCTATGAGCGTTCCGACAATCGGGTCGTTGACCGCGTCCCAAAGGGTGCTTATTCCGTTGATGAGACCTGTCTTTTCGCTCGGAATACCCAAAACGGTATTCATGAAAACAAAAAGACGCGACGAAATTAAGTTATAGCTGGCGTTTTGACCGGCAAGACCTATGGCATAAGAAAGAAGTCGGTTGTTTGCAACCTTTGTGTCGCTTTCTTCGCGCGAAAAGAAAAATTTGAACGGGTTTTTCAATGTGTTCTCTCCTTTGTTGTTTTCTCCTTAAAATCTCGAACCGAACAGCTCGAAATCGACCTTTATAATTATATATGACTTTGCACAAAAAATCAATTGCAATTTCAAATAATTTGTATGAAATTATCAAACAAAATTCTTGACTTTATCTTCGAGACGAGTATAATTTGTTATACAAGTTATACTTTTACAACAAGTGAGGAAAAGTTATGAATACCAACGCACCGAAAGGAAAATTTATCAGCACCGTTAAAGTTGGCGAAAAGGGGCAAATTGTGATTCCGAAACCGGCAAGAGACATGTTTTCAATCAAACCCGGCGACACGGTTTTGCTTCTTGCCGACGAAAACCAAGGCATTGCAATTGTTTCGAACGACGTATACATGGATTTTGCAAACGCAATTTTCAATGCCCAAAAAGGAGAAGGTGAAGAAGCTTGAATTCGATTGAAATCAAAGAGCTTTCAAAAAGTTTTAAAGAGCGAAAAGCCGTTGATTCACTTTCGCTTTCGATTGAAAGCGGAACGGTTTTCGGTTTGCTCGGTCAAAACGGAGCGGGAAAAACAACAACGATAAAAATGCTTTGCGGTTTGCTTGAGCCGACCTCCGGCGACGCTTTGATTGAGGGAAAAAGTATTATCAAAGAATCCCACGAAGTGAAAAAGCTGACCGGTATCTCTCCGCAGGAAACGGCAACGGCAAAAAAACTGACAGTTTTTGAAAACCTTGAATTTATTGCCGAAGTTTACGGCGCAAAAAGCAAAGAAGCAAAAGCAAAGGCAGGCGAAATGCTTGAACGCTTTTCACTTTCCGACAGAGCAAAGGACAAAGCAAAATCGCTTTCCGGCGGAATGGCGCGGCGGCTTTCAATTGCAATGGCGCTTATCAACGAGCCGAAGGTTTTGTTTCTTGACGAACCGACGCTCGGTCTTGATGTTCGCGCAAGGCGCGAACTTTGGCGCGTGGTCGAAGAGCTCAAAGGCAAGATGACCGTGATTCTCACAACACACTATCTTGAAGAAGCCGAAGCACTCTGCGATAAAATTGCGATTATGAGCGAGGGAAAGCTTCGTGCGCTCGGAACGGCAAATGAAATTACCGAAAGTGCCGGCTGCAAAAATTTTGAAGATGCGTTTTTGTTTTATACGGACACGGAAAAGGAGGAAGAAAAATGAAAGCTTTAACCTTTTCAAAACGCAATATAAAAGAAATGCTGCGCGACCCGCTTTCGCTTGTTTTCGGTGTGGGTTTTCCGGTTGTGCTCATGACCGCGTTTTTCTTCCTTTCAAAAAGCATTGAGGGAATGCCGGACATTTTTTCAATTGTTACTCTCGCGCCGGGAATGGTTGTTTTCGGCCTTTCGTTTCTTTCGATTTTTCTCGGAATACTCATTTCTGGTGACAGAGAAACCGCTTTTCTTTCAAGGCTTTTTGCTTCTCCGCTGACTGCATTCGATTTTCTTTGCGGATACACTCTTCCGTGCGTTGCGGTCGGCTTGATTCAAAGCGCAATCAGTTTTGCCTTTTCCTGTGTTCTCGGTTTTGAACCGTCGTGGCGGCTTTTGCTTTGTGTTTTTGCAATTGCGGTTGATTCGCTTTTGTATATAAGTTTCGGCATACTCAGCGGAACACTTTTCAGCCAGAAAGCGCTCGGAGCGTTCAATACCATTATAGTTAATCTTTCGGCATGGCTTTCCGGAACATGGTTTGACCTTAGTATAATCAAAGGCGGTTTCAAAACGGTTTGCGAAGTTCTTCCGTTTTATCGTGCAGTCGAAGCGGTGAAAAATACTCTTTCAGGTGATTTTAAAACCGCGGCATTTGACCTTGCGATCGTGCTTGCATATTCGGTTTTGATTTTTGCCGTTTCGGGCATTTTGTTCAAACGAAAGATGAAAAAGTAAAATTTTTCGTTTTACCGAGGGATTGCACAACTGCCTTTTCTGTGGTATAATCGGTTTCATAAAAAAACAAAAGGACTGATAAAAATGGAATATACCTATAAGCCGACAGGCGTTTGTTCGCGCGGGATCTCGTTTGAAATTGAGGACGGAAAAGTTAAAAACGTTCTTTTCAACGGCGGCTGCAACGGAAACACAAAGGGCATTGCAAAGCTTGTTGAAGGCATGGATGCCGAAGAAGTCATCAAAAGACTTGACGGCTTGACCTGCGGATTCAAAAAGACTTCCTGTCCGGATCAGCTTGCAAAAGCACTTCGCGAAGCGATGGGAAAATAAAGCAAAACAAAGGCTGATGAGTTTCAATTTTGAAAATCATCAGCCTTTGTTTTTATTAAACGTACAAAAAATTGACACTGTGTCGCCTGTAACAAAAATTCTTAATTAAACAAAACACGGAACCGTCGTTTGCAAAGCAGTTCCGTGTAATCATATTTGTTTTTATAATGCTTCAACCGTGTCAACAAGCCAGCCGGGTGTGTACTGTGTGCCGTAGTAAATTCCGTTTTGCGAAACGCCGGTGTTGATTCCGCCGCTGTAAATTTTGTACTTTTCGCCGCTCGTAAGCTCCGGACTTGAAAACCAAACACTTTTGCAACTTTTGGCAAGCGAAAGACAAAACAGCGTTTTTCCGTCGACATTCGTTATGGCAAGAAGAGTGCTTTCCGGAAAAGTTGCCGTTGCGGAAAGCTCGGCATTTCTTTGAACGGTTGCTTTCCTTGACGGAAGATCGCCCGCAGAAAAAACCGTTCCGCCCGTTACGGTATATGTACTTTTTCCGTTCATACCGCTTTCGGAGCCGAAAGCAATAACCGTTCCGCCGCTTTGAATAACGTCTCCGCTTTCGCCGAAACTGTTGTCTTCCGCCGTTATGTAAATATTTCCGCCGCCGATTGAAATGCTTTCCCCCTCAATTCCGTCGGAACAGTAATCGACTTTGAAATTGCCACCGAGAATTGAAATGGATTTGTTGCTGTAAAGCGCACTTGAATCGGTTTTTATGTTGAAGTTTCCATCGGATATATTAATTCCTCCGGTACTGTAAAACGCATCGTTAAGGCTGTTAACCGCAAAATCGCCGCCGGAAACGGTGAGCGACTTTTCCGCTCTTATCGCTTTTGAATCTTTCGCATCAATTGTTTGTTCGCCGGATGAACCGCTTATCGAACTTTGAACATGCGGAAAACTTTGTTCGCGGTCGTTGTCCTTGGTTTTTCCCGTGCTTCCGCCGCCGCTTGTAAGGTCAAAATTGCCGGAGGTAACGGTCAGATTCGAAACACTTTTGATGCATTCGAGTTCGCTTTGAATTTTAATCGAACCGCCGTTTATTGCAATCGAACCTTTTCCGGCGTCGGCTTTGTTTGTTCTGATTCCGCTTGCGCCGCTTACCGCATTCAGTGTTCCGTTGCGAAAAACAATGCCGTTTTTTGCGCCGAGTGCATCGTCTGCACTTTCAATATTGAGATTTCCTGCAAGAACCGTAAGCTCGCGTTCGGAATAAATGCCTTTTTTATATTTCGCGCCGATTTTAAGCGTACCCTCGCCCTCAAAAACAAGGTTGCTTTTGCTGAAAATGACGGCGGATGTGTAACCGCTTTTATCTTCGGTACCGGATCTTCCGGCTTTTTCTGAAAAATCGGAAAGCTCGTTTGAAGATTTTTCGGTAAGAATGATTTTTGCCGCACGGCCTGCCGAAATAATACTAAGCGGAGAATCGGACGAGGAACGCACCGTGACCCCGTTTAGATAAAGGCAGACCTTGCCTTTTGAGTCTTTTGAATCAACAATTATTTTTCCGTCGGAAAGCTTGCCTTTGAGAAGGTACGATCCGCTTTTTGAAATTGTTAAAACGGAACCGGAAAACGAAGCGCCCGAACCGTTGATGGTTGTGTTTTCATTGTTGAGAATGATGTAAGTGTCAATGTTTTTATTTGACGTGTCTGCGTGTGAGGTCGGAACAGTCACGGCGGTGTTGCTGTTTATCGGCGCAACGGTTGAAAGAAGAACCGTTGTGTCTTCGCACGGTTTTTTGCATGCGACAAAAAGAAGAGGCAGCGCCGCAAGCACCAAAGCCGAAAAAACAGCATTGAGTTTTCTGACGGTATGCATAGTGAAAAGAACTCCTCTTAAAGATTTTCTCCGTTTTCCGCAAGGCGGCAGCACATGATTTCAAGGTTGCCGTTTCTGCGTCTGAGCGAATCAATAAACTCCTTTTCTTCCCCCTCGTTTTTGAGCCGAATTTCATAACGAAGCTTGAAAAGACTGCCCATATTTGTTGTTTTAACGCTTATGAGTTCATGATAATCGGTGTATTTTTCAAAAAGGTCGCTGAAAACTTCGGTATAGTTTATGCTTTCCGGAATAACAATCAAAAGTTCCTTTTTCTTTGCGTTTGCCCTTGCGCCGAGCCGTACTGCGGAATAAAGCGCCAAAAGCAAAAGCATTATCAAAGTGAAAATCGCCGCAAAAGCAACATATCCCATTCCGGTTGCAAGTCCGGCGGCAAGCGCAATGAAAATTGCGCCGATTTCCTTTGCCGTTCCGGGAATACTTCTGAAACGGACAAGGCTGAATGCGCCTGCAACGGCAACGCCCGCACCGAGATTTCCGTTGACCATCATAATAATTATTTGAACAACGGCCGGCAAAAGCGCAAGCGTAACAACAAAGCCCGAAGTATATCGCTTTTCCGTTTTGATATAGACAAGCGCAACCGCAAGTCCGATAAGCACCGAAGCAAGAAGACAAATGAAAAACGAAAACGGTGTTATCGAAGAAGACAAGACTGACTGAAAAATTGCCGGCATTTTATAATTCCTCCGTTTTTATACTCTCCGTGTGCGGCAAATGCCGCGATATTTTTTTATACGCTCACTTTTTCAAACTGCGGTGCAAACATCATTTCGTATGCTTTTCCGTATTTTGAAAACGAGCGCGGATAGATTTCAAGTTCGTCAAGCGCTTTTGAAAGCCAAAGCGGAATCGAACCGAGACTTTTAACCTCCATAACAAGAAGGTTGTCGTCAATAATTTTTACTCCGTCGTCACCGAGCGAAAGATCCAGCATCTTTGTTCTGAAACGGATATTTTTATCAAAAGTTATGCGCAGTTCGCGGTCTTCTTTTGAAAAGAACGCCGTTCTGTCGCAAAAAATTGAAATTGTCGGGCGGATTCCGCGGTAAAGACCCATGAAATAGGCAATTTCGCCGTAGACCTGACTGCCGGAATTGATAAATTTTCTTCTGCAAAGAAAATCAACCGCCTCGGAATATGTCATGTTGATTCTGCGTTTATAGACAACACCTTTGTATTTCTTTTTGAGTTCGACAAAAACGTTGCTGTTTTCGTTGGGGATTCCATAAGAGCGAAGACGCAGTTTTTCTTTAAAAACCGGCTGCTCTATCGAATTTCTGATAAGGCGGTAGTCCGGTGTGTCAAAATAAAGGTTGCAAACCGTGCTTTCGCCGTGTTCATCAGGTATAATATATTCGCCGATGAGGGCAAAAAGCCTTTCTTGCTGAGTGTTTGTGATAACGTATTTTTTTTCGTAACGTTCGAATACCGACTGGAAAACCGGCAAAAAAATCACCCCTTTTCTTTTTCTTTGAACGAATCGGCTCAAAGAAAACTTATAGGTTTCATTATAAAACAACTTTAAACACGAGCGATTTTGAATCCGACGTTTCGGCCGAAATTTTCCCCTTGTGGCGTTCAACAATTGCCTTTGCGATTGAAAGACCGATTCCGTAACCGCCGGTTTCTCTTGAGCGCGAATTGTCTGCGCGGTAAAAGCGGTCGAAAAGCCGCGGAAGCTGGTCTTTGTCAACGTGGTCGCAATCGTTATAGACGTCAAGACAGATATTTTTTGATGTTTTATAAAGCGAAACAGAAACTTTTCCATTTTCGCTTGCGTATTTTACGGCATTGTCGCAAAGCAGCGAAACAAGCTGGCGAAGTTCGGCTTCGCTTCCCTTATACATAATGTGTTCCGGTGCGGACACGGAAAAGTCAAGACCGTGCGCTTTTGCGATTGTTTCAAAATTCGCTGCCGTGTCAAGAACGGCTTCGCTGAGGTCAAACGTTTCGTGCTGAATTTCTTCCGCCGATTCATCAAGCTTTGAAAGTTCAACAAGGTTCTTGACAAGTACCGAAAGGCGCTGCGTTTGGTCCTTTATACTTGTTATCCATTCGCTTTCGCCCTCGCATATTTCAAGAACATCGGCGTCGGCAGAAATAATCGCAAGCGGTGTTTTAAGCTCATGTCCTGCGTCTGTGATGAATTGCTTTTGCTTTTCAATGCTGTTTTTAACGGGTCTGAGCGCCCTGTTGGAAATTTTATAAACCGGAAAAGTCAAAAGCAAAACGCAGACAAGTCCCGTGAAAAACGAAATTGAAACAAGAGTAAAGCACGATTCGAGTTCACGCTGAAAGTCAACAAAAATAATCATTGACTTTTGCGTTGAATCGTCTTTGACGTAATAATAGCGGTAGGAATCGACAACGCCGAAGCCCGGAGCATTCGGATAAATCTGCGAAGCAAATTCAAACGCGTCGCGGTCGGTGACGGCGGCAATGTTTTCGGTTGAAATACTGGTCACAACGTTGCCTTGAAGTTTAACAACAAAGTAACGCGTTGAATAAGGCGTTTCAACGTTGAGGTCAACCGAACCGAACGGATTCCAAAACGAAGAATAGTAATCTTCGATACTGACCGTTGAGGTTGGAAAATGCCCGTCGTTTTCCGCAATGAGTGTGAGTGTATTTTTGAGGTCGGTGTCACGCTGATAGATATTGATTGCATTGACGGCAAAAAGCTGAACAAAAACGATTGTTACCAAAGCGACGAACGCAATGGCAACGAATCTTCGTTGCAAACGCTTCAGCATTTGACTTCCTCCAAGGTGTAACCGACGCCGCGCGTGGCTTTGATTTCAATATTTGCGCCGAGAGTAGAAAGCTTTTTGCGAAGATATGAGATATATACCCAAACAACGTTGATTTCCGCCTCGGTTTCATAGCCCCAGATACGTTCCATGAACTGTTCGGTTGAAATGAGCCTTCCGGCGTTGCTCATGAGCATTTCAATCATCTGAAATTCTTTGTTGCCGAGTCTTATTGAACCGTTTTCGGTTGAAAGTTCATATGTTTCGCGGTTGAGCGAAAGGTTGCCGAGCGAAAGAAGATTCGGCGAAAATTCGGTTTTTCTTCTTGTCATTGCGCGGATTCTTGCAAGAAGTTCGCCCGTTGCAAACGGCTTTGTGAGGTAATCGTCCGCGCCGGAATCAAGACCGAGAATTTTATCTTCGGTCTGCGCTTTTGCGGTAAGAATGAGAACCGGGGTTGAAATTCCGTTTTCGCGAAGTTTTTTAAGTACTTCGATTCCGTTCATTTTCGGCATCATAAGGTCAAGAATAATGCCGTCGTAATTTTCGCTCATGCCGTAATCATAGGCATCTTCGCCGTTATAAACGGGGTCGACGGAGTAATTGTTATGTTTAAGGATTGCGCAAAGAGCCTTTGAAAGGTCTTTTTCGTCCTCTGCAAGAAGAAGTCTCATAGATTTGCCCTCCTGAAAAATTTAGAAATCTTTTCAATATTATATTATAACGATTATTCCCTGCTATGGCAAGAAAAAAATAAGATATTGAGTTTAAAAATCCAGACTTTGTTTTTGTGAATATACTATAGTATATAAACCTAAAACAAACATAAAGACGAATAATGTCGGCAAAAAAGCTTTTTGCCGCAAAAACAATGAAACCCGACGCTGCCGAAACGGTGCGTCGGGTTTCATCTATTTGAAAGGAGAGGGGAGTGCGGTGGGGAGGAGGGGGCAGGTGAAAAATCGGAAAAAACACACTGCGATCCCCATCGCACAATCACAGTATAGGTGGGATACTTTAAATGTAACTAAAGCAGTGAAAAAAACAAAAAAATTTTTTTCGGTGTTTTTTCTGAATATTTCTCGTTTGTTATGCGTTTTTCCCTGTCATTGTTTTCTTTTCTTGACTTCTTGAGACAAAAGAATTATAATTGTAAAAAACATAAAAAGAGAGGAATTATTATGGAAACAAAGACCCAAAGTTTTTCAAAAAAACTGTTGTCGCTTGTTTTTGCCGTGATGTTTTCGCTGAGTGCTTTTCTTCCGATGTTTGAAGCTTCGGCCGCAACGGTAAAACTTTCAAGAAAAAACATCACCGTTGCCGTCGGTCAAACCTATTCGCTCAAAATCTCCGGCGCGACAGGCTCGGTAAAATGGAAAACATCGAACAAAAATGTTGCAACGGTTTCAAAATCCGGCGTTGTTAAAGGTATTAAAAGAGGAAGCGCAACCGTTACCGCAACAGTCGGCCAAAAAAATTACAACTGCAAAGTTACCGTTGATTCGCCGAAACTTTCCGCAACAAAAAAGTCTGTCAAAGCCGGCGCTTCGTTTACTCTTAAACTCACCGGAACAAGCCGAAAAGTCCGTTGGCGTTCAAGCGACACAAGCGTTGCAAGAGTCAGCCAAAGCGGCGTTGTCAAAACATACAGCGCAGGAAGTGCATACATTTTTGCAACGGTCGGCAAAAAACGCTGTGTCTGCAAAGTAACCGTTACGGCGGCGTCTTCCTCTTCGGGCGGATACAATAATAACGGCGGTTACAATTATTCCTCCGACACGGTTTACATCACCGAAACGGGCGAAAAATATCACCGCGGAACATGTTCAAGTCTTCGCAAATCAAAATATGCGATTTCAAGAAGCAGCGCAAGAGCAAGAGGTTATGAACCTTGCAAACGCTGCCGCCCGTGATAAAAACGAATCTTATAATTTTATATGAACTTTTTTAAGGCAAAGTAAAAGGCATTTTTTGGCTTTTTATTTTGCCTTTTGTTCATTGACAAACCTTTCGCGCGGTTATATAATCAAGTTGGACAGCCGCAATTGTTCGTAACGACGGACTGATTGCGGATTCCGAACAGTCGAATCCGTTTTTGCGGAAAAATATGCGAAGAAAGGATGATAATTATGAAATCAATCGCACAAAAACTCATGGCTGTTATTTCTGCCGTAGTTCTGATGACAACGCTCCTTATTCCGGCGTTTCAGGCTTCGGCCGCATCGGTCAAACTGAACAAAACGAAAATCGTTCTTGCCGTTGGTCAGACCTATGCTTTGAAATTGAGAGGGACTAACAAGACCGTAAAGTGGTCAACTTAAAAACGAAAAGTTGCCACGGTTACGAAAAAAGGTGTTGTAAAGGGTGTTCGCAAGGGAACGGCCACAATCACCGCCAAAGTCGGAAAGAAAACATATAAATGCAAAGTTACCGTTGAAGCGCCGAAACTTTCGGCAACAAAAAAGACCGTTACCGCAGGCACAAGCTTTGCCTTGAAGCTGAACGGAACAAAGCGCACCGTCAAATGGTATACCGGCAACAAAAAGGTTGCAACGGTAAACCAAAAGGGCGTTGTTAAAACACTCAAAGCCGGCACGGTCAAAATCACCGCAAAAGTCGGCGGAAAAGCCTATGTCTGCACCGTTACCGTCAAGGCAAAACAGCAGAACACGTCAAATTCGCTTACCAAGGCAAAAGCCGCCGCGCAGTACAACACCCTTGTCAACAACCTTAAAAAGGAAAGCAACGTAACCGTTAAAAAGAACACAACCGTCAGCATGAAGCTTGTTGATTATCCCGAAATTCTTAAAAAATTGATGGGTTCGGATTTTGATGAACTTACAAAGGATATGACAGACAGCAACAGCGAAACGCTCAAGTTTACGAACGGAAAAGCAGATTCCGAAAGCGGAACAACAACGCTTGCTTCGTTTGTTCCGCCGGAAAACAAGAATGCCGCGCTCGAGGCCGACCATATCAAATCCGCAACTTCGGTTAAAACCGCAAACGGCGGAACAAAGCTCACAATCGTTCTCAAGTCCGAAACCTCAAAATACAACGGAAAGAATTTTGCCGCAACACCCGCAAACTCATCCGTTTCGGAATCGTTCAATGATTTTGACCTCGGCACAGACGACAGCATGGACGGAATGGACATGAAACTCATCCTTTCCGGAACCGTTCTTGAAGCCGTAACAAACGCAAAAGGCAAGCTCACAAGCCTCAAAATCAGAACTCCGATGAGAATTGATATGACGTATATCTTTGTTACCCTTGCAATGGGCGGATACAGCGAACAACTTCTCACCGTAACCTATTAAAGACGCTTTACCGCTGATGTAAAGTAAAAACCAAGGCTGTAATTCAAAACCGGGTCATCTCCGGTGTGAATTACAGCCTTTTTAATTTAAGTTTTTATTCTTTTGTTTGCGTGTTTGCGTTTGTTTGCGTGTTTGCGTTATGTTGTGTATCCCTTGACTGCGGGGAACTGGTCTTTTCCGAAGCCCATTACACGTGCAATCTGAACGCTGATTTGGCGGTTTTCAACAACGTCTTTGTTTGTGAAACCCGCGTCCTTTGCCGAAACATAAACGGGAACGTCAGCTGTTGTGTGACCTTCGGTCGTATAATAGTATTCACCGGTGACGCCGTTATACTTGATTCCGCCGGTTTCGTGGTCGGCGGTTACAACAACAAGGGTATCACCGTCTTTTGCGGCGTATTCAAGAGCATAGCCGACAGCTTTGTCAAATTCAACAAGGTTAAGCGTTGCCATTTCAAGGTTGTTCTTATGAGAAAACTTGTCGATGCAAGCACCCTCAACCATGAGGAAAAATCCGTTTTCGTTGTCGTCAAGAAGGTCGATTGCCTTTTTGGTCATCTGTTCGATTGACGGAGTATCCTTTTCGCCGGTGCAGTTTTTCATTTCTTCAAAATCGAACTGTGCAAACGAACGGCTGCCGCTTTCAAGCGCTTCCATTTCAGACGCTGTTTGAACAAAAGTGAATCCGTTCTTTTCGCATTTGTCTTTTGAAATGCTGTCGGATTCACAGCCCCAAAGAAGGTCAAGGTTACATTTAAGTTGCTGTGCGCTGATTGTTTTTTCAAGCTGTCTTCCGAGTGCGTGCGCCGAAAAAGAAGCCGGTGTTGCGCCGGAAGTCTTGTCGGTTGTAACAACGCCTGCGCTTTTTCCGTTTGCCTTTGCAAGTTCTGTGAGCGAAACGGGAACGTTCTGTCCCGTTACCGAAAACGGGTGGAACGGAAAGATTGCAACCGAGTTTGCCCAAATGCGAACTCCGCAGGCAAGTGCGCTTCCGCCTGCAGCTGAATCGGTGTAATCAAGAATGAACGAACGGGTGTCCGATCTTCCGCAAACAGGCATTGTGTCAAGTGCAAGCGAAACGCCGCGCGTTGCTTTTGTTGCCTCAACGGTATTGACACCCATTCCGTCGCCGATCATGAGAATAACGTTTTTATATTCCCTGTAATCGTCGCTGACATTGTTTCCGAGGCCTATCAGACAATAAAGACTGAGAAAAAGCGCAAGAGAAACGGTGATTGCTTTTTTGAAAAATGTTTTCATGAAAATCCTCCTTTATCTTGTTTAACCTGTGTGGTTACTGCAATTGTATCACATTCAAAAATTCAAGTCAACGTAAAAATTAAAAGAGAAAAAGCCTTCGCCAAACCGGAGCTTTCGGTAAGCAAAGGCTTTTGCAAATGTTGAAAAAATCAGAAAAGCGACGGAAATGCTTTGACAAAGCAATATGCGATATATTCGATTCCGTCAACGAATGTGCCGAGCATTTTATAAAAATTTTCTTTTGCCTGTTCACTATAATCCGTATCGGAATTGATTTCCGGTTCGGCAAAGGTTTTGATTTTGAACGAAACCGTTTTTGTCATGCCGTCATATTTTCCAAGTCCGATAATTTTTGCTTGTGCCGTACCCTTTTGAATGTTGTTCGAAAATTCAACCGTATAATCGGTTCCGTCGGCAAGAGTACGCTCCATGAATTTAACCTTAATTTTCGGTGTGACGGGTGAACCGGTAAATTTTTGCGCGGCAATTTTATTCACGGTGAATCCTTGATATGAAAGAGTCAGTGCACCCGAAAGAAAATCTGTTCTTGCGGCAATAAAGTTTTTGATTGATTCAATTTCCGCGCTGTAGTTATTCAAAATTTCGGTGCGGTCGGTTGTTGAATAATAATTCCACCTAATTGCGTTCATAACGGCGGAGTTTTGAACCTTTTCAATATATTCGGAATATTTAGATTCAAGAAGTTCTTTAACCGCCGGAACAAACTTATCTTTCATTTGTTTTGCGGCTTCTTCAACAAAATCGGCGTGGCGCATACCAAGAGCATAGATATTCGGCGTTGCTTTGAAACTTCGGCTTCCAATGAGGGAATTATACCAAAGCGACCTTTTTGCGGCGTGAAGATTTGTCGGGTCGGTAAGATCCGTTCCGTCTCTTCCGCCGGAATTCATAAGAGCGTTGTCAAAATCCCAAATCGGGCCGGCAACAAGTTTTTTGCCGCTGTCTTTGTAAAAGTAGTTACTTGTGAGTCCTGCGTCCCAGTTGCTTGACCATTCCTGAATAATATACTGTTTTGCAAAAGACTCAAGGTCAATATACTCCGCAAAGTGCTTTCCTTTTGAGTTGTATCCGTCTTTTGAATAAAGCGCGTCTTCCATTTCCTGAAAATAAGAACTGATATATTTTATTTGAGCCTTTGAAGCATATTCGGGAGATTTTGAAACAACGGCCTGACCGTGCTTCGTAACAAAACCGCTTGCTTCATCGGGATATCTGTCGGCAACTTCAAGTTCAAGAAGATAACCGCCGGTGATATCTTCGGGATCATTCGGAATATCAAACCAGCGTTGTTTGTTTTCGATAAATCCGCAAAGTTTTCCGCCGAAACCTTTCTGCGGAAAATCGGAAAGTTCTTTTCCCGCGTTGGCTTCTTCCGTTGCTTCTTCAAGGTCATAAATATCGACGCGGTTTTTCTTGATTTCAACTTTTTCGGTAACAAGATAAACACCTTTATATTCGCCGTTAATATAGACATCGGCATTTTTGCAATCCGGCGATTCTTCCATTCCGACTGCGGTGCCGAGTCCGTAAGTTACTTGGTTGCGAATGAGCGACTTATCTTCATAGTTAGCAATAAGGCACCAGTTTTTTGCTTTTTCCATTCCGAAAAGTTTTGATTTGGATTCAAGCTTAATGTTATAAGGCTTTTTCACCATGTTCCAAGTTGAATTTCCTCTTCCTTTCATGGAATCAAGCTTTCCGTCGTAATCGGTTTTCCCTTTTTCATTGACGGCAAGCATTGAGCAGCCTTTTTCTTTGTGCGATTTATCGGAATGGATTCGGTCAAGCCCACCTTCCGGGGTGTTGATGAACAGCGACGGAAGTTTGCTTGAAGCAAGAAAAACAACGGTATAATTTTTGTCGTTGCAGGTAAGAGTAAACTCTCCGCCGGTTGAAAAGGCTGATGTTGTTTCTCCGTTTGAAAGCGCTTCGCCGTTGCAGATTACGGAGTCCGAAGCAGAAAACCAAACTTTGAGTTTTGAAAGGTCGGTCTTTGACGGCATAAACATATAATACTTTCCGTCGATATCACTCTTCCACCAATTTATGTTTCCGAGCGAAGCGGAGTTTTCTTCGTTTCCTTTTGCCGAAACTGCAAAGAACGAAATTCCGTCATTGCCGGCGGCAAATGCCGAAAGTGCAAAAACAGAAGTGAACAGCATTGCAAAGACCAACACCGCGGACAATGCAGACCTGAAAAATTTCTTCATATTCTTTTCCTCTTTTCAATTTAGAACACTTCGTTAAAAAGTGCTTTTTATTTATCGTACGTGAATTATAACATGCTTTAATTCAAAAATCAATAATAATATAAACTAAATTTTAAATTAATTGTACTTATGTAAAAAATCTTAAACTAAACATAAACTACGCCGGAATAATACAAATAATATACTTCAAAACGCTTGACAAGTTTGAATATTATTGATATAATCTTTTCCGCTGTATTGTATACGGCGCTCTTTGCTCCGTTTTCGGGGCCTAAAGTCCATAAGGAGGTGCAAAACAATGACAAACAACTATGAAACCATGTTAGTTTTTTCAGTAGCTAACGGAGAAGAAGCTGTTAACGCTATGGTTGAAAAGTTCAAGTCCCTCATTGAAGCTCACGGCACAATCGATTCCGTTGATGTTTGGGGTAACCGCAAGCTTGCTTATCCCATCAACTATGAGACAGAGGGTTACTATGTTCTTGTTAACTACTCAAGTGAGCCGGATTTCCCTGCAGAACTTGACCGTATCGTTAACATCACCGAAGGCGTACTTCGTTCACTCACCGTCAAGAAATAAGGGAGGAACGACTTATGCTTAACAGTATCGTTCTCATGGGTCGCCTTGTTGCCGACCCGGAGCTTCGAACAACAACAACCGGAAAATCTGTTTGCAATTTCAGAATTGCGGTTGACAGATCTTTCGTAAGAGCCGGCGAACAAAGGCAGGCTGACTTCTTCACAATCGTTGCATGGGAAAATACGGCGAACTTCGTAAGCCGCTATTTCACAAAAGGTTCAATGATTGCTGTTCAGGGTCAGATGCAGATGCGTCAATATGACGACAACACCGGCGCAAAAAGAACCGTTTATGAGGTTCTTGCGCGCGATGTCAGCTTCTGCGGCTCAAAGGCTGAAACAGGAAATGCAAGCCCTGCGTTTTCCGCTCCGGCTGCTTCGGCTCCCGCTCCCGCATATCAGACGGCGGCTCCCGGCGATTTTGAAGAAATCACCGACGATGAAGACCTTCCGTTCTGATTGCAACTGAATTTATTAACAAGGAGGAAAAACCAATGGCATATGAAAGAGGTAACGGCCGTCCTAACAGAAAGTCACGCAAAAAAGTTTGCGCTTTCTGCGTAGACAAGGTTGAATCAATCGACTACAAGGACACTCAGAAGCTTCGCAAGTTCACTTCAGACCGTGCGAAGATCCTTCCCCGCCGTGTTACAGGCACTTGCGCTCGTCATCAGCGCGAACTGACCACCGCAATCAAGCGTGCTCGTCAGGTTGCTCTCATGCCCTACACAAGCGATTGAGTTTGAATTAAACTTAAAAAGGCTCTATGTCAATAGTTGGGGTAAAAAAGTAAAAAGGAAATGAGAGAGCAGTCGCCGTCAGGCGGCTGCTTGATTGTTAATAGAAAGGGATTTGTAATAAAACATATGTAAAATACGATTTCTGAAGCGATTAAAGTTTTGGTAACCGTAAGCATTGCGCTTAAGAACTTTGATCCTGTTGTTGCAGCCTTCGGTGAAACCGTTAGTAATATTGGTATAAAAGGAATTGATGATGCCGGAGAACCAATTTTGCATAGTACGGGCACACTTTTCAAACGGTTCAATGCCGCAATTCTCTGTGTTTTCGATCCATTCTCCTAAAAGCTTTTTGGCAGAAAGGGAATCATTTGCATTGATAACTTTTAAAAAACTTTCCTTGTAAAAATACGCACGACTGATATTGACCGAGTAGTAAAGCATAACATTAACCTCCTGCTTTTGTTCATCGGTAAGCTTGCAGTGAGGTTTTGTAAGAAGCGATTTTGAACGTTTAAAGTATTTTCTCAAGTTGTCACCGAGCTTTTTTTGTTCTTCTTTTCTGACGTTTTCAAAAGCCCATGTAACTTGTCTTATCCAGTGAAATTTGTCCACTGATTGAACGGCATTCTTAAACCATACGGAAGAGATATCGGAATAAGTACGCCACATATCACTGACAAAAAACTCCACCTTGGAGCGTTCCTCGATTGAATAAGCCCGGAAATACTTTGTAAGATATGGCTTAAAGCGTTCGGGAAGAATGTCAAGAACCACTTTGTTAATAGGATCTGTAAGAATACATTGATATTTTTCACCGCCGGTATTACCTTTAAATTCGTCAATGGATAAAGCTTTTGGTAACTTAGGCTTAGGATATGAAACGAAATCAAATATTCTGATGACTGTCGAAACAGAAAGGTTTACCTCTTTGGCAACACTTGTAAAAGAACGTTCATCGCTCAGCTTGTTTATCACAAAGGAAGCGAGACGGTTAGTCATTCGGTGATATTTCGGCAGAAACGTATTCTCTTCAAAGAACCGTTTCCCGCAAGAAGGACAGCGATATCGGCGCTTTCGCAAAACAATGGTTACT
>DKDD01000057.1:2554-3218 GCA_002451715.1 Ruminococcaceae bacterium UBA6857 | reverse complement strand
TCGGGGATAACCATCGGTACATCAGCAGTTGTTCTGTGCGCGCTGTTATTTGAAATAACCGGACACTCGGCTTTTGCGTATGCTTCTTCAAGTGCACGAATTTCGTCTTTTTTCATATCAACGGCGCAGAAAACAAAATCAACTTCGGAAGCAATTTCCTTGATGTCCGCCGTTGCATTTTTAACGATGAGTGAAGCAATGTTTTCGGGAATATCGCAATCAAAAGCCCATTTTTCGCCGATAGCGTCTTTGTATGCCTTGCCGGCAGAACGCGGGCTTGCCGCAACAACCTTAACATTGAACCAAGGATGTTCCGAGAGAAGCAAAACAAAGCGCTGACCGACCATTCCGGTGGCACCGATGATACCGACATTATATTTTTTCATAAAAAGCACCTCAATTAATTAAGTATTTTGACGTAAACTGTTGCCAAATCCGTCAGATTGCACTATAATAGACGAGTTGTTTTATATGATATCACGAATGACGCTGTTCGTCAATCGTTTGAATAATTTTTGCTATATGTTGAGGTGCGTTTATGAAAACATCCAATTTTTATTATGACCTTCCGAAAGAATTAATTGCTCAACATCCGACCGAAAAGCGAGATTGCTCACGCCTTATGGTCATCGGAAGAAAAAGCGGAGAAATCCGTCACGAGCAT
>DKDD01000057.1:0-2479 GCA_002451715.1 Ruminococcaceae bacterium UBA6857 | reverse complement strand
CAACATTGTTGATGAGCTTAACAGCAAAGACTGTCTCATTCTCAACAACACAAAGGTGCTTCCGGCACGAATTTACGGCGTTAAGGAAGAAACGGGCGCGCACGTTGAATTTTTGCTTCTTGTTAACCGCGGCGATGACATTTGGGAAGTTATTACCGGTCCCGGAAAAAGAGCAAAGCCGGGTTCACGTTTTTCCTTTGGCAACGGACTTCTCAAATGTGAAGTTATTGACGTCCTTGAAGGCGGTAACAGACTTGCAAAGTTTTCATACGACGGAAACTTTTACAACATTCTTGACGAGATCGGACAAATGCCGCTTCCACCTTACATAACAGAAAAATTGCAGGATAATTCGCGCTATCAGACGGTATACAGCGAAAAACTCGGTTCCGCCGCAGCACCGACCGCGGGTTTGCATTTTACCGAAGAACTTCTTGAAAAAATCAGAGCCAAGGGTGTTAAAATCGGCTATGTTACACTTCATGTCGGTCTCGGAACATTCAGGCCTGTTAAAGTATCCGACATCACAGAACATACTATGCACAGCGAGCATTATTGGTTACCGAAAGAGACGGCCGATCTTATTAATGCGACAAAGCAAAACGGCGGTCGAGTCATATCTGTCGGAACAACAAGCTGCCGCACCCTTGAATCGGTTGCAACGTTCAACGGTAAAATCGAAGAAAGCGAGGGATGGACCGATATATTCATTTATCCCGGCTATGAATTTAAGTGCATTGACGGACTTATCACGAACTTTCATCTTCCGGAAAGCACACTTATCATGCTTGTCAGTGCGTTTTGCGGATATGAAAACACAATGAATTTTTATAAAGTTGCGGTTCAGGAAAAGTATCGGTTCTTTTCGTTCGGCGACGCCTGCTTTATTGCGTAATTTTTTTGAAAAGGATGTGCAGTGTCTTTTACGGGGACTGCGCACCTTTTGCTTTGATTTTTTTTCGATTGTATGTTAAAATATTCAAAATCAAAACCAAGGGGAATTTTTATGACTGACGAACAAAAAAGAGTGTGGCTTGAAAGAATTGAAACAACAAACAATAATGGAAAATATAAACCGAGCTGGGACAGCCTTTGCGAATATCCTGTTGCAAGTTGGTATAAGCAAGCGAAATTCGGAATTTTCATACATTGGGGTGTTTTCACCGTTCCGGAGTATTATAACGAATGGTATCCTCGCTTTATGTACTATAAAGGCACGGCAGTTCACAGACATCATATTAAAAAATATGGAAGAGATTTTAATTACCGCGATTTTATACCGATGTTTACGGCTGAAAAATTTGATGCCGGAAAGATTGTCAAAACCGTTAAGGAAAGCGGCGCAAAATTTGTTATGCCGGTTGCCGAGCATCATGACGGAATCAAGCTTTATGACAGTGAACTTTCAAAATGGACAACCGTAAAGCTGCCTGTCGGTCGCGACTTTCTCGGCGAAATCAAAAGTGAATGCGAAAAGCAAGGCATTGTTTTTTCGACGTCGAGCCATCGAGCCGAACACTTTTGGTTCATGAACGGCGGAAGAACAATCGGATATAAAAATGAAACAACGGACGAAGAATACAGAGATCTTTACGGTGAATGTAAAAACATATGCTCAAAAAATAATTTTAAAGCGTTGATGAAGCAGGAACACGGAATTGAACCGACAACCGAATGGCTTGAAGATTGGTTGGTTTCTTCGTGTGAATTGATTGAAAAATATCGTCCGTCTTCGCTGTTTTTTGATTGGTGGACTTCGTATATTGCTTTTCGCCCATATATGAAAAAGTTTCTTGCATATTATTATAACCGCTCGGTAGATTGGGGAAAAGAAGTTTGTGTTTATTATAAATCCGACGCGATAATGTATAACTGTGCAATATTTGACCGCGAGAGAGGGCAGCTTGAAAACGCGAGTTCGTATATTTGGCAAAGCGAAACTTCAACGGCTTATAACTCTTGGAGCTATTGCACAACAAATCGTTTTAAAGCTCCGGAAACGATAATATGCAATTTCCTTGACGTAATTTCCAAAAACGGTTGCTTTGTTTTGAATATCGGTCCGAAGGCAGACGGAAGCATCTGCGACGAAGAAAAGCACATTCTTTCTTCAATCGGAAAGTGGACATCAGCAAACAGCGAGGCAATTTGGAACACTTCGGCGTTCAAGGTTTTCGGCGAAGGTAAAAAGCAAAAGGGAGGTTCTTTTAACGAAAGGCTTCGATATTCCGCCAATGACTATCGCTTTACATGCAAACCCGGTGTGATTTATGCTTTTTCACTTAAGCCGAACGGAAATAGAATTTTTAAAATCAAAACACTGAAAGACTCGATGGATCTCTTCCACTGCAAAATCAAAGCAGTTTC
This sequence comes from Ruminococcaceae bacterium UBA6857, assembly GCA_002451715.1. Classification (GTDB taxonomy): domain Bacteria; phylum Bacillota; class Clostridia; order Oscillospirales; family Acutalibacteraceae; genus UBA6857. Next base: position 112 of record DKDD01000057.1, on the reverse strand, counting down.
CGTTTTGGGTTTTAGTGAAAGCATTAATTTTATGCAGGAAAAATATGGCTTGAAGATTACTTTGAGTGATAAAGTTAAAAGCAAAATGCCGATTTGTTTTAAAATAGAAATC
>DKDD01000044.1 GCA_002451715.1 Ruminococcaceae bacterium UBA6857 | reverse complement strand
CAGTAATTCACAACGGAAACGCCCTCAGAAACAAAAGAAGTTATGTTTTCAACAAAGATTTTATCGGTCAAATCACCGTCTTTTTCGTCTTTTGCCGCAACATATTTCAAAAGTTCGCCTTCTTTGACGCCGCATTTTGCCTGAATTTCCTTAACGCTGCAAACGATTGTCGGCTTTGCGGTGTCGGGCTTTATTCTAAGATTAAAAAACACTGCCGCCGCGCAAACAAGCACAAACAAAACAGTTACCGCAAAACGAAGCAGTCTCATTTTTACCCTCCTTAGCCGAAATTTATCGGTTCGTTATTAATTACCCTCATCGGGTTTTCTTTGAAAATTCTTTCAACATATGCCGAACCGAGGCGATATGTCAGCATTTCGTGCGCCTGCCGCATATCGGGCGTGCGCTGATACGGCGAATGGCAATCGCTCGCAACAAAATGCGCAAGGTGATTATCAAGAAGCCACTTTGAAAGCGACTGCGGACGAAAGCCGTATTTCCCGAGCGGACTGCCTTTGTTGACCTGAAAAAGGCAGCCTTTTTCAAGAAGCGAAAACGCCGCCGACGGATCGTTTTGAAGAAAAGCATATCTTTCGGGGTGAGCGATAATCGGAACAAAACCCGAAGAAACAATTGAACCGGCAACAAAACCGGCGCGGTGAATGTCATCTCCGAAATCAAATTCAACAAGCACATATTTTGAGCCGTTTATCGGAATAATTTCGCCGTCACCCGCAAGCCTTGCAATATCCGTCACTGCGAAATGTTCGGCGCCGAGGTATATTTCAATCGGCAGATTTGCTTTTTTCTTAGCTTCAAGAAGAAGCGAAAAAGCTTCTTCAATATCGGACTTTTTAACGTCAAAACGGCACTGTGCGTCGTTTAAATAATGCGGAGTCAAAACAATATGCGTTGTTCCGCATTTATAAGCGTTTTCGAGCATCAGAAGCGATTCTTCAACCGAATCGGAGCCGTCATCAAGCGACGGCGCAATATGAGAATGAATATCAACCAATTTTTCATCCTCCCTTGCTCAAAAAAATGCTTTTATTATTGTAGCAAAAACGCCGTACTTCGTCAATCGTCAAAAATTTGATTATTGACCGCCTTTTTGCGTGTTTTTTTGTATGGTTTTATCTTTTGATACATCATAGATTCTGTCGCAGTGTGAAAGAAGGCTTTCACGGTGCGTTGTAATAATTATCGTTTTCTTTTCTTTAAGCGAAAGAAGATTTTCAACAAGCTTTGCTTCGGTTTCTTTGTCAAGAGCAGAAGTTGCTTCGTCAAGAAGAAGAATCGGGCTGCCTTTCAAAACAGCACGGGCAATTGCAATTCGCTGTGCCTGCCCTTCCGAAAGTCCTGCGGTGTTTTCGCCGACGACGGAGTTGATTCCGTCCGGCATTTCTTTCACAAAGTCAAAAGCACATGCAGTCTTGAGCGCGTTTTCAATTTCAAAATCGGTTGCGTTCGGCTTGGTCATTCTTAAGTTTTCCGCAATTGTTCCGGCAAAAAGCGAACGCCCCTGCGGAACAAACGAAAATGCCGTTCTTGTTTTCGGCGAAATTTCGATTGTTTCGCCGCTCTTGTTTTTGAGCAAAAGACTGCCGTTTCCTTCGGCAAGTGCCAAAAGAAGCCTTATTACAGTTGTTTTTCCTGCGCCGGACGCACCGCGCAAAGCAATAATTTCACCCGGAGAAGCTGTCATTGAAAAGTTTTTGAGCACTTCTTTTTCGTCGTCATAGCCGAAAGAAACGCCGCAAAGCTCAACGGTCAATCCGTCTTTGCTGTTTTTTTCGATGAATGATTTTTGAACGGAAGAATCGGTGTCTTCACTTTCAAGGCGCGAAAGTTCCATAAGTCGTCGCGCCGCAACGGTTGAAGAAACCGCACCCGGAACAAGCGAAACCAGCGCGCCGAACGCCGAAGAAAGCGTTGACGCAAGCTGAAGAAACATTGTCATTGTGCCGAAGTCGATTTTTCCCGACCAAAGACGATAAACACTCCAGCCAAAGCATGAATATGAAACAAGAAGACCCATAAACGAAATCACACTGCCGCTGAGTACCGAAAAACGGTTTTGCGCAATGAGCGCTTCTGTCAAGAGTTTTTGAACGCTTTTAAAGCGAAGCGAAAAATCAAATGCAAGGTCAAATGCTTTAATGTTCTGCGTTTCCGAAAGGCTTTCGCCGAGAAAAGAGACAAGATCACTTGTTCTTTTTCTGACGCTTTTTGAATTTTCGCGCATTTTTCCGAGAAAAAACGACGAAATCAAAACCGTGACCGGAGAACCGACAAGAGCAATTACAGCCATCACCTTGTCATAGCTCAGAATCAAAAAGAATGCACAGCAAAACTGAAAGAACTTTGTGACGAATGTCGGAATCCACGTCAAAACCGCCGAAGAAACCGTTGAAACGTCGTTGTTGATTCTGTTAAGTATATCGCCGGAGCGAAAGGCAGAAAGTTCTTTCCACTTTGAAAGAAGTACTCCGGTGTATATGCTTTCTCGAATATCTTGAGTTACCATTGTGTTTGAATGAACCGAAATGCGGCTCATTACCGCGGAAAGGAAGATATTTGTGACACCAAAAGCGACATATAAAATCGCAAGAAGCGTTATTGAAGAACTGTCGCGCCCCGTTACGGCATTGATAAGCTTTTTTGAAAGCACGGAGGCAAAAAGAGCAAGTCCGCTTGAAAAAAAGCCGATTACAACAAACAGCGCAACGCGTTTTTTATATTTTCCGATGTACTTCCAAATCCATTTCAGTTCGTCGGAAAGCTCCGAAAGCGAAACTTTTCCAAGCTTTTTTAAAAGGTTTTTCATTGCTCTCTCCTTTCCGTTTTATTAAAAAATGTGAAGTATTTCGCGCAGTACCAAAAGAAAAACAAAAAGTTCATAGACCGAAACAAGCGGAATAAGACCTTTCAAAAATCGTTTTTCGTCTTTTACAAAGCTTTCGCCGCCGATTTTTGCCGCCGTCACAGAACAGTAAAGGCCGTAGCCGACAACCGCACCGAGCGTATTGTTGAAAAGGTCATCCGTTTCAAAAACACCGAGCGAAAACAAAAGCTGGCACGCTTCGGCAAAAGCACTGAGCAAAAAAGCAAAGCCGACAACGCTTTTGGCGTTCGCTCTTTTTCCGAACAAAAACGGAAGCAAAAAACCTATCGGAACAAAAATCGCTATGTTTTCAATAACCTGCAAAAATACGTCAAGTGCATAATAATACCTCACGCCCGAAACATAAGACCAAAAAGGAACAAGCTCGGTTCCCGTTTCGTGCGGTGAACGCGAAAAAACGGCAAGATACAAAAATACCGCACACGACACCGCAGCGCAACACGCGCCGATAGTTTTTATAAGCTTTTCTTTTTTTCTGTATGTCAAAAAGTAATACAAAGCCGAAAAAACCACAAGGCAAAAGAAAAGCAAAAGAAGAAACAAAAAATCTCGTTTAACCATAATTATAAATTCTTTTCAAATCGGTTATTTTATAAGTTCGTCAAAAAGTTTTTCGTGCGCCGCAAGGGTTGCTTCGGCAGAAAAGAGCTTTCCGCGTTCGGCTGACGCAAGGGCATACCGCTTTCTTAAATCCTTGTCGGTAATCATTTTTGAAAGCGCAACACAAAACTCATCGTCATCTTTAGCAACAATTCCGTATTCGTTGTTTTCGCCGAAAAGTTCATGCATTCCCGCACATTCGGTGACAACGCAGGGCTTTTTCAAAATCAGCGCTTCGGTCGAAGCAGTACTGAAGCCCTCATAATAAGACGGAAGAGCAAAAATATCGCAATGAGAAATAAATCTATATGGGTTCGTTTGATAGCCTGCAAAGACAAAGTCTTTTTCAAGCCCATTTTTTTGAAGGTCTTCTTCAATTTTTTCACGAAGCGGACCTTTGCCTACGAGTATAAAACGGTGTGCTATGCCCGCCTTTGTAAGTTTTTCATGCGCTGATTCAAGACGGAGAACACCTTTGTTTTCAACAATTTTTCCGACGAAGCAGATATTAACAACATCATCAAGAAAATAACCTTCTTCGCATTTTTCATTAGCTTTTTCGGCTATGCGTTCGGTTTCGTTGACATTATAAAGGCAGATTGTTTTTTCAAAAAGAGGGTTATATGAAAGAAAGCTCTTTTTAACATCATTTGAAACACAGACGATTTTGTCATATGACGCATAAATTTTGTCGGCTTCTTCTTTGCTTTTGAACGGCGAAGCATAAAAATGCGGTGTTAAATCGCGATGAATCCAGCAGATTTTCTTTGTGTTTTTATCTTTACAGCCGGAAACGATTCTTGCGGGGATTCCCTCAAGATATGAAATCACAAGGTCGAATTTTCTTTCGCCGACAAGTTTTTTATAGACTTTTTCAGGCGAAAGATTTTTGAAAAGGATACGGTTCCCGCGAAATACTTTTTTATAAAGATAAAGATAATCAACATCGCTTTTCAAAAACTTTCGGTTAACTCCGCCGTCAAAAACCGAAGCAACCGTAATTTTATATTTTTCGCGCGAAAGATTATTAA
>DKDD01000170.1:15740-16059 GCA_002451715.1 Ruminococcaceae bacterium UBA6857 | reverse complement strand
AAAAACAAAAAGGCATGGCTTTAATTTGCTCTCCCTCAGTCGCCGGAGTCGACAGCTCCCTCACAGGAGGGAGCCAAGGAAGGCTGTGCCGATTAGGTCACGTTCTGCAATCAAAAAAGTAGACGGGAACCTCGCGAGACGCCCCTACGGTTAAATCTTTCAATTGCGTTTTTCAGAAACGCCACCGCAATGTTGAACGTCAATTCAATACTTCATGTTTCGCCGAAAAGCTGAACAAAATCCGACCCTACGATATAATTCTCATATGAAAAGTTGTATAATCAAGGGAAACATCGCTTTTTTCAAAGTCAGATAATAG
>DKDD01000170.1:9932-15683 GCA_002451715.1 Ruminococcaceae bacterium UBA6857 | reverse complement strand
TAGATATTTTTTAAAAAGGTTAAGTTGAAGAATAAACAACAAGAGACTGTCACGCCAGGCAAAGCTCAGGTGTGGCAGTCCCCTTTTCATTTCGTCATCATCCGCACGGAATCATCAGCATTTTGTCTTCGGCAAGCACATCACCGGAAAGTTCGTTTTCCTCCGATATTGCGCCGAGCGTTGAACCGTAACGTTTTGCAATATCCCAAAGTTTTTCGCCTTTCTTCGAATAATAGATAATCAGCGCACTGCTTTCTTTTTGCGGTGCGTTTTCATCTTCTTCCGCCGCCATGCACACGCGTTTTTGCTCCGCAGAAAAAACGTCAAAACTGCCCTTTACGGCAAGCGAAAATTGAATCTTTTCGCCGCCGAGGGCGGAAGCCTCCGTCTTTTCAATCGTAACGACAGGTTCGCAGTTGATTTTTTCCGCCCTTTCGCGGAGCCTTGCGTCAATCGCAAAGTCAAGATCTTTTTCCGCATACTGAATATTTCCGTCGCTGTCGGTGAAAATTATTCCGACAAGGACACCTAAACGAAGTTCAAGCTTTTCGCCGCCGGGTGATACCGAACAGGTGTTTTGAACCGCTCTTGCGTCAATAATATTCTTAACATTGCGGCCGGAAAGTTCAAACGTCTTTTTGAGCGTCTCATCAATATCAAAGTGATAGATTTTTTTGTTAAGTTCAACAAACGAATACTCGCCTTTAAGCGCGCAGCAGGTCGAATAGCAGTCGGTAACAACGTCCAGCGTTGTTTCTTTGCAACCTTTGACAAACGCACAAATCTTTGCCGCAATTTCAAGAAGCCGGTTGCTGCCCGAAGAATCGGCCCGCGGCTGAAGACTCAGCGCACGGACAAAAAGATTGACCGAACATTCTGTGTCTTCCGTAATATCAGGAATTTCAACAATCTGGCTTATCGGCATTGAATGGCGCAGCGTTTCGATTTTTCCGTCGGAAGAATCGGCGCAATAGACAACCTCGGTGATAAATTCACCTTTGATAAGAAGCTTTCCGCTCACGGCTTTTGCAGATTCAAGAACGGCAAAAGCGTCGCTTCTGATGATTTTTCCGATCGGCTCCATATTCTGCGGAACCGACGCGGTTTCCGACATATCAAAGCATTTTTCACCGGCGGCGGTTACATTGACAATCTCGATTTCTTTGCGGAGTGTTTGTGCACCGGAATTTTCGATTTGCGATACTATTTTTGTTTTTTCAAAGCAATAGGCTTTGAAGCTTACCGAAACGTTGCCGTCAACGGAAAATCTTCGCTGGCTTGCCGCGCGGCAATTGACATACTCCGTTTTGCAATTGCATGAAAGCACCGCGTCTTCGGGAAGATCTTTAAGCTCGCAGCTTTTTGAAAGCTCGGTCTTTTTTTCAAAGCAATCAATCTTTTCGTCCGCACCGACATAGACAAGACGAATCACAATTTCGCCCGAAGCGTTCACCGTTTCGCCTGTCCGCCGAAGCGAGTTGACAGAAGGCGTAACATTGCATTTCAAAATACGCTTGATATCCGAGCAGTAATCGGGAAGATTCAATTCAAGATCAATGCTTTGTTCCGCAGTTGACGAAGCCGCACATTTCAGCGTTGAAAGTTCTTCTTTTTTGAATTCAAAGTTCATATCGACATCTCCTTTTGCGCCGCACAAAACGTCGCTTTACTTCATGATAAAGTTTATTCAAAAAGAATCCCCAATATGATATCCGAACAAAAAAAGACCGCCCGACGGACGATCCTTTTATCATGCTTTTGCTTTACCAGCTTTTCTTTTCCTTTGTGCAATCATGGTTCTTTTTTCTTTCGTCAACCATTTTAACGAACCATTCAACAATTGCAGGGTCATAATGAGAGAAGAACGAGCTTTGCATTTTATCGAGTGCGGCAATCTTTTTCATATCGTCTTCGTCAAGCGCAAAATCAAAAACGTTGAAGTTTTCTTCCATGCGTTCAATGTGCGTACTCTTCGGAATAACGATCACTCCGTGCTGAATATTCCAGCGAAGCATGACCTGTGCCGTGGTTTTGCCGTGCTTTTTGCCGATTTCCTTGAGTGTTTCATCTTCAAAAAGTCCGCCTCTGCCTTCGCCGAACGGCGCCCATGCCTCAAGCTTTGCGCCGTACTTTTCGTTCCACTTTTGCGCTTCGGTCTGCTGGTTATACGGATGGGTTTCAACCTGGTTGACCATCGGCGCAATTTCCGAAAACGAAGCGATGTCAATGAGTCTGTCGGGATAAAAATTCGAAACGCCTATCGCACGGATATATCCGCCGCGATAAAGCTCTTCAAGAGCGCGCCATGCGCCGTAGTAATCATTGAACGGCTGATGAAGAAGGCAAAGGTCAAGATAATCCGTTTTCAGTTTTTTGAGCGATTCCAAGACGGATTTTTTAGTCTCTTCATATCCGTAATGTTCAAGCCAGACTTTTGTTGTGAGAAAAATTTCGCCGCGGTCAATTCCGCTTTTCTGAATTGCCGAACCGACTTCCTCTTCGTTGAAATATGCCTGTGCGGTGTCAATATGACGGTAGCCGACCTTGAGTGCGTCAAGAACACAGCGTTCACATTCGTCTTTTGTAACCTGATATACGCCGTAGCCGAGCTGCGGCATTTTGACACCGTTGCTTAATGTGATATATTCCATAATTCAGTCCTCCTGTTTATTTTATTTCTCCGAGCCATGAAACAACTTCATCCTTGCTTGCGGAGGAAGAAAAACGCTTTCCTGAAAGCCATGTTCCGCCCTTTGCGGCTTCTTCAAGAAGTTTTGCACTGTCGCCGAGTCCCGACGAAGCGGAAGTGCAAAACGGAATAACGGTCTTGCCAGAAAAATCGTTGGCCGCAACAAAGGTGCTAAGCGGCCATGCGGCAATGCCCCACCAAATCGGATAGCCAACATAAACGGTGTCATAGCTTTCCCAGTCGGGCGCAGTTGTTTCCTTGAGCTTTACCTCGCGCATTGATTCGTTGTCATGCTCTTGGCTTACGCGGCTGTTTTTGTCAGTCCAGCTGAGGTCATCGGATGAATACGCTTCTTTCGGGGTAACTTCATAAAGCTGTCCGCCGGTTTCTTCGGCAATGTATTCGGCAACTTTTTTCGTACTTCCCGTTGCGGAAAAGTAAACGATAAGCGGCTTTTTTGCAGAAGACGCGTCGGTGTTCGATGAACTTTCGGGTTCGCTTTCGGACGCGTTTGCGCTTGAGCTTTCCGATGATGAAGATGTGCTTTCGCCGTTATCTTTCGCGCAGGCAACAAGCGAAAAAACAAGAAGAGCCGCCATAAATAAAGCGATTACTTTTTTCATGCTTTAACCTCCAATCTTATCAATCCATGCTTCGATTTCTTTTTCTTTTGTCTTGAGCGTACTGCCGTTAAAATGAATGTTGAGGCCGCTTTTTACGTTTGCGCCTTTGCAGATTTTCTTTATGTCGTCAAACGTATGACCGAGCCAGCCGCCGTTTGTTGCAAACGGATAAACGTCTTTTCCCGAAAGGTCGTTTTCTTCAAAAAATGTCTTGACCGCCGGGGCAAAGGTGTACCACCAAACAGGTGTACCGATTACAACGGTGTCATAATTTTTGAAATCAATGCCGAGCGGTTTGATCGCGGGCGAATAGCCGCGTCTGATTTCCTCCTGACCTTGGTCAACAATGGCGTTATAGCTGCCTGTATACGGCGTTACGGTTTGAATTTCGGCAATATCGCCGCCGATTTTCTTTTGAATTACTTCGGCAATTTTTCTTGTGTTGCCTGAAAGGGAATAATAAACAATTACGGGTTTCATGTGAGTCTCCTCCTTTTAAAGAGCATTATATTCTTCGTCCGCGACTTCTTCGCACCATTCGTTGCTGCAATTTTCGCCGGGGATTTCAAAAGCTATGTGCGAAAACCAGCTGTCCTTTTTTGCGCCGTGCCAATGCTTAACGTTCGCCGGGATAACGACAACCGAACCGGGAACAAGCGACTGCGGCTCTTTACCCTCTTCCTGATACCAGCCTTCGCCGGCAACGCAAAGAAGCATTTGTCCGCCGCCGTTCGTTGCATGATGAATGTGCCAATTGTTGCGGCAACCGGGTTCAAACGTAACGTTCGCAAGGAAAATTCCGTCCTCCGATTTCGTCAGCGGATTAAGAAACGAGTTTCCGATAAAGTACTTTGCAAATGCAGTGTTTTCTTCACCTGTTTTAAAAATGTTGATTTTTTCAAATTCATCTTTTGACAAAACTTTCATGTCCTAAACCTCCATTGACAATAACTTTTGCAGGGTGTATAATGTACCTGCAAGTTTGATTATATTCTACAACTTAAAGTTCACTTTAAGTCAATAGGTAAAAGAAAAATTTTTGAAAAAAATTTTGCGCCGCTTATTTTTTTGCGGCAGGAAAGGCAGAAAACTATGTTTTATACAGTCGGCGAAATGGCAAAAAGAATCGGTGTTGCTCCCTCAACGCTCAGATATTACGACAAAGAGGGGCTTCTTCCGTTTGTTGAACGCTCCGGCGGCGGAATAAGAATGTTCAAGGAAGAGGATTTCGGCTGGCTTTCAATCATTGAATGCCTCAAAAAAACCGGTATGCCAATTAAGGAAATCAAAAAATTCATCGACTGGGGTATGCAGGGCGATTCAACGATTGAAGAACGCCTTGAACTCATCGACCGTCAACGCGACGCGGTGCTCAAACAAATTGCGGGACTCAATTCAACGCTTGATATGCTCAATTACAAGCACTGGTTTTATGAAACGGCGAAAAAGGCGGGAACTTGCGATTATCCGAGAAGCCTTTCCGACAACGAGCTTCCGCCGGAAATTCTTGAAATAAAAAAGAGAATGAACAAGGAATAAGCCGCCGCGCTTATTCCTTGTTGTTTAGGAGAGTGATTTATGGACACTGTTACCGCTGTGAAAAACAGAATTTTTGAGCTTTGCAACGAGCGAAATATCAGTATTAATAAGCTTGCAACGCTTTCGGCTCTTCCGCCGTCGAGCGTTAAAAACATTTTATACGGAAAGAGCCTTAATCCTAAACTTTTGACAATCAAGCTCATATGTGACGGACTTGACATCACTCTCGGCGAATTTTTTTCAACGCCCGAATTTGACAGTCTTGAGCAGGAAATAAAATAAAAATTTTTTCAAAAAGCGCTTGACTCTTACGTTTCGTCATAGTGTATGATACAATCATGCCGAGTGAAAAACATACTGATCGGCAAACACGGGAGGGTATAAATTATGAAAACGGTTCACGAAGTCAGCAAAATTTCGGGTGTCAGCGTGCGCACACTGCACTATTACGACGCAATCGGTCTTTTGAAACCGACCTGTGTCACTGAAGCTGGATACAGGCTGTATGACGATACAGCACTTGCAAGGCTTCAAAGCATTTTGTTTTTTCGTGAACTTGAATTTCCGCTCAAAGAAATCAAAACTGTTCTTGACAGTCCGAATTTCGATTATGTTTCTGCCCTTAAGCAGCAAATCGGTCTGCTCGAACTCAAAAAAGAACGAACGGAAAACCTTATCACCCTCGCCCGCGAAACTATCGAAACAGGAGTGATTAAATTGAATTTTTCGGTGTTTGATAAATCCGAACTTGAGGCGCTTTCAAAAGAAGCGAAAGAAAAATGGGGCAAAACCGCCGCGTATAAAGAATTTGAAAAAAAGCAGAGTGAAAACAAAACAGAAAACTTTGAAAAAAAAATGTTTTCGCTTTTTGCCGAAATCGGAAAAAAGCACAAAAGCACG
>DKDD01000170.1:4364-9885 GCA_002451715.1 Ruminococcaceae bacterium UBA6857 | reverse complement strand
TAGCACCCCCTCTTCACCCGAAGCACAGGAATCGGTAAAAAAGCTTCAAGCTTTTATCACGGAAAACTGCTACAATTGCACCAATGAGATTCTCGCTTCGCTTGGGCAAATGTATATTGCCGATGAACGATTCAAAACGAACATTGACCGCTTCGGCGGCGAAGGCACTGCAAAATTTATAAGCAGTGCAATCGAAATTTACTGCAAAAACGAATAAAAAATAACGGGTTGCCTCTTTCCCGGCAGCCCGTTTTATTATGATTTTGTCAGCCGACTTTAATCGTTGTTCCGAAATAGCTGAAGCTTCCGTATTTCTGAACGCCGTCAACCGTTTTGTAAGGCACGATGATATAATTGAACGAATAGGTTCCGTCCCTTGTATCGTTAAACTCGGAATCCGAAAACGTTGTTTCTCCGCTTTCAAGAGTAAGAAGTTCACGGTAATTTGATTGTGTGACCTTTTTGTTGTTGATTGTTTTGCGGAAAACTTTGTATCCGTCTGCGCCGTCAACGCCTGTGAACGAAACCGTGTTTTCCGTTTTGTTGTAACTGCCCGAAACACCCGTAACGGCGGAAAGCGTATAATCGCGGTTTTCCGTTTCAAATTCAATCGGAAGAACAAACGAACCGATAACGTCGTTATAGTAATTATCAAACGCTTCGTCCCAATCTTCATAACCCTCTTTTCCGCGTTTGTCTTCAAAGTCGTAATTTTCAACAAGGTAGTTTGAAAAAAGGTTGGTCATTTTGATTGCGCCGTGAATGTTTGTGTGGCGATCGTTATAAAAATCTTTCGGAATTTCAAGACCGGTACTTTCGCTGTCAGCCCAATAATCAACAACATCAAAGCCGCGCTTTTCAATGATGCTTTTTGCATATGCAACGTCGCCGTATCTGTCGCCGACATCGGAAAGCTGCGGATTGACCGTGAAAAGAACGCGAACTTCGTTTTTCTCGCAGTAATCAAGAAGATCGTTGAGTGCGTCAAGATACATTCCGTCAAATTCCGTCACACCGTCGGTTGAAGCAACGGTATGGCTTGTGTCGGTCACCGATTTTTGAAGGAACGAATAATAGTTTGCTGAACTTTTTGTTCCGTCCGGACCGTAGGTGAAATCCTGAATATTCAGCGAATTCCAGCGCGAATGATATATTTCAAGCGGGAAGTAATATTCAAGGCTGCCGTCGCCTTTGATATCCAAACCGTCGCAAAGAGCTTTTGTAAGCTTAAGCTTGTTGAGCGAAAACGGCATATAATCAAGAAGATAATGAATCGACGCTTTGTTGTAATCTGCCGAAACGCGGTTGATGTTAACAATATAAAGCGCGTCCTTTTGCGTCTTGCGGCAATCTTCAATGATATACTTTGCGGCAAGAAGCGGCTGTCTGCCGGTGGTATAGTTCCAAACGGCAATTCCGTGTTCTTTCCACGCGAGCGCCGGACTCCAGAACGCATAAACCGCACTTGAACCGACATAGACCGCGTCAAGGCTGTTTTTTTCGGCTTTATAGAACTCGCCGACCCACTGATAGTTGCGGTAATCGCCGGGATAGACAAGTGCGCCGGAAACAACATTGAAAAGGAGTGCGAACACCAAAATGAACGCCGCCGCTTTCAAAAACTTTGTAAATTTATTCATTCTTTTAAACCTGCTTTACTGCGCGAGCTTTCTTCTGATGAGCTTTCCGTTGAAAGTGCGCGGAATTTTGTCGATTTCAACGATATACTTCGGAACTTTATACGGTTCGGTACTTTTTGAAAGGCTTGCTCTGATTGCCGCGGCGTCAAAAACCGCGCCGGGCTTCATTTCAACAAAAAGTTTCGGAACGTGACCTTTTACATCGTCGGGAACAGGAATACATCCGCAATCGGCAATACCGTCGATTTTTTTTGCAAGGTTTTCAATTTCATCGGGCGAAACCTTGTTGCCGGCAACATTGATAACGTCACCGCGGCGGCCAAGAAGAATGATATCGCCGTCTTCGTCAAAATAAATCTCGTCGTTTGTATAAACAACGCCGTTTTGAAGCGCCGCGGCGGTTTCCTCTTCGTCTTTCCAGTAGCCGATCATATTCATTCTTCCGACGGAAGCTAAAAGACCTGTTTTTTCGCGGCTTGTTTCTTTAAGTTCGTTGCGGTCGTCGTCAACGGCAAAGATTTTTGCGTTGCAGGTCGGCTTTCCGATGCAGCCGCTCTTATCTTTTGAATCGTTGAAATTATAAATCGCAATGCAGCCGCTTTCGGTACTGCCGTAAAAATTATAAAGTCTCGTGTTCGGCAAAAGGGCTTTAAGCTTGTCCTTGTCCGCCTGCATGAGCGGAGCTGCGCCGAGTTCGACGTAACGAATAACGTCCTTGTATTCGCCGAGCTTTCCTTTTGAAAGTCTCAAAAGAATCGTAAGTGCGGTGGGAACAAGGTCAATCGAGTTAACACCATATTTTTCAATCGCCTTGAAAAAGCCGAGAAGATTCATAACGCCAGAAGAAAGAACAACGCTTGCGCCGCAAAGCATATTGCCGTAATAACGTCTGAGTGCGTGCGAATGGTTGAGCGGAGACGGAATAAGTTCAACGTTGTCCTCTTTCATCTCAACGCCGTTCATAACGTTTTCGGCAAGGGCAATGTTGTTTTCGTTGATTACGATAATACCCTTTTCCTTTCCGGTTGTGCCGGTACTGAAAAGAAGTTCGCAAATATCGTCTTTTTTCGGAAAATCGGTATACTCAAAGTCCTTTTCGTTCTTTGCTTTTTCAAAAAGCTCGTCCATTGAAAGCGCGCCGTCTTTTCCGGCATTGGTTACGATGAACTTTGCTTCTGCGGTTTTTGCAACGCTTTCGATTTTCGATTGCGCACAGCCGCGTTCAAGCGGAACAAAAACTCCGCCGATTGCCTGAAGTCCGAGTTCAAAGGCAAGATACCTAACCGTCTGTGAAGCTTCGGCAACAACTGCGTCTCCCTTTTTGATTCCCATTGTGGAAAGGAGTGAAGAAAACTTTGAAACAAGCGAAAAATATTCAGAATAGGTATATGAGCTTTCCTCGTCCGCAATACAAAACTTTTGCGGACTTTTTTTTGCGTTTTCAAAAACACATTCAAAAATTGAATTTGCCAAAATTAATCATTCCTTTTTCTTGGCATATAAAAATTATTGCAACAAATTACAAATTTTTCTTATCTTATACTGTGCTGAATGCCGGCCAGTAATTGAGAAGCAGGAAGCTTAAAACAGTCATAAGAATTATAACAATGACCGTGAGCACAACGCCCTGCTTGAGCATAAACTTCGGCTGAAGTCCGTAACCGACGGGGATTGCACGAATTGACGTCGGAAGCATATAGGAAAGATTAACTCCGATTGAAGCGATATAGATATACGGTATCGGGTCTTTTCCTATTCCGCTGATAATGCTTATAACAATCGGCATTGAAACCGCGGCGGTCGCCGTGTTGCTCGTAACGTCCGAAAGAAGAAGCGTCAGCGTAACGATGACAAGAACCGTTATAAAGCCGCCGTCAAGATTGGTTGAAGCAACGGCTTCGCCGATGGCTTTTGCCGCGCCGCTCTTGTTGATGAGCGTACCCGCCGCAAGACCGCCGGCAAAAATATAAATAAGCTCCCAGACGATTTTTGTTTGAACCGACTTCCAAACCATGAGCCTTGTTCCGTCCTTGCAAGTGATGAGGAACGAAATCATGGCGCAGATGATGAAAACATATGCCGGTTTAAGTCCGGGCAAAGCGTTTTGATAAAGCTGACGTGTGAATGCCGCAACCGTTGCGATTACAAAAAGAGCAAAGGCAAGACCTTCTTCTTTTGTAATTTTCGGAAATGCTTTATACTGCTCTTTAAAGTACTCTTTGCTGATTCCGATGGTTTCGGTTTTCTTGATTTGAAAAACAAGAAAAAGAATGTTGCTTACAAGCAAAACAATCATAATCGGCAAAAATCTTACTACCCACGAAGTATACATATATTCCTCGCCGGTGAGCTGTTGAATATAATCAACGGTGATAAGGTTCATCGCTCCGCCGAGCGGTGTTGCAAGACCTCCGATTCCGGCGGCATATGCAACCGTGAGAAGAATCATTGAACCTTTTTTGCTGTTTGCAATGTCGTCTTCGCCGACATATTTAAGCATTGAAACGGCAATCGGCGTGATCGTTGCGCAAACAACGGCGTTCGGAAGAACGGCCGAAAGTGCCGCCGAAAGAATGAACCAAAAAACAATTTGCATACGAAGGTTACTTCCGATTATCGAAAGGCACTTCGCCGCAATACGTTTGTCTAGACCTGTCTGCTCCCAAGAGACAGTGAGAATCGAAGCGCCGAGAAGCAGCAAAATCGTTTCGGAAGCATAGTTCGAGATGATGTCCGTCATGTCTGCCATTTGAACAACGGCGTTGACCGCTATCGGCAAGAACGCGGTTACGGCAAAATCGACCGGCGCGGTGATCCACCAATACGCCATCCATGCAACTGTTCCGATTGCCGCCTTTGCGGCGGTTTCGGCAAAAATTGTTTCGGGAAGAAGAAAAATGCAGAGAACAAACAAAACAGGTCCGATGATCAGATTGACTATCCTCTTTTTATCAAACATTATGACAACTCCTCAATCATTTCCCACATAGTTTCTGCAGATTCAAAATACTTCGGTTGGATATACTCCATTGAAACAGAAATATCAAATTCGTCCTCAATTTCCGAAATGATTGAAACAACCGCTGCGGAATCAAGAATATGATCGTCCATAAGGTGCTTTTCCTTTTCAAAGTCGATATCCGGATAGAGTGATGAGAGAATTTCGAGTAATTTTTCCATTTGTATTTACCTTCCTTTTTAAAATTGTTCGTATATAAATTCACTCGCATTGAACTGCGGACCGTAAATTCCGAAGATCAAAACGGCAAATATTCCGAGTAAAATTACCGCATAGCGGAAAACAATGTTTTGCTTTGCAAGGGTTTTGCGAAGCGGAATCTTTTCTTCAAGAAGATCGGCAACAAACAAAACCGCAATTGCAACAAGAACAAGAATAAAGTTGTCTCTGTCCATTCCGTAGGTATAGATTTTGTCGTCAAGAATAAATTCAAGCGAAAGAGACGAGAACATATGCTTGAAATATACAAGCGCGTTTTTGAGTCCCTCTGCTCTGAAAAAAACTCGTCCGATGCAGCAAAGTGCAAACGTTCTTATAATTTGGAAAAGATGCCAGCTAAACGTTTCGGTGTCGATTTTAAGCTTTTCGGTTGCGGCTTTGTTGAAGTCGGCAAAAATGTTTCCGCCAACCATGAGCGCCGCATAGAACATTCCCCATGCAACATAATTCCAGCTTGCGCCGTGCCAAACACCTGTGATTACCCAAACAACGATTGTCGGCGCGCAGCTTGCAACAAGAAGTTCGCCCTTTTTCCATCCGCGCTTTTTGAAAGCTTTTTTGAGCTTTTTGACCGGCGCGGAGGTTGAAACGGGGAAGTATACAAAATCCTTGAACCAATCGCCGAGCGAGATGTGCCATCTGC
>DKDD01000170.1:0-4335 GCA_002451715.1 Ruminococcaceae bacterium UBA6857 | reverse complement strand
AGGGAATGGTTCTTGAAAAATACGGGTGGTTGAAGTTCTTTTCAAGTTTGATTCCGAGCATTTCCGAAACACCGCTGATGATGTCGATACAGCCGGAAAAGTCGGTATATATCTGAATTGAATAAAGCACTGCGGCTATAACCATTACAAGGCCGGAATAGCTTTTCGGGTCATCGAAAAATGTGCTTACAAACGGCGAAAGCCTGTCTGCAATGACGAGCTTTTTGAAAAGGCCCCAAATAACAAGCTCCGCACCGAAAGCAAGGTTCTGCGTGTCAAGAACAACGCCTTTTTTAACATCGAACTGCTCTTTAAAATTGCCGTAACGACCGATAGGACCCTGAACAATGTGCGGAAAATAAGTCAGAAAAACCGAATAGGCAATGAAATTGTTTTCCGCCTTGATTCTTTTCCAGTAAACGTCAAGAACATAACCGACCGCCATGAAAGTATAAAACGAAATTCCGAGCGGAAGAATGATTTTGAAAAGACCTATCGGCTCGGCACCGAGCTTTTTAATAACAATGTTGACGTTTTTAAGAATGAAAAGAAGATATTTGCAGACAACAAGCAGTGCAAGCGAAACAAGAACACCGAAAAGCATTGCTTTTTTTGCTTTTTTCTTTGAGTCTGCTCTGATCTCTTTCTTTTCGGCAATATCCTTTGCGTCAAGAAGTTTCTTATCCGCGGCGTCATAAATTTTCCCGATCGCCTTTGCGCCGAAGAACGAAGCAAAAAGCGTTACCAAAAGGAACGGAAGATATTTAACGCCCGCTATAATATAGAAAGCAAGGTTTGCCGCAAGAAGAACAAACTGCTGTCCCTTTCGATTGATTTTTCCGACCGCGTAAAAAACAAGCACGACCGCCGCCGAAAACAAAAGAAAGTTCAGGGACTGATAACCCATAATTTAACCACATCCAATGTTTTTCAAAAGTTTTCCTTTGATTTTTAAAACATCTGCCCCGCAAAACCGAACGTTTGCCCGCACATGGGCAGAAAGTCACATATAATGATATCATTATAACATAACTGCTGTCAAACAAATGAACGCAATGTTACACTAACATTAAATTTTGTGACAGTTTTATTACAAATTAATTCCATTTATGCTTCATTTTGCACAATTAGAGCGCATTCCACCCTAAATTGCGCTGAAAAATAGTTATCAATATTATATTTATAAACACAGACAATGTCAATAATCATTGTTATATTTAATCTTACCTAAGGAGTATCATTTTGGATTTTTCGAAAAAAATGCAGCACTAACGACTAATGCTTCAATTTTTTTCTTATTTTATTTGACGTTTTGTGATTTTTGTTGTATAATGCTGTATCAGTGTATATCCTGCACTAAAAATATTCTTTAAATTCTGAAAGGAGTTTTAATCCACAATGGACGACCCGGGAAGTATTATCTTTAAATTATTGCTTCTGTTCGTACTCGTAATCATTAATGCCTTTTTTGCAATGAGCGAAATCGCAATCATCTCTCTCAACGACAACGTTGTTGACAAGCAGGCCGAAGACGGCAACAAAAAGGCGCAAAAAGTCAAAAAGCTGACCGAAAACCCCAGCAACTTTCTTTCAACAATTCAAATCGGCGTAACGCTCGCAGGGTTCCTCACCTCGGCTTCGGCTTCAAGCAGCTTTGCCGAAGGACTCACGCAAAAACTTATCGCGCTCGGAACGCCGATTCCGGCAAACGTAATCAACGGAATTTCGGTTGTTCTCATCACAATCATCATGTCATATTTTTCGCTTGTTTTCGGCGAACTTGCGCCGAAAAGAATGGCAATGCAAAAGCCAGAAAAAATTGCGTATTCCGTGGTTGGAGTTCTCATCGTTGTTAAAACGCTCACCTCCCCTTTCGTCAAAATTCTTTCCGCTTCAACAAACCTTGTTGTGAAACTTTGCGGCTTTGACCCGAACGCAAACGAAGAAAGCGTTACCGAAGAAGAAATCCGCATGATGGTCGATGTCGGCCAGGAAAAGGGCGTTATTGAAGACATTCAAAAAGAAATGATTGACAACATCTTTGATTTTGACGACATTGATGTTTCGGATATTATGACCCACAGAACCGATATGTTCGCCGTTGAAGACACCGACAGCCTTGAGGAGGTTGTTTCGCTTTCAATCGAACACGGCTATTCCCGTATCCCCGTCTTCCACGAAGACCCGGACAACATTATCGGTATTGTATACATTAAAGACCTTCTCAAATATATTTCAACTTCGCTCCCGAAAAACAAAGGGCCGAAAGACGTCATGCGCGAAGCGTATTACGTTCCGTTCAGCAAAAACTGCGGCGAACTTTTCAACGAAATGTGCGAAAAGCGCGTGCAGATGGCTGTTGTTGTTGATGAATACGGCGGAACAGCCGGAATTGTTACAATGGAAGACCTTCTTGAAGCAATCGTCGGCAATATTCAGGACGAATATGACAACGAAGATGAGGAAATTGTTGAAGTTTCAGAAAACGTTTTCACAATCGACGGAACGGCATATATTGAAGAAGTCAACGAACTTGTCGGCGATATTATTCCCGACGGAGACTACGACACACTCGGCGGTTTTCTCATCAGCCGTCTCGGCTATCTTCCGCAGGACGGAGACATGACCGAAGTTACTTTTGAAAACCTCAAGTTCACAATTCTTAACGTTGAAGACAGACGTATCGGCAAAGTCCGCGTTGAAATCACGCCGAAAGCCGAACCGGAAGCCGACGACGAAAAAGAAAAGGATAAAGACTGAAAAGCAGCTGAATAATTCCATACGGCAGAGAACAAAACGACACGTTCTCTGCCGTTTTTCTCTTTTTGCTGAATATCAAAAGGAAAAGAAGAGAAAAATATAGCATAAGATATGCCGTATAAAAACATGAAAGGCGGCGTTCGCCCAAACCGATTGCGGCATAAAAACGTTCGGGCGAAAAAACATGATGATTAAATCAAAAGCAAAATTTTTCTTTCGCAACCTTGCGTTCATTCTTGCCGTTTTTTCGGCATTCAATTTTGCGCTTTTTTCCAATCAAAACAGTAGCGTTGACGCGCTTTCAAAGCTCGGTTCGCGCGGGCAGGAAGTGCGTCAGGTTCAGCAAAAGCTCAAGTCGCTCGGCTACTACAAAGGTTCGGTTGACGGAATTTTCGGTGTTCAGACAAAGTCTGCCGTAACCGCTTTTCAAAAGAACTGCGGAATCACCGCAGACGGAATTGCTGGACCGAAAACTCTGAAATATCTCGGAATCACTGCAACTTCCACGTCTTCTTCAAGCGGAAAATACTCTTCAAACGACGTTACACTTCTTGCAAAGCTGATTGCCGCCGAAGCGCGCGGAGAAAGCTATACGGGGCAGGTTGCGGTCGGCGCGGTCGTTCTCAACCGTGTCAAACACTCTTCTTTTCCCGACACGGTTTCGGGCGTGATCTATCAAAAAGGTGCGTTTTCCGCCGTTAACGACAGCAACTGGAGCGCTTTGCCGAACGAAACTTCGCGCAAAGCGGCGCAGGATTGCATCAACGGCTGGGATCCGAGCGGCGGCGCGATATATTATTATAACCCAAAGAAAACATCAAATTCATTCATGCTTTCGCGCCCCGTAATCAAAACAATCGGCAACCATGTTTTCTGCAAATAAAAACAAAAAGACGCGCCCTTTTGGGGCGTTCACTTAGGGATTATCGAAAACAACGATTATTTTTGAGTGATGTCCTCAAGCGGTGTCTAACAGCAAGACCACATCTTTGGAGTAAAATCCTTAGATGTGGTCTTTCCTCATTTTATGATAGCTACTATCAGAGCTGCAATAGAGATTAGCACGGGAACAAGGAATTTTCCCCACTCAAAAGCAAGGTGTCGGCGGCATTTTGCAATCTCTTGCTTTTTGTTCTGAAAATAAACCTTCCCGGCGTATGTTGGTCTAATGATGTATTCCCATCCAGTCAAAGTACTGGCATCGAGTCGCTCGATAAGTTTATCGTTGACAAGTGCATCAATCTGCTCTTTTTGATACTCTGGTGCAGAAATTGAGTATTCCAGCTCCGTGTTAAACCTTATGTATAGTTCTCTCAGTAGACTTTCCGATGATTTATCCATCCGTTGGTTCTGCACTTCCTTACTTCTTTTTCCGCTTTCTCAACGGACCGCCCGTTCCGCTGAGCTTTTCCTCACGCAGCTTTACCATATAGTTAAATGCTAAATCGCGAATTTCATCACTGTCGAGAAATTCTAAAGTGGTAACTGCAGCATAGTGATTGAGATATTTTTTACACTCGCGGAAGTAGTCGGTTATTCCTTCGTTGTTGCCAAGAACATCCTTAAAGTCGCGAA
>DKDD01000076.1 GCA_002451715.1 Ruminococcaceae bacterium UBA6857 | reverse complement strand
GTTGGTTCGACTTGCGGCGTACCTTAAAAGCGATCTTTTGGGTACTTTTGTATCAATCGACAAAGGTACCCCAGCGGAGCGGATGAAGCGGCTGTTTTAAGAGTAGAACGTGCGAGGAAGATGACGTTGGTGAAGTGGGTGAAGAAAGCGCAAAAGCAGAAAGGCTCAGCTTTAATTTGCTCTCCCTCAGTCGCCGGAGCCGGCATCCCTCACAGAGCGAGCCTATGAAGAGTGTGAAAACCAAGAAAACAAACCGTGCCGAAAGAAAAACAAAACGCTTGCACTTTTGTTTCAATTTTATTTTAATATTGTTTCAATAGTATTGAAAAAGGTTTCGTTTTTGTTTAAAATAAGGGAATGAAAAACTTATAAAAGGAAATGGAGAAAAATCATGAAAAAACTTGTTTCACTGCTTCTTTGTCTGCTGCTTCTTTTGCCGTCAGCGTCGCTTTTTGCTTTTGGCGCGTCATGCGGCGGAAAATGCGAAAACTGCCCAACGATTGTTATCCCGGGACTTTTTCAAAGCGAGGTTTTCTGCTATGACGAAGACGGAAAAATAATGCTCGATTCAAAGGGCAACGAAAGAAAAGGTCCGTTTTTTATGGATACTTCCGAAGTTGTTGAAGATGCGATTAAAAAAGTGCTTCTTCCGCTTTCAAAAACACTTTTCACACAGGCGGACGAAAAAAACGAGTTTGCAAATGCGCTCGGTGACGTTCTCGGCAATGCGCTGATGGAAAGAATTAAGTCCGATAACAACGGAAACTTTGTTTATGATATTCGCGCCGCAAAGTATAATACGAACGTTGCAAACCTCAATGAACACGACAAAAAGCATATCCTCGATGCAATCCCGCTTGAAAGCTACATTTCAAAAGTTGGCGCGGATCATCTTTACTTTTTCTCATATTCGTCGTTCGATAACATTGAAAGACTTTCAAAAGAGCTGACCGAACTTATTGCAATTGCAAAAAAAGAAACCGGACACAACAAAGTCAACATTGTTCCGATAAGCCAGGGCGGCTCGATTTGGAACGCCGTTATGGAGTACTACCCCGAAACGGCAAATGATGTCAACCGCATTGTTTATATTGTTCCTGCGGTTGACGGCTCTGCTCTCATCGGCGATATTTTTGAAAAAGGCTTTATTGATGATGACGACGCGCTTTATGATTATATGTTCCCGAAGCTTATCGGCGAAAGCGATTGGCTCGGTTATCTTGTAAACTTCCTGATTCGCGTTATTCCGAAAGAAGTTCTTAATGATGTTCTTGATATTGCGGTTGACAAGCTTATCGGTGACTATCTTTCAAATTCAACCTGCATGTGGGCACTTGTTCCCTCCGGTTCATACAAAGTCGCGCGCGAAAAGTATCTCATGAGCGACGAGAAAGCCGTAATCAGAGAGCAAACCGACAGATTTTATAACGCTCAGCTTAATGCAAAGAAAAACATTCTTTCTTTCAAAGACAAGGGAGTTGAGGTTTTCGATATCGTGGGTTACAACTACTCAATGTATCCGATTGTTGATTCATGGAACAAGGTCAATGCCGACGGCATTATTCAGCTTGATTCAACCTCGCTCGGTGCTGTCAGCGCACCTGTTGACTGCACGCTCGGTGCGGATTACACACAAAAGGGCAACAGCTACGGCACTTGCTCGGATCCGAAGCACAACCACGTTGATTCACACAAAACCGTTGACGCTTCAACAGCTCTTCTTCCCGATCACACGTTCTATTTCTATAACCACAACCACGAATATACCGGCGGGTGCGACGTAATCATCAAGCTTGCCGTCAGACTACTTTGGGACAAAAATTTCAAAAACGTATACTCCTATCCGGACGAATTTCCGCAGTTCAACAATTCAAGACTCACAAAATGGCTCATCGGTGCTGTTGACGGCGTGAGAAATTATGATACGTCCAAACTTTCACCGGAGGACGCGGCAGAACTTAAAGCCGCAATTGCCGAAGTCGATGCAGTCCTTGCCGAGACCGTTGTCGATATCGATGCTTTCAAAGCTGCCGAAACAAGGTTTTATGCGATCCGCGACAAAATCACAAGCACTCCGAAAAGCGAAAGCGAAGTTAAAAAAGAAAACTTCCTCTCCTTTGTCAAAACATTCTTTGCAAAAGCGTTGGACATTTTGAACAAACTTTTCAATAAGATTTTCGGCTACAGAGGTTTTTGGCATTTCAGACTTGTTGACACAACAACCACAATTCTTTCGGAAAAATAGATATTAGATATTAGATTGTGCTAATCAAAACAATTCATAAGAATTCAAACTTGCATCTACCCACTTTTTATAGATTGAGACAAATTCAAATTATACGATATCTAACATTCAACGTCCAAAATCTAAAAAAAAGTGGGCCGCCGAATTACCGACAGCCCCAAAGCAAGCCTGTTTTGTTTTTTAGTTTCGGTGTCCGCCGAAAACTATTTAAAAACTAATGTTATCAAATTTTACAAAATATGCTTTGTTGCTTGTTTTTGCAGTTGTGCTTGCAAAGGCTGCACCGCTTTGCAAACCGTGAACAACATTGTTTGTTGTTCCAAAAATACCGCCGCCGCTATCACCTTTACGTACGGTATAATTTGCCTCAACAAGATCTCGCAGTTTTGTTCAGTCATCATAAGTTATAGTAATACTACTTTTTGTTATTTTGCCATTTGTTCTTCCTGAAAGAGCACCTTGCAAAGAAACTTTCGTTCCCTGTGCAAAACTGCGATTGGTTGGAACACCGGAAACATATCTGTTACCGTTTGGCAAAGTCAATCCCGCCCTTACAACAGAAGGGTTGTTAAAGGTTATCATTGCCGCATCACACTTACCAGAGTATTTCCGAGCTGTTACTCGACCAAATGGGGATGTTGAATTCGGTACATAAATGTTGTCTCCGACAGAGCAAGCGTGTCCTGCCGTGTATGCTTTTGCATTTCCGATAGCAAAACCAAGTGTGAACGACCCACTTATATTGTTTGTAATTTTCGTTCCCGGAAACAATGTTATTGGATTGAGAATGATTGCAAGCGGAGAAAACCCGCCTTTTTCAATCACCGGAGTCTCGGTCAAGGTCGTGTCAACAACACCTTCCAAAGCCGTAATTTCAAACATTGCAGGCTTGAATTCGGTTTCATTTTTAATATGGGCAATTAATTCACTCTTTTTTGAAATGTCCGAAAGTTCCATGTCTATTCGGTTTTCCTTAATATCGAGTGACAGCACCGAAATGGAAAATCTTTCTGTTTTGGAGTCAAAATAATCCATTGCGCTTTCAAGCTCGTTTAAAGAAAAAGCAACCTCGTTTGTTTCAACGTTGTCTGAAATTGACGAAGGTATGCTTGCGGTTTTGTTTTTGACGGTATTCAAACAAAGTTCACCGGCGTCGTTAAGATAATAGCCTGCGAAGCTTTCGTCTGATAAAGTATCGTCAATAACGGCCATGGTTTTTTGAGATAAATCAATGTTCTTTTCATAAAGTTCATTCTCAGCAGTGTCAGTGGAAAAAACGGCAGATGTTGCAAAAAGCAACAAAAGCAAAAGAAGAATGGTGCTTGTTATGAGCGCAAAGCTTTTGAATGTTCTTTTTGTTTTCAAAAAATCTCCTCCTTCGCTTCCAACAGGCTTGTTCACGGTGGTATTGACATAATATAACCACCATTAATATTATATCAGATAAGAACAATAGTATTTTTCTTCTTTCAAAAGCAATTGTAATGATTTTGTCAAAACATATCATATTCATAAATTACGACATTTTGAGTAATGGCAAACAATGCTTAAGACCAAAACGGCAGCCGATGCTTTTTCTTGACGGATAATTTTTTCAAAAGTACGGCGGATTGGTTGAATTTTTCTTAAATTTATAAAAGCAAAGTAATTTAGGCGACGGATTATTTGAATCCGTCGCCTATTCTACTGCGGGTAGAGAGTAGAATTTGCTTTCTCTACGGTAGAATCGCCGTTCGTAGACCGCAAAACTGCCTCTGTAGGGTGACATTTTCTGCTTTCGGGGATACAATATTTGCCATAAGCCAAAGCGCAAAGGCAAATTCAAGGCGGCAATGTACCGCCGAAACGGAGTGACTGAAATGTATTTTGAAAGCGTAAAACTTCCGTCTTACACAAAGGGAGAAGAGATTTTTAACTCT
>DKDD01000227.1:934-2837 GCA_002451715.1 Ruminococcaceae bacterium UBA6857 | reverse complement strand
TTTTGTATCAATCGACAAAAGTACCCCGGCGGAGCGGATGAGGCGGCTGTTTTAAGGGTAGAACGTGCGAGGAAGATACCCTAAGGGAAAGGAAGCGAAGAACCGCTATTGAATTTACACATCAAAAAAGGTTAGATTTTTGGGCGACACAATCCGCCCCTACCGTCCGGGTAAAAACGTTTCGGCAAAAAATTATGCCGTACAAACAAAAACTGCCGCAAAAATCATGCGGCAGTGGGTGTTATAAAGTTATGATTCCCGTTTTGATAAATTTAATATAAACGAAAACAATGAGCGCAACCTGTAAAAGAAAAATAACGGGAAGACCAATCATGAAACGTTTGTGCAGCGTTTTGTGCCTAATTGCTTTCATGGTAACATATTCAAAAAAGCAACCTCCGAAAATCGCGGAAAGGAAAAGAGCTTTTTCGCTGATTCGGCGGCGGTTGAGCCGTGCGTTTCGCTTGTCGATAACGGTTAAAAGAACGGAAAAAGCAGAGATAAGAACAAAATAGGCAATTATGATTTTAACTTTAACGCTCATTATTTGTTAAACCACGGCGAAAGGTCGCTTTGGGTCATGGCGCAGGTTGTTCCGTTATCTTTTTCGCGGACATAGTTTTCGTTGACCGCAAAGATTTTTGCGCAGTTCGGACAAACGGCAAAGTATCTTCCGGCGGTTTTGTTCAAAAGTGCGGCAACGGGAGAGATATCAATGTTTTCAAAAAGCGCAAACGCAACTTCTTTTTTACATTCCGGGCAGATTACAAGGTTCGAATTGCCATGATTTTTTGTGATGAGTTTTTCCTGAGTTTTGATTGCCATGTTCCTGACCTCCGAAGATTAATCAAATATATTCTATTATTTTTTTTCCTACTTGTCAAGGCACAAAAGCCTGTATTCTGCAACAACTGAATTTTTGCAAACATTACATTGTTTGATTGCCTTTGGCTGTGTCTTTGCACCTGCAAAACATAGCCGTACTTGCAATCGGAAGTAACTTTTAGACGTTGCAAAGGGCAAGGCAAAATCGTAAAACAATATTTTGTTCGGGGTGATTTTATGAAAATTAAAAAGTTCGTGCTTGTTTTTCTTCTTTTTGCTCTTGCGTTTTTGCTTTGCGCCTGTGATTCAAACAACAGAATCAACGACGAGACGATTTATTTCGGCGATGATAACATAGGGAACGATCTCGACGGAAACGACGGTTTTCTTGATATTTCAAAGGAAATGCGCGGCGTTTGGTTTTCATATCTTGAGCTTAAGTCGGCACCGAAAAGTTCAAAAGAAGAGTTTTCAAACTATCTTGACGAACGGTTTGAAAAGCTTAAAAAGCTTTCGGTGAATTGCATTTTTGTTCAGGTAAGACCCTTTGCGGACGCAATTTATGAAAGCGAAATTTTTCCCTCTTCAAACTGTGTTGTGAATAAGCAGGGTGAAAAGCTCCCGTTTGATTTTTTGAGAGTGATAATCGAACGCGCAAAAAAGTTTTCGCTTTCCGTTCACGCATGGATAAATCCGTATCGGATACTTTCGAAAGATGAAAGCGAAGAAAGTCTTTCAAAAAACAGTCTGGGGAAAACTCTGTCTTACCCGGATGTGGTTGCTCTTTCCGAAGGCTTGTTTTTTTCGCCTGCGTCGACCGAGGCACAGCGACTTGTGATTTCGGGTGTGCGGGAAATACTTCAAAATTACGCCGTTGACGGAATCCATATCGACGATTACTTTTATCCGACAACGGACGAAGAAATTGACAAAACGCAGTTTGAAGCTTACAAAGAAAGAGGAGGAACAATGGCTCTTTCAAATTGGCGGCGCGAAAACGTGAACGCGCTTGTAAGAGGTATTTATACCGCCGTTAAGGACTGCTCGAACAAAAAGATTTTCAGCATCAGCCCCGGCT
>DKDD01000227.1:0-889 GCA_002451715.1 Ruminococcaceae bacterium UBA6857 | reverse complement strand
AATCGCAACGTATACTTTGCCGACGTTGAAAAATGGGGGAGTGAAGACGGCTATTGCGACATTTTGATTCCGCAGATATATTTCGGCTTTGAAAACGAACATCTTCCGTTTGAAAGCTGTGCAAAAGAATGGCGAAAAATCGTAACAAATAAAAATGTTTCTCTTTGTGCCGGGCTTGCGCTTTATAAAGTCGGAAAAGAGGATCTTAATGCCGGCAGCGGAAAAGACGAATGGAAAACAAAAAGCGATATAATTTCGCGCCAGGTTGAGTTTTTGAGACAGGAAAATTACGGCGGCTTTTGCCTTTATTCACTTCAATTTGTAAATTTTAATGAAAAACTTCTTGCGAATGAGTTAAAAAGCCTTGAAGATGTGATATAATAATTCTATTCTTTGCCGAAAACGGCAAAAAATCATACAGAGGACTTTTAAAACATGAAGAAAAGCAATATTGCAATAATTATAGTTTGTGCGGCGGTGCTTTTGCTCAGCAGTATTTTTGCCGTGAAATATATATCCGACAAAAAAGAAGTTGCCGGCGAAGTAAACAAAGCGTCAGTAACCGAAGAAACAAAAGAAGAAACCAAAAAGGAAAAAGCAAAAACACTCCCCAATGCCGTAAGGCTTGTTGAGGGAAAAAACTTTTCGCTTTCGGCCGGTTCTGCCGAAGCCGATGAGGCGGCCGAGGACAGTTTGAATTATCTTTCCTCTTCGGTGTTCGACCGCGTTTTTATTAAAGCAAGAGCATTCTCCGCTTCGGGACAGGGTCTTTCAAAAAGCGAGGAAGAAGCACTTTCCGCTCTTTCTAACAAGCTCAAAAAAAATAAAAAAGAAGTTTTTCTTGAACTTGACATTTCAAACGAAGACATTGACCTTGAAGCTGCGGCGG
>DKDD01000039.1:4583-14101 GCA_002451715.1 Ruminococcaceae bacterium UBA6857 | reverse complement strand
TTCGTTTTTGTCTTTTGCAAAAGAGCCGTACCGTGTTGAAACCGAGCAAAAATCCGTCAGCATAAAAAACTGCAAAGTACAGCTTAAAAGGTATTTCATATACACCGGAAAGCGAATTAAGCCGAGCGTTACCGTAACATACGGCGAAGAAAAGCTTCAAAAAGGCGTTCATTACACCGTTAAATACAAAAACAACCGAGAAGTAGGCAGAGCTTCGGTAATCATTACGGGAATCAAAGAAAGCGGCTTTTTCGGTTCAAAAACGGTAAAGTTCAGAATTTCGCCCAAAAGAATCGTCAGACCTAACGTAAAGGAAGTGACACCCACCTCCGTTACCCTCACATGGGAAAAATATGACAGCGACACGCGCTTTTTGGTTCGCGAATACGACAAAGAAACCGACAGCTTTGTTCCGCTCAAAAGAGTAAAAACGAACGAAATTAAAATAAACAACCTTCTTCCGAAAAGCGTTCATCGCTATGCGGTTACTCCTTATAAAAAAGTTGACGGAAAAAACTATTACGCGATAAGTTCAAAAGCCGTCAAAGTCAAAACTTCGAAACAAAAATATTCCGAAAGCGGAAGACTTATTGTTGACATCGAGGGACAGGATTGGAAACTTGTTGTTGTGAATTTTACAAGAGAGTTTTCAAGAAATCACGAAACGGCGGTAAGCTATGTTATGGACAGCGGAACAAGACTTGACAAGCGCGTCACACCGTACTATCTTAAAATGTACCGTGCGGCAAAAAAAGACGGCGTAACACTCACTCCCTATTCCGGCTATCGAAGCTATATTCACCAGGAATGGAACTATAATAACCTCACAAACGTATACATGAATCAATACGGTCTAAGCCGCGAAGCCGCGGCAAAAAAAGCCGCAGAAGTTATTCTTCCACCGGGAACAAGCGAACATAATCTCGGCCTTGCAATGGATATTTGCAACACGCTTAATTCTTTTGAAAAGACAAAAGAATTTGCGTGGCTGATGAAAAATGCGCAAAATTACGGCTTTATTCTCCGCTATCCGAATGGCAAACAAAATGTAACCGGTGTAATGTATGAACCGTGGCACTGGCGCTTTGTCGGAATCAAAAATGCAAAAGCAATTAAACAAAGCGGACTTTGCCTTGAAGAATGGCTGGATTCGGTCGGAATAATTTACTGACAGCAAAAAAGGTCTGCCGCAAATCATTCGTTGCGGCAGACCTTTTATTTTTCGGCAATGGTTTTCCTGACTTTTAAAGGTCGGAAACGAAAAACAGCGGACGAAATCGCCCGCTGTTTTTAAATGTGACTTATTTATACATCGGGCCGTAGCTTTCGCAAGCACGGTAATCGGCACTTTCAAGGTCCTTTGTTCCGAATGCGCTCCATGTGTGCGGACGATAGATTCTGCTTTCGTCAACATTATGCATGGAAACAGGGATTCTGAGCATACTTGCAAGGGTGATGAGGTCTGCACCGATGTGACCGTATGCAAGGCAACCGTGGTTTGCGCCCCAGTTTGCCATAACGTGATAAACATCTTTGAATGCGCCCTCACCGGTGAGGTTCGGAACAAACCACGTTGTCGGCCATGTTTTGTCTGTTCTTTCGTCAAGCGGTTTATGAATCTCGTCGGGAAGGTCAACGGTGTAGCCCTCTGCAATCTGAAGAAGCGGCTGATTGCCGTTGAGAATGTTGACACGAATCATGGTTACCGGCATTTCGGCGCGGGTGCGGTAATGCGACGAGAATCCGCCGCCGCGGAAATAGCCGAGGTTTGCCGGCGCCCAATCGGTTGCGTCAAGCATTGCTTTGATGTCCTTGTCCGTAACGTCCCACCACGGCTTCATAACGCCGGTTTTTCCGTCATATGTGCTTTCGCCTGTTCCGTCAAGGGCGGCGGCTCCGCTGTTGATGAGGTGAATAAAACCGTTTGCGGCTTTTCCGGTCGGTTCAACCCCCGTTACGCGCTTAACAGCTTCGGGACTCCAGTATGTGCGAACATCTGCAAAAATTGTTGCGCCGCCCGTGAGGAGCTTTCCGAAAAGCATTGCCGTTCCGTTGAGCCCGTCGTTCTCGGTTGCAAGAATCGACGGTTCTTTCTTTCCGTTCCAGTTGAAGCTTGAGTTCATGATTGCTTCGGTGAAATCGCCGTTCGGGAGCCAGTCTGTCCACATACGCTGACCCTGGAAACCGCCGAGGATTGCGTTTCTTCCGCGACTTTCTTCTTTCCAGCCCATTTCAAGAAGCTTTTTGTTTCCGAAAAAGATGTCCTGTGCAATAAGAGTGAACTTGACGATAAACTCCCATTCCTTTGCCTTTTCTTCGGCTGTACGCGGCTTTTTGATTTTGAACGGATCAATTTCGTCGTCCTCAGGAACGTCTTTATTAACATCATAACCTTCGCGGCAGTTTTCTTTGACCCACGCAAGAGCTTTTTCATATTCTTCATGGTCATAGATTCCAAGGTGAATACGTCTTAAAATTTCGGTAAGATCAACCCACTCCGCACGGATTCCAAGATAGTTTTGGAAGAAGTCCGAATTGCAGTATGAGCCTGCAATACCCATCGAAACACTGCCGAGACCCACATAAGCCTTGTCGCGCATTACTCCGACGGCAATTGCGCACTTTGCAAAGCGAAGAATTTTTTCGCGGACATCGGCCGGAACTTCCTTTTCGTCCTTGTCCTGAACATCTCTGCCATAGATTGAAAAAGCAGGAAGACCGCGCTGTGCGTGAGCCGCCATGCAAGCAGCAAGATAAACCGCACCGGGACGTTCTGTTCCGTTAAAGCCCCAAACGGCTTTGATTGTGAGCGGATTAAGATCCATTGTTTCGCTGCCGTAGCACCAGCAGGGAGTTACTGAAAGGGTTGCGCAAACGTTCTGAGTACGGAAAAAGCTTTCACATTCAAAAGCTTCCGCACCGCCGCCGATTGTTGACGGCGCAATTACACATTCAACGCTTTTTCCGTCAGGATAGCGAAGATTTTCTTCAATAAGCTTTTTTGCGGCAAAAGCCATGTTCATGGTTTGCTCTTCAAGGTCCTCACGAACGCCGAACTGTCTTCCGTCGATGACGGGACGAATACCGATTCTCGGATACATAATAATATCACTCGCTTTCTTAATTTTTATGGTTTATTTTGAAATTGCTTTTTTAAAGGTTTCGTATTTTTCTTCGCCGCTTTCTTCGGGAAAATACGTTTTGTTTTCTTCCGAGCATGCAATGCACGCTCTTGCCTCTTCTTCCGACGAAAATTCGCCGAGCGCAAGAAGCTGAACTGCCGCATTGCCAAAAGCCGTTGCTTCAACGGGGCCTGCGGTAACTTTTCTTTTGCAGTAAGTTGCGGTAAGCGAGCAAAGAAGACTGTCTTGCACTCCGCCGCCGACGATATGAATCGTGCCGAACTTTTTGCCTGTGCAATGCTCAATTTCTTCCGTTGCCATGCGGTATTTCATCGAGAGGCTTTCATAGATACAGCGAAAAATTTCGCCCGTTGTTTTCGGAACATACTGATTTGTTTCTTCGCAGTATTTTTGAATACGCGCCGGAATATCGCCGGGCGGAGTAAAGAGCGGATCATCGGGGTCAATGAAGCATTTGCTTTCGCCCGCTTCGCGCGCAAGTTTTTCAATTTCGGCAAAGCTCAAATCAAGGCCTTGCCTCTTATATTCGCGCCTTGATTCCTGAACGAGCCAAAGACCGATTATATTTTTGAGGAATGTTACTTTTTTACCGTAGCCGACTTCGTTTGAAAGTCCGCATTTTGCGGCTTCGTCGGTGAGCACGGGAAAATCAAGCTCCGCGCCGAGAAGCGACCATGTTCCGCAACTGAGAAAAACCGCTTCCTCCCCTTTTTTGAACGGTGCGGCGAAGGCGGCACACTGTGTGTCGTGGCCGCAAACCGCGGTAACGGGTACCGCCGGAACAGAAAGCCTTTCGCAAACCGACTTCAAAAGAACGCCTTTTTTGCTTCCGCTTTCAACAATCGGCGGAAGAATCGAAACAGGAATGTTCAGCTCCTTCAAAAGTTCTTTGTCCCAGTTTCCGTTTTCTGAAGAGAGAATCTGAGTTGTGCTTGCAATCGAACGCTCGGCAGAAACTTCACCGGTAAGAAAGTATGCAAAAAGGTCAGGCATAGGCAAAATCTTTTCACATTTTTCAAAGCCGTTTTCGTCGCGCTCACTCATAAGCTGAAAAAGTGTGTTGATATCCATAATCTGGATACCGGTGCGGTGATAAAGCCCTTTGGCGTCAAGCGTTTTTGAAAGTCCGTTTGTTCTTCCGTCGCGGTAATGGCGCGGAAGCGAAAGGAGCGAACCGTCCTTTTTGAGCATACCGTAATCAACGCCCCAGGTGTCAATTCCGATTGAATCAAACGGTGCGGTTTGGTTCGCTTTCGCGATTCCCTCTTCAAGGTCTTTTAAAAGTGCGTCAAAGTTCCAAAAAAGTTTTCCGTCTTTTTCAACAGGTTCATTGACAAAGCGGTGAACTTCGCGAAGGCTGATTTTTTCTCCGTCAAAGGACGCAAGAATCGCTCTTCCGGAAGAAGCACCGAAATCAAGCGCAAGAACATTTTTGCTCATCGGCAGTCCTCCGGCGAAACAACGCCTTTTTTAAGAAGTATGTTCGCATAAATCGCGCTTTCGCCCGTTGCGATTACTGCATACGCTTTCTTTGCGCGTTCATAAAACGCAAAACGTTCGATATATTCAATTTCGCAGTGCTTGGGTTCTGCGGTCTTGAGGATTCTTTTGTATTCATCCCAAATTGTCGGAACAACCGGGTCTCCGGGGACAACTTCCATGAGGGCAACCGGCTTTTCGGTGTATGCGTCGAGAGGAAAAAAGCGCATGACGGCTTCAAGAATTTCCGAAACTCCGTGGCCGTCAAGGCGAACAAGCCTTTGAGCGATTGCCGAAGACGGAAAGTTTCCGTCCGCAATAACAATTTCGTCGCCGTGACCCATTTCCATAAGTATTTTCAAAAGTTCCGGCGACAGGACCGGGGGAATGTTTTTAAGCATATCGTACCTCCAAAATTTTGCTTATATCAGTGGCTTCCGTGCGGATATTTTTTATAACCGGGGTGTTTTCCGGTAACGCCGTACTGTGCACGCATTGAGCAAAGGCGGTCGATGTTTTCCTTTGAAATTTCCTGTGCACCGCCGAGAAGATGAGCGTTGAGCGAAATTTTTGCAAAAAGCTCAAGCGTTTCCATTCTGTAATATGCGGTGATGAGGTCTGCGCCGACTGTGAGTGCACCGTGATTTTGAAGAAGCATTACATCATGTTCCTGAAGATACGGTTTGATGGCTTCTGGAACTTCGTCGGTTGACGGCGTACCGTAAGGCGTTACGGGAACGGAACCGATTGCGATAACGGATTCAATCATTGTGTATTCGTCAAGAGCTTTGTTTGCAATTGCAAAACCGGTTGCTGTCGGCGGATGAGCGTGAAGAACCGCGCCGACGTCGGGACGTTCGCGATAGCAGCAAAGGTGCATTTTGATTTCGGAAGACGGTCTGAGTCCGGGTGCGCCTTCAAGGACTTCGCCTTTGTCGTTGATTCTTACAAGCTTATCGGGTGTGATGAAGCTTTTGCTCATACCGGTCGGTGTTGCAAAAAAAGTTCCGTCGTCAAGTTTTACGGAAACGTTTCCGTCGTTTGCGGCAACCCAGCCGAGCTGCCACATTTTATGACAAATGTCGCAAAGCTGATCTTTTATAAGTTTTTCGTCCATTATTTTGCCTCCCGTATAGGATTCATATTTTTCCGTTTTAAAAACCAAAGTTAAAAACTTCCGATAATATTATACAGATTATTATTCGCGCTGTAAAGTGCTTTTGAAAAATCGCACGGCTTCGGCAAAAACTTTTAAAGCATCCTTAAACACGTTGTGAAAAACCCGGAGAAAATCCGCTTTTCTCTTTAACGCTTTAAGCGGGCAAAAAAAATTCAAAAAATTTGAAAAAAACACTTGACGTAACTCGAATAATGTGGTATATTATTCGAGCGTTAAGGACGCGCTGGTGTATGCTGGTGTAGCTCAGTTGGTAGAGCAGCTGATTTGTAATCAGCAGGTCGGGGGTTCGAGTCCGTCCACCAGCTCCATCTTTTTTAATATGGGTAGGTTCCCGAGTGGCCAAAGGGAGCAGACTGTAAATCTGCCGTCAACGACTTCGATGGTTCGAATCCATCCCTGCCCACCAAAGCCCCAAAGACGAAAGTCTTTGGGGCTTTACTTATTCCCTTTTCACTCTTCACTATTCCCTAAGAAGCCTTTAGGGCTACAGTTTTGTCACACTGTTTTTACTTACAGTAGTAGACTTTTTTACGGTTCAGTGTTATGATTAACTTTGACAAATCGGCAATTGCGGAGGCCTCCTATGAAGATAAATGATTTTAAGTTGGAATGCTATTTCGGGAAATACGAGTTTACTGCGCCTTACTTGCTTACGCAGTCGGATTGTGAATCCATGCGCACCGAAGAATTGCTTTCTCTGGAACCGGGAGCAAAAGAAGAATATCTGAAACTTTGGCTCGGATATACGGAAACATGGGGCGATCCCGAACTGCGCAGTATTATCGCCTCTCTTTACCGGGATATGAAAGCGGAAAATGTGTTGGTTTTTCATGGCGCACAGGAAGCAATTTTCGGTTATATGAATATAATGCTTGATCCCGGCGATCATATGATCGCCATGTATCCGAACTATCAGTCTGCCTATGAGGTGGCCAACTCCGTTCCCGGCTGCACCGTATCAAAGTGGTATCTTCACGACGACGGTGAAAAATGGGTGATTGATTTCGATGAACTTGAAGCTCTGATTCAGCCGAATACAAAACTGATTGCTGTCAACACACCAAACAATCCGACAGGATACACCTTTACGAATGAGGAAATCGAGACTCTTTGCGATATCTGCCGCAGACACAATATTTATCTGTTTTCAGATGAAGTATATAAGGGATTGGAAATGGACGGAGAAAAGCGGGATTGGATCGCAGACCATTATGAAAAAGGCGTTTCTCTCGGCGTCATGTCCAAAGCATACGGCTTGGCAGGGCTTCGTGTCGGCTGGCTTGCAACAAAGGATATTGACACGCTCGAAAAGGTTGTTAAGTTCAAACACTATATGAGTATCTGCGATTCCGCACCTTCCGAATATCTTTCAAAGATTGCATTAAAGCATGGCGATATGCTACTTAAAAGAAGCACGGATCTGATTCGTGAAAATATCAGGTACGCAGACGCTTTCTTTGCACGTCATACGGATCTTTTCAGTAAGCGTCCTATTTCCTGCGGACCGGTTGCTTTTCACAAGCTGCTTATAGATATGCCCGTTAAAGATTTCTGCCAAATGGCAGTGGACAAAAAATGTGTTCTTCTTTTGCCTGCCGATATTTATGATGTCGAAGGTCAGTATTTCAGAATGGGATACGGTCGCAAGGGCGTACCCGAGGCACTCGACAAATTTGAGGAATTTCTGTCTGAAAACGGGTTTGCCCGATAACCGTTCAGGTGGTAAGGAAAGATTATGAAAACATTATTATTAAGCAAAAACGATGTTCAGTCGATTCTGACAATGGATAATGTCATTACTGCCGTTAAGGACGGATATCTTGCATTTCAGCAGGGAAAAATTCAACAGCCGGATATTGTGTCTATGGAAATGCCCGAGTATAACGGTGAAACGGATATAAAATCCTGCTGCAATCTCTTGAATAAATATGTGTCGGTCAAAATTGCTTCCGGTTTTTATGATAACGGAAAAATAAACGACTTGCCGACTATGATCGGTACAATTCAGATTTTAGACGCCGCAACGGGTGCCGTTCTCTGTATCATGGACGGAAGTCTGATTACCGGCATCCGTACAGCCGCAGCGGGAGCAGTTTCAGCCGAATATCTGGCAAGAAAAGACTCGGAAACGGTTTGTGTCATCGGCAGCGGAACACAGGCGAGGCTACAAGTCTATGCCCTAAGTCAGGTACTTCCGATTAAGCAAGTTAGGGTATACAGCCGTAATACTTCTGCGTTGTTAAAATATAAAGAAGATGTTGAAACTGAATTGCCTGTTTCCGTGACTGTCTGCGATACTGTGGAAAAAGCATTGCAAAGTGCAGATGTTATTGTAACCACAACTCCGTCAAAAAACTTTCTTGTGCCTGCTGGGCTCGTCAGCAAAGGAACGCACATTATTGCCGTCGGTGCAGATATGGCAGAAAAAAACGAGTTAGAGCCAACCGTCTTTTGCAATGCAAAGATTGTAAATGACAACATTGCGCAATGTATCTCACGCGGAGAAACGCGCAACGCCATTATTTCGGGGTATATCAAAGAATCCGATATTTACGGGGAAATCGGCGAACTGATTGCAGAAAAAAAGCCGGGACGAACGAACAACGATGAAATTACAATTTTTGATACTACCGGTATGGCTGTTCAGGATAATGTGACAGCCGCAATGGTTTATCAGGCAGCAGTGAATCGCAATCTCGGAAGATGGTTTTCATTTTGAGAAAACGGTTCAGCGGATAATTTTTCTTGAAAAACGGCGAGAAATTCTTGATTTTTTCAAAAATCAAGGTGGCATCATAATGGTTCGCAACAGCCAACTTAAGACCGTTGAAATGTAACAATTTCAACGGTTTTTTGTTTTGGGTGAAAACTTTGACGTGCCGGAGAAAACGGCATAGCAAAGCACGACAGCAGAATATACTTCGGGCGCCAAAACATATTGTTTTTTTTGAGCCTCACAAAGCCGCATCTAAAAGAAGTTTTTATGTAGTACAACATACGGTTTTACTTCACCGGCACCGATAAGAAAGAAAAGCTTTTGTTTGACTTTCCTTTCTTTTGATGATATCATGAATATAGGACGAAAAATTTTGGGAGATATAATATGATTCGATTCAACAATGATTATAACCGCGGCGCTTTGAACTGTGTTCTTGAAGCACTTCAAAACAAAAACGAAACCTCTTTTGCCGGCTACGGCGAAGACGAATTATGCGAAAAAGCCGAGAAAAAAATTAAAGAACTTGTCTCCTGCCCGAACGCGGAAGTAAAGTTTTTTCCGGGTGCAACTCAGGCAAATTTTGTTGTGATCGCTTCGGCGCTGAACAGTGTTCAAAGCGTTATTGCGCCCGATACAGGGCACATCAACTGCCACGAAGCCGCCTCGATTGAAAACGCGGGGCATAAAATTCTTTCGCTCCCCGACACGGACGGAAAAATCACCGCCGAACAAATTGAAAACTGCGCCCGCGCCTATCTTGATTCCGGCGAAGCGGAATATCTCACAGAGCCGAAAATGGTTTACATCTCGTTCCCGACGGAAAAAGGCACTCTTTATTCACTCAAAGAACTAACCGAAATAAGCCGCGTCTGCCGCAAATTCGGAATATATCTTTTTGTTGACGGCGCAAGAATGGGATACGGTCTCGGCGCAAAAGAAAACGACGTAACGCTTGAAGATTTTGCAAAGCTTTGCGATGTTTTTTATCTCGGCGGGA